>NZ_JAAMNS010000014.1:0-169659 GCF_011066175.1 Paenibacillus sp. EKM211P
CATTTTAACTATACCACATGATTTAGAATCACTTTACTGGTAATCTTGACAAGCTATTAGCTGGTATAGCTTAATGAGCTAAAGTAACTTATTAAATGTATATCTAAATCAATAATCGGTACAAGTTCTTGTCCCTTGACAACTCGACTTTTGATAGGAACAAATTCTGCCTCTTCAATATGGTGCGTTTGACTGTGTAAGAAGAACTTGTCCTTTTGGGAGGCCTATCCCACCGTAAATAGTCACTGTATAAGGACCTGAAGGAACAAGTGGTATACTATCATTATTTACAAGTTCTACTGTTGCGTCTGCTGCAACACTTGCATTAAAAATAACTGTATTCTTGCTGTTGTGCTTTACTTCGACCCTAAAAGAATGTGCTCCAGTATTTTTTGCATTAAGTATAATATGTGGATATCCAATTGTCACAGAATAATCTTTTTCAGGGTCCACCTTATCACCCGCTAAATCCCAAGTTAGTGTATCTTCGAATGCATCAGGACTGCTTTCAAAGATTCCATTTTCTTCTTTGAATTTTAAATCAACATTATTTTTCAAGGCACTTGAAACGCCAATAATAAGTAAAATAGATGCAGTGATAGCAATAATCTTCATAACTTTGTTTTTCATTCATGTAACATTCCTCTCAATGAACAGATTTCAACTAGCGTTTCCCGTTAGCTTAACAAGGATTTCTTTTAAATACTAAGCTTTTCCTATACTAATTTAAATGGCTTCATAGTACACAAATTCTCCTTTTCCATAAACATTATTAGAGGCTAGAAAATGAGTAAATTTGAAAAAGGGGCCAACAACAACGAGTTCTTCAATTAACGGTATGTTTGAACTTTATACAGTACCCACTTCTACTTTTATTTTCAGAACTTTATCCATCTCGTTTATACTAAGTCTCATTGCTGGAGTGGTGTATACAATCGTTTTTTTATGTATAAAAGGAAATCAGTGGATTTCCTAGAGTAAACTTAAAACAAAAGGAGCCGACCAATCGCAATAGCTCCTTTTCTTTATCGACGGTTCAAAGCAAATATTGCGTCACAGGTAGCGCCAACAAAGGAGATAATTATAAAGAAATATGGAATGCCAATCTTTATTGTAATTATATTGGCAAGCATTTGGATACTTAGTAGCTACACTAAAAGTCATACCCAAATCGAAGTATTCAATTATTTATTCGGTTGAAACTCAAATAGCTAAAGCTCCCTTAATTAGTACATAAGTTATATTTAAGGACGAAATCAATACAAGGTATTTTATAAAAAAGATCAAGCCCAAAATATACTTTTTCAAATTTCTATGTTATCCCACAATTCTAAAATAGTCTTATCGTCAATCTTTCCATTAACAAACAACTCTCTTGCTGATGGAAACGACTGCGAAAAACTGTCTCTTTCCCGAGTAAGAAAATACTCTTCTTCATTATGGCTAATCCAGTAGCTGTCGTTTTTATAATAGAATTGAAACTCTTCCCCCATCTCAAAACGTTCTACTAATTCAGTGTATTCCAAAACATTCCCCTACTTTTTATTGATTCTTTTTTACGTTCCGTCTTCTTTCCACTCAAGTGTTCTATTTCATGCCTTGGTATGAACTGATCAGCCACTTCCATCAATTTGTCAGGTGGAACTAAAATTCTCCCCATTCTACCACGCCCACTTTAATTTTGATGGAAATAATCTTATCAGAAGAGGTGATTTAGGGAAATCCATCTGCTATCCTGTTATTTCCATTTAACCCATGTGACGTTTGAACTGAAATAAACAGATTCTATTATGTCTTAAGTATCACACTCCCTTGTTATAAGTTATTTGAATCAATAAGCAGCACTGTTAGCTTTCAAATCTCGAACAACCATAACCTGCAACTCAGGAATCAGGTCAGGCGTAGTTTTGAACTTAAAAGCATTTTATTTGCAATTGGAATGGTGGGATCAGCTTACTCTTCCTCTTCGTTAACCGCTTTAATCAGTTCTCCATAGACTGCCTTCGTCTGAGCAGATGCATGTTCTTTAAAATGTGTAAACAACCTCATACATCTGATTGCTTGTATTCTATTATTAGCTTCAGCAGACTTTTCCAAACAGCTGAACAAAAATGTGAACCCATCTGAAAACTTCCCTTTACGCAAATGGTAGATTGCTAATCCCCTTGATAAATGAGTAAAACGTTCTGAACTAATTTGTTGAGTATACACGCCTACCTGATTCTGTTCATTCAAAAAAGATTGAATTTCTGTTTTAAACATTTCAAGGATGTGATCTACATTAATATTATATCGATTAGCCGCCTCAATTATATTATCTATTGCAGGGAGTATTTCACCTTTCTTTGAAGAGAAATAAGCAACATAATCAGGGATTACACCTAAGTCGCCTGACATAAGCCTATTCACATAAATATTAGCGGTTGCCCATTCTTTAAATTGATTTATCCATTCTAGAGTCGTTTTATCTTTCTCTTCTACCCAGCTTAAATCGGCATATCTCTGGATATGTTGGAGCGCTGTCTCATAATCTTTATTAGCATCACAAACTTCAGCACGTATTAAATGCGAAAATGCCCAGTAGACAAATGGAGGGTATAGCGGCTTCTTTGTGTGTTCATTATTTTCATGATGCTGTTGGTCAATTTTGTATTGTATTGTAGCTTTATTTCCTAATGCTTTTGCAAACGCATCCAATTTATCCCACTTTCGTAGAGAACGATATGTATTCACTAACGCTCTTAGCGCATCAAGCTGATCTATCTCATCTAACCGTTCAACATAGGGCTCAAATTGAAGAGCAGCATCATAGTTTTTCTCTTGATCGTCTCCAATGCGAATCGTAAACAATCGATACTGGCAAACGGCCAATCGTTCTGAATATTGATACTTTTCCCCTTCTGCCACATTTTCATAAAGGAATGCCGCTGCTTCAGTATAACCTTCTTTAAAAGAATCCTCAGCTACTTCAAAAAGTGAAGGAAGATATACAGGATTATCTAGCAACATACCTACAACTCTTCGCAAGCAATCAAGTCGTCCTAACTCCACGCATCGGTACAAAAAAGGGCTGATTCTTCGCCAGTTGAGCGGTTCTTCTTCAATACACTCAACAATATAACGTTCATAAAAATAATCTGGGGGTAAATTCATTCCCATAGTGATGCGATCTAGCTGGTGAACAGAAATAGATCGGTTGCCCGTCACAATGCCACTAACTGTTCCTACATTCAAATCAATCATGTGACCAAACTCGGTCATGGTTAAGCTTTTCCGTATCAAATAGGTTTGAACTTCTGCTCTAATCGTAGGTATGATCTCCATAAATAAACCACCCTTTCAACACAAACTCGGCATACAATACATAATACATTTTTGCACTTTTTACATATATTTCTCAAAAGAAGATTTCTTCATATTGATTATTTACAGCAAAATAGGTAATAAAAAGGCTAGACGGATCATTCCATCTAACCACTTATTAATAGTATATTTTTAGGTTCTACTGTGTCCTATACTGGAGACCTTTTTATTCTCACATTCCTCCGTGTTGTCCAGTGGGCTCATAAATAGACCCTTTGTCTTGATACTGAAGAGGGGGAACTACTACTACTACTAGTATAAAACTAGTAACTAAAAAAGATAGAATTACTTTACGTCTCATCATTATCCACCTCATTAATTATATTTCTATATGCTGTCTTCGTCTCAGATGCTGCACACTCTTGATAGAACTCATACAGTTTTACACACTTAATTATATACGACTTATTATTGATTGATGTAGATTTTTCCAAACAATTTAACAAAAAAGTAAAGCCATTTACAAAATTACTTTTGTTAAAGTAGTAAACTGCTAATTCATGTGTGAAATGGATATAACGTTCTATAACTAATTGTTGATTGTACGTACCTACACACTCGGGTTTATCCAGCAAAGCTAAAATTTCTGTTTTAAATTGATTTAGAATATGATCAACATTTAAATGAAATCGATTAGCAGCCTCAAGTATGTTATCTAATCCCGAAAGTAATTCTTCTTTCCTTGAAGAAAATAATGTTACATAATCAGCCAGAACACCAATTTCACCAGCATGAAGTTTATTTACATAAGTATTGGCTTTAGACCATTCTTTATATCTCATTTTCCATTCTGAAGTGATTTCATCTGAATCTTTCACCCAACTTAAGTCACCATATTTGTACGTATGCTGAAGTGCCTTCTCATAATCTTTATGAGCCTCACAAACTTCTGCACGAAGCAAATGAGAAAAAGCCCAATACGCAAACAGAGGAAAGCTTGGTTTCTTTGCATTTTCTCTTTTGGATGGATGGCGTTCTTGCTCCAGTTTATATTGAATTTTTGCCTTGTCTCCCAGAGCTTTAGCGAATAATTCTACTTTGTCCCATTTTCGTAACGAGCGGTATGTATTCGCCAGATCTTTTAATGCATCTAACTGTTCTATCTCATCTAGTCGATCAACGTATATTTCAAATTGAACGGCTGCTTCATAGTTTTTCTCTTGATTATCTCCTTGCCTTGTATGGAACAAACGGTACTGACACATAGCCAGACGTTCCGAATATTGCTTTTTTTCACTTATAGCCACATTTTCATAAAGTATGGTTGCCGCTTGATACATTTTTTCATGAAATAGTTCTTCGGCAAGCTCAAATAAAGATTCTGAATAGCCTAGTTTATCCATCAATAAATTAACCACATCATGAATGCAGTCCAATTTATTGAGTCTCGCACAATTATGTATAAAAGGACTCATTCGACGCCAATTCGGATTAGCCTCTGCTAAATACTCAGACACGTAGCGTTCATAGTAATAACCAACGGGATAGCCCATCGCTTGTGTAATTCGGTCTAGCTGATCGACTGAAAGTGTGCGATTCCCATTAATAATACTGCTCATGGTGCCCGGATTCATTTCGGCTGCTCTAGCTAAATCACTTAGGATTAAATCATGATCTCTCATATGTTTTGCTATCTCTGTGAGTATCGTGGTTGTTGTGTTGTACAAAATAACCACCCCTTGTCAGGAACTTAGTAGGATATCAGCTCATTAAAAAAGGACTATTGCAATCCAATGATTGTATAGCCTTTCCGCAATTCATTGTACCATCTTTTGGCACAATATCATATACCTTTCAGAACCTTACTTAAGATACCTTTGAAGGGTTTGCAAAGAAAATTAAGCTCTACAAATCCTGAGACATACGAATCATATCTCTACACTGTATGCCATTCTCATAAATTTCTTCTACATAGCTATGTCTGACAAAGAAATCTAGATCTACACCTACAATTCTGAAACCACATTTTTGGTAGAGAGCTAACTGTCCAATGCTAGAGTTTCCTGTACCAATTTCTAATGTTTTATAGCCTTGTATCCGGGCTGTTTCAATCGCATGTGTCACTAATTGTCTGCCAATCCCCTTACCATGCATGACTTCCGATACTGCAATATTCACCACCTCAATTGTTTCAGGTCTTGTAGGTAAAAGAACATAGACTCCCACAATTTGATGGTCAATTTCTGCTACATAACACTGCCCTCTTTTCAAATATTCCTCAACAAGTTGACGCGAAGGATCAGCTAGTAACAAGAGCTCTAACGGATAATTTTCATTTGAATTTAGCAATCTAATATTCATCTATTCTCTCCTATATGTATGGTAATCCCCGGATATTCCTCTTATTGATCTATTCTAGAAATCCAGGGTGGTGGCAATGAGATGAAGCCTTAACTCAGGTTGATCTCAATTCATACGACCCATTATGAAGCGAAAGACGGGCAGAGCATATACCTTCAAACAAGACACGGATGCTGAACACGGTCGGAAGCCTATCATCAAGAAACCAGGGACGTTGCTTGTCTGTAACAATAAAGGAACCTTCCACATCCCCTAGCGGTACAAATTTCTGTCCAGCCCCTCCCCATGAATTAAGTTGGAACGTTTCGGTAATTATTCTAGAACCCTCTGGGACATCATCGACCGGAAGACCAATCTCGCTTATACGAAGTATCGAGTGAGATCCGAAAGCTTCAGCGACTGCATTATCAAGTGTATGGTGAGCAATGAATTCAACGAGGTTTTGATCCGGATCATAGAAGTAAAACGCGGTTGCATTCCAGTTTTCGAAAAAAAACTCATCTTCTTGGTGCCTTGAAATCAACGAAATTCCTCGGTTGATAGCCCACTGTTTGGCTTCTATAAATTTATTGGTTGGAATCGTAAAGGCAATATGGTAAAATTCATTTTCCATATGGGAGGATTCCTGAAAAGCAAGCACCGATTCACCTACTTGAAACGACAACCGCGAAGGTCCCTCCTCTACAACCTGCAAATCCAGGAGAGAACCGTAAAAAATCTTCATCGCTTCGAAGCTGTGTGTACCTAAGAGCACTTCTTTTAATTTCAAAGCAGTCGTCCTCCTCATAAATAAAAAATAAGACCATTACATTGATTATTGGCTATCTTTTAATTCGCTCAAAAGTTTGGCATTCACATCCAACGCCTTAAATCGAAGTAATACATCCTGTTCATCCAGAACTTTACTTTTCGCCATTTCGAGATAAAGCTTGGGCTGATCCCGAAATGCCCGTGCGCCCCCAATCGAGTATGCCTTCTTGAGATATTTATAAGCTAATCCAGGCTTGCTCTGAAGAAGATGCGTTTCCGCCATTTGAATGTAAGGCTCTGCATGTATAATTCGGTGCCCTGAACCTTCCAAATCTAAAATTTCGTCATTTAAAAGCTCTACTGATCGCTCCATATGACTGTTATAGTTGAGTATTTGAACATACTGATGCAAGGTTACACCTGTAATGCCCCATGTGTGCTTTGGCTCAGGGATTAGATCCCAAGCCTTCTGTGCCTTTTCCTCGGCCATACCGCTATCTATGGGAAGTGTAAGAGCTGCTTCCTCTCCAAGAGCCCAAATCGCTTCTTCCAATTGAGCCTCCAGATCGTGATACATTCGAATATCCATCAGATTCCTCCCCATAAATAATGTAATTTCTAATACTTAGAGATGTCTACTCCTTTATTACGATTAGCGAAAACGCTTAATTAAGGATATCACTCCCCAGGTGAGCAACGCCAAGATCCCGTTTGCCTCTCCATATTTTAACGCACGTTGACTTCCGTTGCATTTGATTTGAACATTTTTATTTTTATGATAATTGATAAAAATGCTAGCAGTGCAAACATCATTCCACTCCAGATGAGCTGGTGTATTCCCAAGTGAGAGATAAACCACCCACCCATAGCAGCCCCTATCGTAATACCGAGATTAGAAAATGAGACAAATAGGCTATTACCGAACTCTGGAGCTTCTTTCGCTTCAGTGGTTAACCATACTTGACTAATAATTAGCCCTCCGGAATGTACGGCTCCCCAAATGAGCACAACCACAATCATCGGTAGGAAAGAAGTACCCAGAGCATAAGTGAGTACGTAAATGACCATATATAGCAACGGGAACGTGATAATAGTCTTTATCAGATTTTTATGTAGTAATCCCCCAAATAAAAAGTTCCCAAAAATCATAACGATTCCAAAGCCCATCAGCATCATGCTGATCCATGACCCGTTCATACGGGTTATTTCTCCAAGATATTCAGCAAAATAGCTATACACTGAAAACATAGCTGCAAAGATAAAAATAACTGACACAATATTAAACCATAATTGAGGCTTTCGTAATACACTTAGCTGTTTGCCATAAGACATTTTTTCCTGAGCAGGTAGAGAAGGAAGCCATATGAGGATTCCCACAAATGCAATCATGCTTACGACAGCTCCAAACCAGAAAGCAGCTTCTAATGCTATTTTCTCAGCAAGATAAGAAGTCAAGGGTACGCCAAAAGCAAATCCTACCGTGATTCCGGCGAAAACCTTGGTGACGGCTTTACTGCTCTTTTCAGGGGGAACAAGATTAGATGCGGTCACGAGGGCAACTGAAAAAAAGACAGGATGAAATATTGCAGGAAGAACACGAAAAATGAGCATGACCTCAAAATGAGTAGTATAGGCATAGACAAGATTTGAAATAACAAAACTGAATACTGATATTAATAGAATAGCTTTACGATTCATGCCAGAAACGAGTAAGGTCAAAAACGGCCCTGAGATCGCAACAACGAAAGAAAATATACTGACGAGCCAACCAGCCTGGGAAGCTGATATATTGAATTTTTGAGTGACTTGGGGAAGAACACCTATAATCCCCATTTCCGTTGTAATAATGCCGAACACGCCCAAAGCTAGAATGATAATAACTAACGGGTTAACCTTTTTCATATTTAAGTATAAGCCTCCAATTAATTATATATATAGATTTATAGATATGTTATGTGAAAAAAAACTCCTTTCTGTTTATAGTTCTTTTTGGATGTACTCGGCAAATTCCTGTATTGTTTTTTCATTCCGACGGTAGTACGTCCACTTCCCTACTCGCTCAGACTCTAACAAACCGGATTTTTGCATCGTTAATAAATAACTTGAGATTACAGACTGTGCAAGTCCCGATTTGGCCTGAATATCTCCCACACATACACCAATTTGAAAATTGAGCCCTTGCTTTAAATAAGCCTGCTCATCAAAATAATCTTGTGGTTTTTTTAACCACTGCATAATCAGACGACGAGTCTCGTTCGACAAAGCTTTATAAATCAATGACGGTTCCATACTTCACATTATATCTACTTTATTAGATTTGTAAATATTTAATTCAGATGATTCCTCAGATGATTGCATAGAAAAAAATAATAAAGGCTGCTTCCTCACGGAGAATCCGCTTGGAAACAGCCTGTTCGTGTCATCTCAACTACACAGATTTACTCTTATTCGAGCGGTACATCAAGTATAGAAAATACGGTGCACCGATTAGTGCAATCAGCAATCCAGAAGGAATTTCGGTCGGCGCAAGCACGGTCCGTCCAATCGTATCCGCCAGCACCAGCATGACCGCTCCCAAGATGCTAGACAGAACAATGGAACGGCGTACATGGTGCCCGATCAACGTACGCACGATATGCGGAGCAATCAGCCCAATGAAGCCGATTGTACCCACACAGGCTACTGCTCCACCCGCCAGCAGCACACCTACTACCATCGCCCACAGCCGGGTGCGGCGCACCGGAAGCCCCAATCCCATAGCGCTGCTATCGTCAAATACCAAAAGATCGAAACGGCGAGCCAGCCACCATGCTACTGGCAACAACACGAGTAGAAAGGCCAGAATGGTTGCCACCTGCCCCCAGTTTCGAGCGTAGGTGCTACCAGTCAGCCAGATATAGCCTGTGCTACCCCAGAGCGAACCTTGGATGATCAACACCTGAATGCCGGCTGATCCGATCGCAGATACAGCAATCCCAAGCAGGATGACCACTGACGGATTTAGGTGCTTGTTCCACGATAAAAAGAAGATCACCGCTGCCGACACTGCCGCTCCAGCAATCGCCGCGATGGGCAGCATATAAATAGGCAGCCCAGGCCACACGATAATCACTGCAAGCGCACCGAAACCAGCCCCTGACGAAACTCCAATGATCGAGGCATCCGCCAAAGGATTACGAACCGCTAGTTGGATCAAGACGCCGCTGACCGCAAGCGCGATACCAGCCCCGGCCGCCACCAGCGTACGTGGTATTCTAAATTGAAGCAAAGCCGAATTCGCACTCTCCCCGCCAAACAGGCCGGATAGCAGATCCCCCACTGGAATGCGCATTCCTCCAAACATCAGGCTGAATACCGTTAGCAGCACGGCACAGCACGCAAATATTGTAGCCAGTCTGCCAAACGGTAATTTCCGAGAGCGCACACCTATGTTCATGGAAGACTGTCCGCCGATACCGGATGGCAGCTTCATTTTCCGCAAAATCAGCCAAATCAACCAAGGTGCCCCAATCAAGGCCATGACCGCTCCGGTTGGCAGATCCATGCTTGATTTGTGAATCATTTTCGCCAGCACGTCTGCGCCGATCAACAGCAGTGCCCCCCAGAGGAAGGAACCGGGCAGCACCCAACGATGCATTTTCAGCCCGCTTAGGCGTACCAAATGCGGAGCCACCAAACCTACAAATCCGATGGGACCAATGACGCTGACTGTAATGGTCGACAGCAGAACCGCCAGCACAATTCCCACCGCCCGGGTTAAGCTAACCTTTTGTCCAAGGGATGTGGATGTGGACTCATCCAGATCCAGCACATCAAACTGCCTTGACAGCATAACAGCAATAACCGAGAGTCCTACGACCCAAGGCCAAGCGTAAGTCGTCCCACTCCAATCATTTTGCACCAGTGAGCCCGAACCCCAGAGAAACAGCCCCTGTGTTTCAAATGAATAAAAGATATGCAGCGCTCCGGTAAACGAACCAAGAACCATGGATACGATCAAGCCGGCAAGCGCCAACCGAATCGGAGTTCCAGCTCTTCCCCCGCCCATAAAGTAAGCCAGCACCGCTGCCAACAGACCGCCAGCAGCGGCAAATAGAAATGGCGCCTGGTGCAGCAATCCGGGAAACATCACCGCACCCAGTACGACCACAAAGTAGGCACCAGCGTTTATCCCTAGGGTATCAGAAGCTGCCAGTGGATTTTTGGTGATGGCCTGAAGCAAAGCACCCGCGATGGCCAGCGCACCGCCAGCCAGAATTCCAATGACCGTACGCGGCATCCGAAGATCCCAAACCATGTTATGCTCAAGCGTATTCTGACGCTGGGTCAACGCCTCGATGACTGTATGGAGCGGGATCGAAGCCTCCCCATAACACAAGCTTACAAAAAAAAGCACGATGAGGACGATCAAGCCGCCCCCAAAGATGCTTCCTATACGCCAAGTCTTCGATAATCCCGTTGTGTCCGTTCGGGTCATTTCGTCAGAGCTCCAACTACTTGATCAACCAGTACTTTGGACGAAATTGGGCCGCCGAAAGTCCATGTTGTACCGTCCAGCGGGTAGGTGCGTTTTTCTTTAACAAAGTTCAGTCCGTTCCATACCGTGTTGTTCTTCATGGCGGTGCCAAATATATCGTCCGTCTTTTGCGTAATGTAGATAAAATTACTATCCTGTACAGCTGGAAGAGCTTCGATGCCTACGGTACTAAATCCGTACTTCTCAGTCTGGTCCGACTTCCAGTCGTTCACCATGCCGATTCTCGCAAGCGTACCCGCTACAACTGAATTATCCTTGAACATTCGCAGACTGGCAGCATTTTGAGCTGTAAAGGCTTGTGTCAACGCATAGTGAAAGTCTGCTTTGCCCGCCTTCTCCAATGTTGCCTTTGCCTCTACATAGTGCTGGTCAAGTTCGCTTAAGACTTTATCAGCCTGTTCCGTTTTACCGGTAGCCACCGCGATTTGCTTGAAAATCTCGACCATACGGTCGTAATCATAGCCGTTCCCCTTGTAAGGATCGAACTCTATCGTTGGTGCAATTCCCTTAAGCTGTGCATAGATCGCTGCATTGTTATCGGCGTTAGAGATAATAAGATCTGGCTTGAGCGCCGCAATCGCTTCGAGATTGGGTTCGCCCCGTGTGCCGATATCCGTTACGGCATCAGCCAGCTTCGCCTCTGGTGTCACCCACAGCTTATAGTTGGCATTGTCCGCATTCCCGACCGGCTGTACGCCAAGTGCAATCAGATCCTCGGTAAACGTCCATTCGAGTACAACGACACGTTCCGCTGGCTTGTCCAGCTTGACTTCCCCATGGTCGTCCTTAACCGTAACCGGACCAGCCGCTGTAGATGTCTGCTCAGACCCTGTAGCCCCTTCCGTCTTCGAGCTATTCCCAGCCGAACCGCAGCCTGCCAATACAATCGCTAAAACTACAAATAACAATAGGCCATTCAACATCTTTTTCATTTCTCTCAATCACCCCTGTATGTATATGCATCGGAAAATGATAATCATTATCAGTAAAAGAGTATAGGGGTTAGTGATTTTTGTCAATAAGGATATATCGAAGTTCAATTGAATCGCACATAGGTTCCGTATATGATAGTTTTATCATTGTTTAAGGGAGGCTACATTGAAGTGGCAGTATTAATCAACGAGCAAATTAAAGCTGACGAGGTGGTGCTCACCGGACTCTCAGGGGAGAAGCTCGGCGTTGTTTCCAAGTCAGAAGCCTTGGCTATGGCCCGATCCAAGGGAGTGGACCTGGTCTGCACCTCACTGATGAGTAGTCCGCCACCGTGCAGCTTGGTTGCAAAGGGCAAAGGAAAAGCGCTTGTGCAAAAAAAAGCCGCAGCAAGCAAAACAAATAACGGCCAAGCCGCAGGAAACCATGGTAAAGAAAAGGTCAAGGAGCTTCGCTTCACCGCTCACATTGAGGAGCATGATTACGACACGAAGCTGCGTCAGGCGGACAAACAACTCCGTTCTGGTAAACCGGTACAGTTGGTCGTTAAGGCCTCAGGCGCAAAAGAAGCACCTGTCGCCAAAGCGGTGCTGGAGCGTCTACTGGGCGATCTGAAGGAAGTCGGTGTAAAGGAAACTGGAATCCAGACGGGCGGCAAGGGCTCACAGGTGAAATTAAACCCTCGCTGAATGGCGAATCAGTAGATTGGACAAATCTCTTAGTTCGTACGATCAAACACTTCACCTTAGTCCTCTAAGCCTAGTTCGGCTATAAGAAAATCAGCCTGATCCATTTTCATCTGTTTCTTTTCTTGGCTGTAATCCCATCCGAGTGCTATAGCATATTTAATGATACGGGCACAAGTATTGGGTTTATGAAGGTTGATGGACCAGCTCCCCTTCCATGAAAAGCTCACTTCAAAAAATGAAGTTTTGGAAGAGTATATTCTAAGACTGACAAAATCTCTGCTAGGCATTTCATTAATCACACAATGAAAAATAAAATTATTGACCGTAATGTTTTTAGTTCTCTTAACAAAGGGCTTCATAAGTCACCACACTACTGATAAAATAGATGTTTTCACTTGTCGCTATTTCCCCACAGCACTCCATACCATGCTTGCTAAAAACGGAGGGAGAATCACAAATGAACATGAATGGACCTGTCCACATTTCCCGAAATGAGAGGCTTCAGACGTGCCATGAAATAGCTGCTAGGTTACATGAAGTATACAAAGACAAAATTCTAGCTATAGGGGTCTATGGCTCTGTTGCCAAAGGTACGGACGGCCCTTTCTCAGATATTGAAATGTTTTGTGTACTAAGTGAATCCAACGCTCCCGTAGATTTTAGCCATGAATGGTCGGCGGGTCCTTGGAAAGCCGAGGTGAACGTCTGTAGTTCAGACATTCTTCTGAAAACCGCCTCTACTGTTGAGGGTACGTGGCCGTTGACACATGGACCTTTCTTTTCCCCACTTCGTCTGTATGATCCTAAAGACTTTTTTTCCATATTAAAGGAAGCTGCCGAATCCCCAACAAAGGAAGATTTCAGGCATGCAATCAACGAAGTGCTTGTAGGTGAAATGTATGAGTTTATTGGAAAGCTTAGAAATGTCAGTATAAATGGCCCTCGTACCTACTTGCCGTACTTGATCATGCAGTTTGCCCAATATGGAGCTATGTTAGTTGGGTTACACAATCAGAAGCTTTTCTCAACGGGCTCAATGGTTCTACCAGAAGCACTGGAACTGCCGGATCGTCCAGAGGGATTTGATCATCTAGTTAAGTTGGTTATGTCCGGAGATTTAGCGGAACCAACAAAGATCATTTCAGTCTGTGAAAATTTCTGGAGTGGTCTTGTGAGTTGGGCAGTCGAACATGACTATCATATTCAATCACAACGAATCCCATTTTGATTGAATATAACATCCACTTTATTTTTTGCTTACTATAATATACCATGTTTTCGATATGCCAAATCCCTCTTTCGTTAAGGGGGATTTTAATTTTTTCTCGGCGGAAAAAGATCCTTAATGAAGATATGCCACGCTATACTTTTTTGTAAAATATTTAAAATTTAAATTACTTGATTTCATTCCCCACCTCACTTATTCTCGGTATATGCATACTTTAGCTCTATTCATTCTTCTCATATACAGTCCTCATTCATGTACACACATGCTAAAATGTACATTTCCTGTGGATTCAGAAAAAATTTAGCGCATAGGGCTTTATATAGAACTTATTTTTGCTAATATCCAACAACAGGGCCCTAGGCCCTATGACAGATTACATTTTAATGATATATTGATAGGTACTACAAAAGACTAATTACCCAGGGCTTGGGCTGGAGGATGTATGAAAAAGGAATCAAATCAAGACGAAACCAGTTATTTATTTAATGTTGATGTATTAGTTAAAGGTCGTTCGAACGTAGAGGCCCTTCAGTTCCTGCTTCATCTCTTGAGCCAAAACGAACAAATTGCGGATAGTCGGATTCAATCCGGTATCGAACTTGGTAATTTAATTGAAGCTGCATTGTATCTAAAAAAACAGTCGGCCGTTAATAGCCCGTCTGATGCAGCCGCTACGCTTGCGGAAAAATTCTCCAAAAAGAAATCAGCCGCAATTACGAACAAGACACCTGTTATTCAAGAGATCAAACAATCCCACGTACAGCCAAAGCCTGCAATACAACAAGACCTTAGTACGTACGAATGGATCAAACGCTATATACATGATAATACGCTTGTACGGTTAATCGTGAACCGCTACGGCGGACAGCGCAGCATTCCATGCCGCATACTCAACCTGGATCATGATAATAACCTGCTGAGTGTGTATCATGTTGATGAGAAGCAAGTGTACTCCTTTAAAATGAATGAGATTGATGAGATCACATCGTAAATGTAATATCTCACTAGAACAAGTAAGCATGAAAAAAGAGAATCGATAGGAAAAACATGGCGTCTTTCCTATCGATTCTCTTTTTTTAAAATGGGGCAATGAGCTTTCTAATTCTCTTTCTTTAGACCGGCAGCAGCCCATGCCAACAATATCCATCCTGCAATAAAACACACGCCTCCTAATGGGGTGATCGCACCCAGCACACGGATTCCGGTTAAACTTAGCACATACAGGCTGCCGGAAAATAAAATGATACCCGTGAACAACAGCCGCGCAGCCCATCTTAAGCGGGTCGAAGGGCCCCACTGTCCGGCAGCCAACGCAATGATCAGCAATCCGACAGCGTGAATCATATGATATTTCACACCGGTTTCATATACGGCCAATGCATCCGCATCAATCCGTGCTTTTACAATATGCGCCCCAAACGCTCCAATGGCTACCGCCAACATCATCATTATAGATCCTACCATAATCCATCTTCGTTGCATGTTTTTTTATACTCCTTTTCACTGATCCTTTTACCCGAATGTTCTTCTTATTTTATCGGAACAGCATGAAGTTTACCAGCCAGTGTGTGTAAACAAACCGCATACAAAATTCGATGATTAAGCCCTGTCTATTGGAGGGTAATGTGTAAAGTGGCTTGCTTTTTTGTTTATTTTGTGGAAAATTAGTACCTGTTCGGACTATGTTCAAGGAGTTGAAAAAATGAGTAACCAAGATCCTAATTTGCAAAAGCCTGCTGCGTCTGAGGAGCACCCTGTTTTTTCAGAAGCTCCTGTGTTCCAGCCTCCGGTCAAGCTCAAGCATTCCGGTCCCGGAATTGCTTCTTTTATTATGTCGCTCGTCAGTCTGATCGGATATATTATTCTGGCTATTATGGTCATTAATCTGATGGCTCATTTCAGCCAATACCAAACTATGAACCCGGAAGTCGCCTTGCAGCAAACCGGAACCATGCTGATTCCCTTTATTTTTTTAGGCAGCCTACTGCTCAATTGTAGCGGACTTGTGGTCGGAATCATCGGCATTGCGTTAAAAAACCGTAAGAAAACCTTTGCCATTATTGGATTAATCATTAATGCACTCATTATTGTAGGCTTTATTGCACTACTTGCCATCGGTCTCGCCATTCCGAATAGCACGGCGGATATTTATCCTTCGTCTGTGCAATCTTTATGATTTTTCTGCATCTCACAGAGAGGATTTAATGTATGAACAAAATTAAAATTTTTGCAGACAGTACCAGTGATGTTCCTGCTCACTGGCGTCAACAGTACGAGATTAGCATTGTACCATTGTATACCGTATTTGGTGATGAAGCATTGCAAGATGGGGTGAACATTCACCCGGAACAATTATTTCAGCGTGTCAGCCGCGAGGGACATTTACCTCGTACCGCCGCACCTTCTCCGGCAGATTTCATTCAAGCCTTTACGCCCTACATAGAACAAGGAGAGGACATTTTATATATCAGTCTGTCCTCCGAGCTATCATCGACGTACCAGAATGCGCTGCTCGCTGCCTCCGAATTTCCAGAAGGTCGCATTACGGTTTTTGATTCCCTAAATCTGTCATGCGGCTTTGGCTTGCTTGTGATGAAAGCTGCTCGCGCGGCAGCAAACGGTAGTACGATAGAGCAGATTGTAGATATGTTGACGGCAACCAGACCGCTAATCGACACGGAATTTGTGATTGATACACTCGAATATCTATATAAAGGCGGAAGATGCTCAGGCATGCAAAACCTGATCGGCAGTCTGCTCAAAATTCGTCCGGTAATCAAAGTGATTGATGGAAAAATGACGCCTGCCTACAAGGTCCGCGGCAAACGTGAAAAAGCACTGGAACAAATGCTGCAAAATGCCCTGAACCAGCGGGATTTGATGGATAACGATATGATCATTGTCGTGCACGCTCTGGCTGAAGAGGATGCGCTGATGCTGCAAGCACGCCTACAAGAGGAAACGAACGCACAAGAGGTACTGTTAACAACAGCAGGCTGTGTTATATCCAGTCATTGTGGTCCACAAACGATCGGTATTATGTATGCCAAAAAAGCATAGTTTATCCAATATCAAACCTGTTACCCATCGGTAGCGGGTTTTTTGGTATTTTTCCAGCAATTTAGCAATGAATAACTTTCCTCTTTTTGATAGTATTATTCGTCGAGTAATAATATATACACTTACAATCTATCATAAAAAAGAAGGTTATTGGGATGAGTTCCAAACGATCGCGTTGGCTAACCAGGTTTACTCTATCGGCAACTACAGCCATTACAATATTCACAGCATTCACTTCATACTTAGCTGCCCCGGCAGCAGCAACCGGCGTAGCTTTTCGAGATATTTCACACAGCTACGCCTATCAGTCTATTATTTCCCTACACGCTAAAGGAATTTTGAACGGTACACAACCTGGTTACTTCTCACCTAAAAAGGCCGTTACCAGAGCTGAATGGGTTACCGCATTGGATCGTGTCCTCGCTCTGGAGCCTGTACAAGCAGCTGTCTCCTCCTATCGGGATGTTCCCAAGCAAGCGTGGTACTACGGTTGGATCGAAGCGGCTTCGCAGCTCGATATCGTACAGGGAGGAACGTCCGGCACATTCCAACCCAACAGTCCTATAACCCGGCAAGAAGCAGCCTTAATGATTGCACGTCTCATCCGCTCTTCGGGCGGATCAGGTAGCACCACATCCTCTTTCACCGATCGTGACGAAATTGCAGATTGGGCTCTTGAAGGGGTAACCACCGTGAATCGTTACGGCTTTATGAAAGGTGAGAACAACTATTTCCACCCGGCATCTTCTCTCACTCGTGAAGAAACAGCGGCATTATTGGAGCGTCTGCTGACGTATTCAACACAGCATGCTCGCCAAGCTGCTTCCACCGCTTCTTCCATTCGATTAGGCTGGCAATATGACCAAACCGTTCAGCAATTTGAAAATACGGTGCTTCAATCCAACATCAACACCCTGTCACCACGCTGGTTTTTTCTGAACGAAACGGGCAGTATCAGCGATTACACTAACTCTTCGCTGCTTTCCTGGTCCAAACAGCATCAAAAAAAAATTTGGGCTATGGTGGGCAACCGTTCCAATCTGGCGTTGACACACCAAATTCTGTCCAGTGAGGTTCTACGGGCTAAAACCATAACTCAGCTTGCCAATGCTGTATCTGTACATGGTTTAGACGGGCTTGTCATTGATTTTGAAAATGTAGATGGCCAGGATCGTGCCTATCTTACATTGTTCGTCCAACAATTAAAAGCGAAGTTGAAAAGTCAAAATGCAGTACTGGCGCTCTGTGTATCTCCTGATTACGGAACGGACTGGACTGCCGCTTTTGATTATCAAAAGCTTGGCGCTGCTGCAGACTATCTAATCCTGATGGGATATGACGAGCATTGGGGGGGAAGCTCGATCCCCGGCTCCGTGTCCTCCCTGCCATGGCTGCGTGAAAGCGTGCGACGCTTTGTACAAACCACCGATCCGGAAAAAGCAATTTTGGCGCTGCCGTTATTTACACGGAATTGGACACTTAACGCTAATGGGCAATCCATCGCTTCCTCTGATATTTCACTAGATCTGCAAAATCTGCTGGTGTCCCGTATCTCCTCCAAACCGATCTGGGACGAGGATATTCAGCAGTATACCGTGTCTTACAAAGATACTCAGCTTCATAAGCTATGGCTGGAAGAAGGGCGATCCATCACTCGTAAGTACCGCTTAGGTCAGGATCAAGGATTTGCTGGCTTCGCCTACTGGTATCCAGGCGGCGCAAGCTCTGATCTGTGGGCCAGTGTGAAAAATGCGGACCGCTTCATACAGCGTGGCTTGTAAAAATTCAAAAGCCTTCAACCTCACGTAAAAAGTGAAGTTGAAGGCTTTTGCCATACATACGTATCACCAGCCTACGACCGGTATGCAACTTGCCCGTTCACAACGGTCATTCGTACCTTAACATCAAGCAAAGCTTGGTGACTTTCCGATACATCGCGGTCAATAACGGTAAAGTCAGCGGCTTTGCCTTCAGCGATTGTCCCTCTTTCATCAGCTTCCCCAGCCGCTACTGCGCTTCCCATAGTAAACAGATGAATGGCTTCGTGAACATCCAGCTTCTCAGCAGGAAGATAGCCCTCATGCATTTCTTCCGGCTTGGCGCGAGTCACTGCCGCATGTATACCCAGAAATGGGTTTAGGGGCTCGATCGGTGCATCACTGCCTCCAGCACACGGAATGCCTGCTTGCAGCAGCTTTTTCCAGGCATACAAATATTCGGTCCGTTCTTTCCCAACCCGATCCAGCACCCAGGGAAAATCGCTTGCGACAAAACGAGGCTGGATGTCTGCAATCAGCGGCAGCTTCGCCATTCTTTTAACCAAATCAGCCCGTAGCACCTGCCCATGAATTAGACGATCCGGCAACCCGCTTTCCTCCGTTAGTCCATGGGCCTCCATCGCTGTCAAAATCATGTGCGCCGCCCCATCTCCGATGGCATGTACAGCCACTGGAAAGCCTGCGGCTCTGGCTGCTGCCACCATCTGATTCAGCTCTGGCTGCGGTTGGATGGCCATTCCACACGTATGTGGAGCATCACTGTAAGGTTCGGATAATAAAGCCGTTCTTCCACCAATAGCGCCGTCAGCAAACATTTTAATCGCACCGATTTTGAACCACTCGTTTCCGGTACCTGCACAGAGCTTCTGTACTTTCACTTCTTCCATAAATGGATGATAGATGAGCTGGTGTGTACGAAAAGCAAGACCTTCTTCTCGCAGCTCCTTGTAAATTCGCTGCATCGTCTCTACGCTGCCCAAAAAACGTAAATCCTCCGTGTGCGCAGCAGTCAGACCCAGCCGTAGCGCATCCAGACAAGCTCGCCGGATCGTATCCTTCTTCGCCGAATAATCCGGCTCTGGCTGCACGCTTGTAAAGGCAAAGGATGCTTCCTCATAAATCAATCCATTTAACCGCCCCTCTGCGTCTCGTCCATAGGCTCCTGAAGCCGGATTAGGGGTGTTCTCGTGAATACCTGCACGCCGAAATGCCTCTGAATTGGCCAAAAACGTATGAAAGCACGTACGAGTCAGATATACCGGGTGCTGATCTGTAATGGCGTCTAGCTCAGCTATATGCGGAATTTCAACAGGAATAAACTCATTTTCGTTCCAATTAAGACCTAAAATCCACTCTCCCGGCGGTGTTACAGCGACCCGCTTACGCAGCATAGCCAGCATCTCGTCCTTGGAAGTAGCTGATGTGAAATCCAGCATAGCCAGCTTCATACCATGCATAGACAAATGCATATGGGCATCAGTTAAGCCCGGCAGTATATTGGCACCCTCCCAATCCACCGTCTCGTACTCCTTACCTGACAACTGCAATTCAAGCTCCCAGGCATATCCAATGGCCTGTATGCGGCCATGCTGTACAACGATGGAGTCTCCTTTGGAAGCCCAGTCCCCATATAACCTGCCGTGCTTGAACAAAACGAATGTCAACGCCACTCATCTCCTTTTCTCCAACTATATGCTTGATCTGCTGCATATTACGCCAAGGTTGCCACTTCCAAACGTAGTGTATTTATATCTACCTGCTGTACCTCCTGCGCAAAGTGATCATGAGCTGCACAGACAGCCATTTTATAATCTGGGTCTAGCTCATACTGCTTAAAATGACAATACTCAGTAGTAAAGCCCTCTGTCGTGAACCCTATAGACGGTCGTGCTTCCAACTCGAATGAAAAAGACTTTAACGGCAGCGTTAGCCCCTGCCCTTCGGCCTTCACAAAACTTTCCTTAAGCGTCCAAAGATCATAAAAATAGGATAAACGACTCTCTGCATCCTGCTGCATTAATGCATCGTACTCTGTGTCTGAAAAGCATACCCTGCCTACCTCAAAATCAATAGGACGGAGCTGTTCAATGTCAATACCAAGCGGATGATCATCAACGGCGCATACTACCCATTTTCCCGAATGGGAAACATTAAAATGGAATGCCGGCGCATTCAACAAGGAGGGCTTGCCAAAAGCATTGTATGTAAACTGAAGGCTTGCATTTGGTATTTTTAATTGCCGACAAACCAACCACCTTAACAGCACATCGGCGTATAACCCCCTCAAAGCGTCTTCTCGATGTAAAAAACGATCCAACTTGTGCTGTTTTTCCAGTGAAACCTGATTTACCAGTAATTCATAATGTCGCTCAGCCTCCGGCTTACTTGTATCAATCGCGTATATTTCCATGGTCGCCTCCTGTATACCTAATGGATATTAGCCAGTTTGTAACACTCACCAGTCGATTAAAGTCTGTTAAATTGGGATGACGCTTGCCATATACATGGTCAATATACTACTCTAGCACTTTCAATTCAATATGGATACAATTGGGATAAGCAGCTCTATCAAAACTACTTCATAGACCCTATTAATGAAAGCGCTTTAAAATACCCATACAGAGGAGGACGAAACAATGAAATATGATTTTGCCCGCTTGCTGTGTATTATGCTCACTATTTTGCTTTCGTTAAGCATTTTTCAGATGTTTTCACCTAAGATCGCTTCAGCTGCTTCAGCGAATGTAGTAAATGGCATTCAGTTTAAAGATACAGATGGAAACGTGGTTCATGCCCATGGGGGCGGGATGATTAAAGTGGACGGTTATTATTATTGGTTTGGTGAAAATCGTAATCCGAATGGAACATTCAAGGCGGTCTCCGCCTATCGTTCCTCTGATTTAAAAAATTGGGAGTTTCGTAAAAACGTACTGACCAGCAGTTCGGCCGCAGAGCTGAATGTATCGAATATTGAACGTCCAAAAGTGATTTATAACGAAAAAACACGCAAATACGTATTATGGATGCACAAGGAAAACGGGATTAATTATAACGAAGCCCGAGTGGCAGTTGCCTCATCCGATACTGTAGACGGAGATTATACGTATCAGGGCAGCTTCCGTCCGCTGGATTATGATTCGCGCGATATGACCGTATACAACGATAACGGTACTGCATACCTGATTTCGGCTACCCGTGTAAACGCGGATCTGAACATTTATCGTCTGACACCGGATTTCCTTCAAGTTGAATCGCTGGTGACTACACTTTGGCCAGGACAATATCGTGAAGCTCCAGCGATGTTCAAAAAAGGAGACGTCTACTTCCTGATTACATCCGGGGCAACCGGCTGGAATCCCAATCAGGCCAAGTATGCTACCGCATCCAGCATTGAAGGAACCTGGAGCAATACGATGAACTTCGGGGATAGTACAACCTATGGTTCACAGTCGGCTTACGTCATTCCTGTTGAAGGTACGCAGACGACCTCGTATCTGTATTTGGGCGACCGTTGGGCTGGGGCGTGGAGCGGTCCTGTGCAGGATTCTCAATATGTATGGCTGCCGCTGCGTTTTCCAACCGCGACCTCATTAGCTATGGATTGGTTCGACAGCATCAGCATTGATACCGCCAGTGGTGTAGTTGAGGGCGTAACTACGCCGATGGTCATCGACCCGGATAGTTATTATCAGCTGGTAAGCCGCAAGAGCAACAAGCCGCTAGGCATCATTGGCAATGCGACGACAGACGGAGCAGATTTAGAGCAGCGTGCGAATTCCGGAGCGCCAAGCCAGCAATGGCAGCTTAAGGATGCAGGCGGCGGGTATTATAAAATTGTGAATCGGAACAGCGGGAAGCTGATTGGTGTTGAAAGCGGTGCTACAGCAGACGGCGCAGTTATCGAACAATGGAATGATGGAGGCTGGTCCAGCCAGCATTGGCAGCTCGTATCCGTAACCGGAGGTTATTACAAGCTGAAAAATCGGGCAACGGGCAAGCTAATCGACATTTCCGAAGGTGCCACTGCCGATGGAGCCAAAGCCATTCAATGGGGCGATAATGGCGGGACGAACCAGCATTTCCGTGTAGTCAAAGTGGAATAGCTCAGATCCTTATCAAAAGGAGCCGTCATCCGAACAGATCGTAGTGATCTCTAACGGAAAACGGCTCCTTTTTATGCTAAAACGGTAAAATGGGTGATGTCTAGTACACTACACTTCCCACGGAAAATCTGTCGTCAGAAAACTAGCCAGCTGCTTGCTTTCTTCCCTCCGCTGACGCCGTATGGCTGCGCGCGATGGAGCCGTCTGGTGTAATTGTATTTGCTCCTCTGTTTCCGGAATCACCTGTGGGACGGTCACTTTACGATTGTTCTCGTCCAATGCCACAAAGGTCAGGAAGGCGGTAGCTGCAATTTTGCGATCGCCAGTCATCAATCCCTCGCGAATCACTTTTACGAACACCTCCATCGAGCTGCGGCCTGTCCAAGTTACGAACGCTTCCAGCGTGACAGAATCGCTCGGGTGGATAGGCAGCAAAAAATCTACCGAATCCGTCGAGGCTGTAACTGTGTTCGTACGGCACAGCTTGGCGGCAGCAATAGATGCGATATCGTCGATATACGACATCAATCGGCCTCCAAAGAGCGTGTTATGATTGTTGATATCGTTGGGAAATACTCGGGACGTCTTAAAGCAGTAGGTTTCTCGGATGTACTTGCTTTCCATGGGTTCTTTCCTCTCTTTTCCTCGTTGCTCTCTTTTTATATCTCAGGATTTTGCAGAATCCTGTGTGGAAGTCTGTTGTAGACTATGTTAATCATCCCACTAATCCGCATAATAAATCAATACATAAAAATCGGCATCCTCATCCGAATCATTACGATAGGTATGGATATCAGATCCTTGAAATTGTACGGCGTCCCCTGCACTCAATTGGAGCTGTTGCCCCTGCATTTCAAAGTACATTTCCCCACGGATCATGAGAATCGTTTCCTCTCCCAGATGCTCTTCTGCCTTGTGTGTAAAGCCTGGCTTCAGACTTACCGTGAATACCTCGAACTTCTTTTCCGAGTGATACGGGAAGACAGGGTAAACAAAATAGTTACCGTCCTCATCAATAACTGGATGCAGATCTGTTCTACGAATTTTGGTGATTTGCGGCGGGTCTTCCTTAAGAAAGGTGGAGAAGGATACGTGCAAGCCGTTCGCAATCTTCCAAAGTGTGGTTACCGTAGGATTAGATTTCCCCTTCTCAATTTGAGCCAGCATCCCTTTGCTAACCCCTGTCAGTTCAGCCACCTTATCCAAACTAAGTCCTCTAGTTTTCCTAATTTGAGCCAAATTAGAACCAATAATATATTGCATTGAATCCACCGAATTATACCTCCTCGTATCCCAAAGTCTATATATGAAGAATACACAAAAGTGTCCGCTGTAGCTATAATTTACTGTTGACATTAACTATAAATGTCCTTAAACTTCACTTACTAAAACGTTTTTCAAAACTATTGTAATATCCTGAAGGGGACCGCTATCCTGTGACTTTTCCATCCCTGAACACCCAACAGGCGAGAAAATCAACGTTGACTATCTAGGAGGGACTAAATTTGAATCCGCAAACCCGCAAGTCCCGCCACATGTACATGATGCAGCTGGCGACAATTTTTATTGGCTTTATTGTATTTGGTATCTCGGAGAATATAAAAGGTCCTGCCATTCCACGCATTCAATTCGACTTCAATCTGGATGAACAGCAGCTCGGAACATTGTTGTCTCTAAACGCACTTGGTTATTTGATTGCCTGCTCGTTCACGGCCGTCCTTGTCCGTAAGTGGGGAATCAAGGCGGTCAGCATCATTTCTTTTGCTTCCATGATCATCTCGGGAGTGTTCATCTACCTGTCGCACACGTATCCGTTCTTCGCTTCGTCCTACTTCTTGATGTATATCGGGAACGGCATGCTGGAGATTGCACTCGCAATTTTGGGGGCGAGGATTTTTGTGAAAAATACCGGCACGATGATGAATTTGTCTCACTTTTTCTATGGGCTTAGCTCAACAGTCGCCCCTTTGCTGGCGACGGGAGTCATGTCACTGACGGTATTTGGGCATACGCTAGACTGGCGGGGAATGTATCTGGCTATGTTGTCTCTCTGCCTGCTGCCGATTGTGGCCGCGCTGCTCAGCACCTTCCCAGGAGACGATCTGCAGCATGAGGAACGGACCTCACTCAAGACCCTAACCCGCGATCCGGCACTCTGGATGATGGTAATGATCCTGTCGTTTGGGGTAGTCTCTGAGCTCGCAGTTGGGGGCTGGCTAGTCAACTTTTTAGAGAAAGCGTATTCATGGAGCACGGTGAAGGCGTCCAGCATGCTCTCAGCGTTTTTTCTTACCTTCTCGTTGGGGCGCCTGTTGCTTGGTCCGCTCACAGACCGGATGGGGTTTGTACTTTCGACGATTCTATTCTCCGCCTTCTCAGCGATATGTACGTTTGCAGCAATCGCGGGTGGGGAGAGACTGGCGTTTCTCTTTGCCGCATCGGGTGCCGGCATTGCAATGATCTATCCGACCGTGATGGCGTTCATAGCACGGAGATATCCGAAAGACAGTGATACAGCTATTACGTTCGTCGTCACACTGATGGGCATAGGTAGTGTCATTGGCAACTATGTGATCGGCTGGGTAATCGAAGGGGTCAAGATAGTCTACGGAGCAACCACTGAGCTTGGCATACTGCGCGGGCTTCAGGCGGGATATGGAGTTATTGGTCTATGTGCAGCCATCTGCGCGGTCTCGGGAATGATTCTCTACGGATATCTGAAAAAACGGCAAGAGCTTATATAAGCCACCACCTTAGGGTTGTCCCGTAAGTCATGAACTGACTGGGGCGCCCTTTTTTTACGAACTACTTGTTCGCTATAGGGATTATTCAATATAACATACAATTGTATAATATATTGATACTTCGCAATTTCCGTTATATACTATTATAAAATTTATACACTGGGGGTAAGGTTAACATGTCCATAGCTTCGGAATTGAGCGGAACGAAGCCCGATTCACTGAGCGTTTTACAAGGGGTTAAAGATTGTATTCCTACACTGCTTGGTTATGTATGTATTGGATTCGCAGCTGGCATTGTGGGCGCTTCATCAGGGGTTAGCACCATGGAAATTGGTCTGATGTCAGCGCTTGTATACGCAGGCGCCTCCCAGTTTATTATGTGCTCGATGCTGGCGGCAGCCAGTCCTCCGTCTGTCATTATTTTAACGACATTTATTGTGAATGCTCGCCATCTGCTTTTAAGTGCGTCATTGGCTCCTTACTTTTCTAAATACTCACTGTGGAAAAACATAGGCATCGGTATCCTTTTGACGGATGAATCCTTTGGGGTAGCGTCGGATAAATTGGCTAAAGGCGGGCAGGTCAGTGACCGCTGGATGAACGGACTTAATATTACAGCTTATCTCGCTTGGATTGCTTCCTGTGTGGCTGGTGGAGTGCTAGGGAATTGGATTTCCCAGCCGGAAGCTTTTGGTCTAGACTTTGCCTTACCTGCAATGTTTCTGGCCCTACTCATTTCCCAGCTCCAAAGTGTCCAGACCTCCAAACTCAAGCATCGCCTGCTACTTGTGCTATGTATGGCCGTTCTAATGTACCTTTTATCCTGGTGGGTGCCATCACATATCGCCGTCATTGTAGCGACCATGATCACCGCAACAATTGGAGTGTTAACTGACAAATGAATATTAGTCCCAATGTCCTGTATATCATTATCGGCGGCATGATTGTCACGGCAATTCCGAGAATCATCCCCTTCGTCGTGCTGCAAAAACTGACGTTGCCCAAACCTGTGTTACAGTGGCTGTCCTACATCCCCATTTGCATCTTCACGGCACTGGTCATGGAAAATCTGCTCGTACGAACTGAAACCTCGGTCACTCTTAATGGGCAAGTGCTTATAGCGGTCCTTCCTACGCTGGTGACCGCTTTGTGGAGCAAAAATTTGCTGGCTACTGTGGTTGTGGGTATTGTGAGTATGGCTGTAGTTCGAGTTTTGTGGTTGGGATAGAAAATCCCCTCCTAAAATAGGAGGGGATTTGTCCTTTCTTACGATCCGCCTGTCGCCTTTACCAACGGAGGTGACAGCATCTCTTGCTCAAGTTCACTTTCTCCTTGTGAAAGATACGAAGATGCTTGTAGCCTGAACATTTCAGCGTATACTCCGTCCATATCCATTAAGTGTTTATGACTGCCCGCTTCCACAATTCTGCCCTCCTTCATTAAAATAATGGTATCCGCCATACGTGCGGAGGACAATCTGTGTGAAATAAATACTCCTATTCTCTCGTGAACAAGCTGATCAAATTTTTGAAAAACTTCCTTCTCTGCGTGTGGGTCTAAAAAAGAACTCGGCTCATCCAACACATAGATATCAGCATTTCTCATAAAAGCCCTAGCTATTGCTATGCGCTGCCACTGCCCTCCAGATAGCTGTTGTCCATCTTCAAACCATTTTCCAAGCAGAGTGTTCAGTTTTTCTGGCAGACCAGCTATCAAATCTACAATGCCTGCCTTATCAATAGCTGCCCAAATGGCCTCATCATTTTCTCTGGAAGCCACATGACCAAAGCCTATATTATCCCTAACAGACATCTCATAATGTACAAAGTCCTGAAAAACGACGCCTATCTTTCCCCTAAAGCTGTCTTTATCCAATTCGTGTATTGAGTGTCCATTAATTAAGATTTCTCCTTCAAAATCAGAATACAGATGAGTGAGTAACTTCACAATTGTTGATTTACCCGATCCATTTCTCCCTACAATGGCTAGCTTCTCTCCTTGATGAAGAGTAAAGCTAACATTAGAAATGGCATTCTCCTCCGTGTTAGGATATCTAAACGATACATTTCGAAATTCAATACTGTGTATAGCGGACAAAGGCAAGTGTTGAACTGACTTTTGCATTTTCGTTTCCTCCGGCATATCCAGAAAGTCAAAAAGCTGCTTAATATACAAATTATTTTGACACAGACTTAAAATACCTTGTACAATGCTCTGCGACGTTGACTGGGTTAACGTGATACCTTGAATTAAGCTCACCAGGTTCCCCACTAAAATTTGACCAACATAAGTGGCTTGTATGGCCATGAAAATAATAAATGCGCATGCACCCTGATTCACAATCTGAAATGCAAGAGAAGTATAGGATCTACGAACCGCTAGCACTTTATCCTCACGATAAAACCCTTCGAGTATTGTTTTATACCTATTTCGCAGGTAATCTCCTAGTTGAAATATTTTCACTTCTTTAAAACTATTATCTCTCGTCACCAAAAAAGACAAGTACCAGGATTCGCGTTGTCTTCCTGCTCTTTGAAAGTGAACATTAAATTCTCTTTGCCCAATGCGTAAAAAGGAATAGAATGACAAACATGGAATGAGAAAAATGAATAAAAATGCCCACCATCTCCACGCAATAAGAATAGCACCCGTCGAAAATAAGGTTACCATACTGCTCATAATGGCGAGGATCTGAGTAAATATTTCAAATGGTCTGTAATCTGCTTCTCCCTGAGCACGTTGAAGCATATTTTGCACATCTGCATCCTCAAACGACTGCAAAGACATCTTTTGTGCTTTTTCAATAATTCTGATATTTACCTGGTTTGATAGCCGGCTTTGAAACATTTTACGAAAAAAGCTTTCCCCAATATTGATCAGATCGTACAGCAAATTGACACCTATTAGAACACCAAAAGCTATAAAAACCGGCTGAAAGCTTCCTCCTGACGCTCCTGCCACAACACTATTAATTAATTCCCTCGTTGCTAAAAGGATCACAGCAGGAACGGCACCCTTCAACAAATTTGTAATAAGTATAGCGATCAAAAAAGTAGGGTGTGTGTCCCAAAGCAGCCTGAATATACGAGGCCAAAATAAAAAGGTACGAAATATATTTTGGTAGGACAAGGAAACCAGGTCATTGGTTTGTCCTTTAGACTGTGACATGGCGCACTCCTTTCCGATGCAACAGGTTGGCCGCTGTATGCTTTGCCAAAGCCATACATTTCATTTCCCGTTCCCGATTTACACCCAGCAGACGATTCAGGTGCATATGAATGATACTGCCTAAAATATCATTAGCATGATTCGTAAGCTCATGATTGTTGTCAGCCAGGGTTATCGCTTGAGCATACTGTTGAATCATGGCCTGTCTTTTTTCTACAAGTGCCAACAAAGCGACCTGTGTAGCCGTATCCGCTTGTCTAATCCATTCATATTCCGATTCTACAGCGGTAATCAATGCTTTTTTAACATCCCTGAACGCCTTCATATAAGGCTTGCTGTCAATTCTACCTTCTAGCCAGTCCACTTGCTCCTGAATCGTTAAACCAAAGCTGCTTAAATAGTGAATAATGTTAATCACAGCTGCAATCTCTATGTCCAGATTGAAAGCTTTGGAACGAATTCCTGCCATATAGGCGATAACCCATCGGCTATCCACGTCAAAAACCTGTTCTGCCAGGTCCATAAGTGTCTGCCCTCCATACCTCTCCAACTCAGGAAGGTATGTATCCAGTACCATATGGGTGATAAGTCCCTCTTCACGCAGCTCACCTGCCCACTGATTTAATTGCGCCAAGCCAGCACTCCATAGTTGACCTGGCTCCCCTTGAAACCGCAGACGAATATGATGCTCAGGATCAACGTACCGCAAAAAATAAGATTTTTGACTCCAATCCTCAAATTCCGGGTTATTTCGGAGTTGATCCAAGCTTAAGGAAATAAGATCCGTTTCCCTTTCCTTGACTCCATACAATTTAAGGTACAGCCATTCACCTCCTGGAAGGAACCCTCTATGAATGCCCGAAGGGGTATAAGCCATGAATTTTTGAGAATCTATCTTGTGGGGTAAACTTGGAATACTCGGCTTCCCCTTTATTTTTTTCTTCTTGAGCGGAAACACAAATTCCCCCATATATCTTCCAGCGGTCCCATGTAGCGGGGTATGGAATGGATCGCCCAAACACTCGGTAAGAAGCAGTTCCTGTCCTTCCCTCATCTTGCTCATCTCACGAAGCAATTCTTTGATATGGAAGAGATTGCACAGGTCCAATAACAGTCGGTTATCTCCCATCGTTAAATAAACATAGCGTGGCACATTCCACTGTTCTCTCCAAGTATGAAAAAGCTCCTCCCTTGCTTGAGGCTCAGTTAAATCTGAAATATTCAATGCAGCCTTGCCAAGCCTCCACTGCGCAGCACTAATAACAATTTTTCCATATACAAGTCTTGGCAAAAAAGGAGACTGTTCTAGTGGCCCCCAGTCAAAGTATGACCATGTGCCAAGCTCTTTGTTGGTGATATCGGTCAAGAATCTGAATACATGCGGTGAAAGCTTGTAATTAAGCATATGGGTTTGCAGGGGGATGATTTCTTTACCCAAACGCCTGGACTTGACATAGAAACGGTCGTGAGTTGCACCTATCAATAAATCATCCATGTGTAGTGTCTGCTCCTCATCTTTAGAAGAGGTCGTTCCGGACACGATTTCATATTCCATAAAATTTTTGCTCAGTGATATATTCGATATTTTTCCCTGGTCAGGCATAAAAACCATCTCTGCCAACAAGGCGTCGGGATGAAAGCATCGGTGATGATCATAAATATCAGAGAATTTCTGAACATACTCTTCACTAAACATATCCAGAAAACGTCCAAAAGTTTTACCTGCCCGATTAGAACCGGCGCTGGGCCCAAGTAAAAGCTTATAGTCTCCTGAATCAACTTTTTCAGGTGATTCGGCAAATATACTGTAGTATACCTCCATAGATTCCGGGGAAGTGTCATCATTATCGGATATCGTCAGCTGCTCCAACTGCTCATCTGAAAGAACGATTTCTATGTCATGGTTGGCAATGGCATTCGAAAGCCATTGAAAGAGAACTGCGTTGCGTTTAAATGCTTCCATGCCCATTGATTTTTTCTCATTGGTACGATACGTCTTTGGTATACCAAGTCCCCAATCCTCATCAAACAGTTCATTGATAGGGACCTCCTGGTACACTCCGTACTTTTCCAAAAAACGATTTAAATATTCGTCCAGTTCATCCATTTTTGGGGATGAAAACAACCTGCACATGACTTCAGCTCCTAATGCAACATCATCGAGCACATGTCTCGGCAGCGTTACTTCTTGAGCTAATTTGACATCGACCTGTACAGGCGTTTTTACAGCAATGATATCTAGCATTTTTCCACATAGTTCCCGGTAGGCCTTCTCTCCTTCTCCAATCATGCACTGATTGTATTGTCGTAATAAAATATCAATTTCGTGTAAAATGTCAGTCCAATGATCAGACATGTCCATTTTTTTAATTTTTTCAAATATGTAATGAAAAGGTGAGTGATCCATCAGTGGAGGTCTAAGCTCGCTCAAAATAAACTCTTGCTCTACAAGCTGCTGCAAAAAATGAGCGATGATTTCCGTAGTAGCGTCAGGAAATGCCTTCAATAGTAATTCTTTAAGCTCCATCACCTGAATCGGATGCTCAGCAGCTTCAAACGTCAGGCGAACGACGTCCGTAAGCCGAATGGAACTAAACATTTCGGCCGAATCATCGGTTTCTGCCGCTCCATGCTTAGGCCGAAATGGTAATTTGGCGCGATCGCCCTTGATCATAACCGTTCGGTTTAAGAAAACCTTTAATTGATCAAATATGACTGGGTCAGACTCCATTTTTCGGATAATTTTATATATCCATTCCATGTCAGGTCTAGCTCTCTTCAGATGTTGATGATAGGTACCTATGTCCAAATGGGTAGTATCCTTACAAATCCCTTGCCCCACCCCTGAAAATAATCCAAATGGAGTCGTTCGGGTAGTCATCCGAATAAAATAACGATAAAAACTATTCAGCGTCTTCTCATACTTTTGTAACTGTCCTTTATCTTCCAAAGCATCGTCATCGTTCAAGTAGTGTAGAAACTGCATAAGGGACGGAGAGGCCAATGAAATAGCTTCTCGAATAACAGCTTCACGGGACACAAGCTTTAGTCGACGAGTGATTTCCTCCAAAGAAAGATGGCTATCTACATCTTGATCCGAAAACACCTCAAAATATTGCTCTAACGGTAGTAATGGGGCTCTGATTAGAAAATAATCACATGCGCTGAACCATCGTTCATTCTTATCTCTCGGTTCTCTATGTAGGTTATGAGCATCAGTGTAATGCAGTTGTCTCTTCACAACTGGCCACCTCCAAGTTTTTAGGAAATATATTCAACCTGTAACCGATTCCATGGCATGTTACCAGTATTTTCGGATGACTTGGATCATCTTCTATTTTCTCTCTCAATTTTCGGATATGCACATACACCGTATTAGATGTAGTAAAAGCATCAACTCCCCATACTCTGTCTATAATGTGATCAATCGTGGATGCACACTCTTTCGCTGTAAGGAGATACATCAATAATCGAAATTCCATCATCGTCAGCATATGCTCATGTCCTTGCTTCCAAATAACCTTACCAGCAGGATCAAAAATGACATTGGGTGATAAACTAATTGCCTCCTGATCTCTTTCCAGCCCATATTCAGATGAAGCCATGGAAAGCAGTTGTTTGAGGAGATCCAATTGCCGTTTGTCATCACAATGATAGGATAGGAAGATAAATGGGACTGTAAATTTTTCTTTAATGGTGTGCCAGTGAGATAAATCCTCTAGCGTTACATGATCCTGATTCAAAGCTACACCGATGCACTGCTCATCAATATCCGGTAGAGCCTGGTAAAGCGAATCATAAAACATAATTTGAATGTTTTCTGGAGTGCTTAAAGTCTCAAAAAAATGCTTAATCTTCTTAAAGGATGATATAACCATAAATTTTTGTTTCATCTAATCCTCCCCAAAAACACGGCTTCAGATAAGCAGTTAAGACAGAGCTTTTACGAAATTAGAAACAATTCACTCCATCTCCCTGAATATTTAGGTTGTTCCTTCCCTACTCCATAGTCCAACAAGCTTAATGCAATTCCTGTTGCCCCTTGCAGTATTCCTATATTATGAACATGAGTTGTCCCCTCCAAGTCCTGATAACCAAATGGGAGCTCTTCATCGTATAGATTCATCAACTTTAATGCTATTTGGTCGGCAAAGCCTAATGCAGCTTGATTACCAGTGAAGTAATAGAATCTATGAGCCATATGAAGCAAACCCGCCAATCCATGACAGAAAGTGGGGGATAGCGCGTTTAAAAGCTCATCATCCAAGCAAAATACGGATTTCATAGCTTGTTCAGCTATCTTTGTCCATTCTTCATTGCTACACTCCATTCCTGCTCTGAATAAAGTCCATGCTATCCCACAGGTTCCATGGCACCAGCCTTCAATTTCTCTCATTCCTTCTTTGTTATCTGTCTTGTTCATTGAAGTCGCTTGAGAGCTTACAGGCCAATACAAACCATATTGATCCTCCTGAATTTGAATAAGCAAAAAATCGGCTATATATTCTATAGCCTCATGTAATCCTTTAACTCTAATCTTTTTTTGTAGGGCAGTGACAAGTAGTGCAAGGATTCCGGTGATGCCATGCGCCATTCCTAGATGAATCGAAGTCGAACTTCCCCTTGATACCGAATGTATATATTCAGGTATAAAGTGCGTTATAGTATCTAATAGTTGATGGGTCAGATTACACATCTTCTCGTCGTCTTCAGGAATCTCTAATGTGTATCTGCCCACTCCGAGCAGGCCGTGGATAACGTCCATCTGCTTGCTGAACTCTGTAATTGTATTTATAACGGGTGACTTTACCCATTGAGTACGAATATAATCATTTATTTGATTTAACAGTTGCTGATAATTAGCTCTGTTATTTGAGGCAAGCAATATTCCATATGCTACACCTGTAGAACCATAGTACAGAGATATATCGGGTAGTAATATTAAAGAATTGCGATGTAAATACAACAACTGTGTATGCACATGTTCTGCCCAACTCTGATCAGGTTTCAGATAACCCCACTCGGCCAACAGCACGAATACACCTGGAACTCCATCAGCAAGCCAGCCGGGATTCCAAGGGGCCGTCCCACGCGAAGGTGAAAGGTTGTTTCTATGATGAACTATTTTTTCTGTATATGATAGGTCTATCAGTTTTTGTGTAATATTTTTGCTGATCTCAACTGACCTTTCCTGCAAATCTCCAACCATAATTCCTCCCCCTATTTTATAACCGGGAAAAGACACGGTTATAAAACCGTGCCTTTTGTACCTTGTTTCTCGTTATTAACACGTTTTGCAGAAAGAAAGACTAACTTGGCAATTCAAAGTACCTGTTGCACATGAAGGAGTACAGATAAGACCGCTAGCTGGTTGAACCTCTTTAGGAGCAACCTCATTTTTGGCAACTTGCAAGTCCAGATCAAATTGATTTTTCATTTTGCTACCTCCTTTTATTTTTTACAATTTTATTATAATTTATATAATCTTAACTAGACTTTATAAAACTCTTACATCCATCTTAAATTTAGTGAATGCAATTAAGATAATCCCTCGTTACTTTTTAGAATTTTTAAGGACAACTCGCCAGCTTTGAGCAACAATATAATGAAGGAAAAAATGAAAGGGGCATTCGTATGAAAACGGACCATTTTGTTATGGAAGCATGCGAGCAATTACAGGCAAAAGACTTCAGTACAACAATCGCCTTGCGCCTGAGTAACCCTGAATCGGTCTACAAAGCAGTCCACGCAGAGCAAAATATTTCACCCGAAACAAAATATCACCCATGGGGAGATACTTCGCTTTCACACGGTTATCCGGGTAATATTTTTTTACTATCTCAATGTCGTGCTTCAGACTCCACGTATGATTGGAATCAGGCAATCTACTTGAATATGAAGCACATTCAAGCTTCACTTGCTAAAAAAGGTCTGAATGATGTCTCACTTTACAGCGGCTGGACCGGCATCGCTTCTTCTGTGAGAGAAGCCTCCAATCATGGCGAATACTACAGCCATTTTTTACAGCAAATACATGAATGGATGATTCCTCTGACAGAACAATGGCTGCAATTGAATACAGCACAATTAGCTCTGCACGAAGGGATGCCCATGCAATCCTTTGATACGATTTCAGGAGCCTCCGGGATTGGGAGATATATTGTGATGAACTCAACCGATCCTAGTTGTACTCCTCTTGTCGAGCCTATTCTTCAATTTTTAACCGATCTCACATATCCTATAAAAATTCACAACCTCTATGTTCCAGGCTGGTACTCTCCGCAAAAGTTCCAATTTTTGGATCGTGATAAAAGCAATTATGCTATGGGTAATTTCAATTGCGGAATGGCACACGGCATTCCCGGACCATTGGCCTTACTATCTGTAGCTTACAGTTCTGGAATTGAAGTAAAAGGCCAATATCAAGCGATTGAAACGATTACAGAATGGCTGCTTAAGTATAAAAATGAGGATACATACGGCTACTACTGGCCTCATATTGTTCCTTTTGAAGCTGAAACAGGCTCTTTACAGTTAGATTTAAAACGAGCAAGAGAAGCCTGGTGTTACGGTACTCCCGGCGTTGCCTGTTCCTTATATCTTGCCGGGAAGGCTCTTCATGATGAAGAACTGCAAAAAATGGCTGTGAAGGCCTGTATCGGTGCCATTACCTATGAGGTTACTAAGCAGGAAATGGACTCCTCTGCATTGTGTCATGGTCTTGCCGGGTTACTTACGATCTCCTGGCGAATGTGGTGTCACAGTAAGGAACCAGCGTTTATCCCGCTTATTCAACACTTAACCAGTCAGCTGATAGATCGCTTTCAAGCCGATAGCCCACTTGGATATCTGGACCCCGAGCCAAGGGCAGACAGCTCTTTGGCCTGGCTGACAAAAGCAGGCCTGCTTGAAGGCGTCGCCGGGATTGCTTCTGCTTTATTAAGTGTTTCTGAGAACAAAGAGATGCCCTGGGATTACATGCTCATGCTATCCTAGCTACAGCCAATCTCTATTCACAAACATCTTTCTTCCAGCAAATAGATAGGCTAAAAACGTAAAAAGTACAATCAAACCAAGACTATAAGGCTCAACTCTAGGAGCATAGCTCGCTGTTTGCGGCAACATGATATAATAAGGAATCGTAAAGGGAAACCATGCGCCTATGGAAGAGTGAAAGCCTGTCATAACAATATTAGGCACCACACAGCAAATAGCCATTCCTAGTGAAGCTCCAAAATTGCGGATTTTCACCGAGAGCATAAGCTGGAGGGCTGCCAATGGTAGAATCCCGAACCACCCTCCCCATCCGGTAGAAAGGACGAGCAACCAAGGGATTTTTCCTGGAGCACCTGCTATATACCCACCTACAAAATATCCTACTATGAATGTAAGCTGATCAAGAAACAGGATGAGAATGAGCAATATATATTTTGCATAATAGATTCGCTGACGGGGATATGGACTGCTCAATAAAATCTTCCATCCCCCGTCTCGATGTTCGTATGCGCACAAAAGAGAAGCGATAATTCCACAATAAAGCGGATAAAAAAACATCGAGTGAAATTGCGCCGCATAGGTGTATAGCATTAACCAGCTAGGCTCATAAAACTGCTTCAAATCGTTCAGCTCCAGGACTCCCATTAAAGAATTGATAACCGCATCTAATATAATGAGAATCCATACCATGACCCATTGAAGCTTCATCGCTTCCACGCGTAAAATGGATCCCATACTTTTCCTCCTCCTATTTGAATTCATGCTTTCTAAACTGTAGAGTACCGAGTCCTGTGAAGATGACCCCTGCACATAAAGCAATGATCACCCACATTACGTATCCCTTAATTAGAGGACTTGATAGAGCCGGATACGACCAAGGTAATAATTTAATCCAAAGAATACTGGTTCGTGCCAAAAACAAGCTGGCAATAGAACCAAATATGCCAAATGCTAACGGGAATGCCTGATTAGTAAAAAGCGTAGACAACCAAAGTTGAATTGCAAGTACAGGCAGAGTAGCCAAGCTGGCGTTAATCGGCTGCAGCAGCATAACTCGCCAAGGAATGGGCTCGTTTGTATACAGCACCCAGATGAGACTCATCCCTGCTATCGTAATCAAGGCAGTACCAAACTGCAGAATCACAATCCAAAACATTTTGGATAAGTAGATGTAGCTTCTGGGAACCGGCATGGCCATAAGCTGCTTCCATGTTTGGGTATCATGCTCTGTACCTGCCATAATACTTGCTAGAAGTGTACCGCCAAGCAGCATCACGAACGAGATGAACATAAACATAACCGCAAAACCAGCATAGACCCCTCCTGGCCCCTGACGAAAGTAGAGATACCATTCCATGACAGTCATCCCTGTAAGGACACAGCCCTGTATTAGAGGAAGCCACCAGCATATTTTTTTCAGCTTATATCCTTCCGCCTTGATAACTTGGAGTATCATAAACTTCGCTCCTTACCCGTCAGCTCCAGGAATATTTCCTCCAATGTTTTTTTCTTCTCCCTTACCCGATAGACGGGGTGATTGTGCTCTACCAACACTTTGATCATCTCCGATGATTGTTGCCGATCCACAATAGGAGTTATGACCTCTTTTTGCTCCAAGGATTCAGCTCCGGCAATCCATCCATGCTGCATCAGGGCTCCAGCAGCCTGAACAGGATTTTGGGTTTCAATGAATAATTGAGGCTTGCTTTTGTCTGTAAGTTCTTTCATAGTTCCCTGGAATATCATTTCCCCTTGATTAATAATCCCTACATAGGTTGCGATCTGTTCGATTTCACTTAGTAGATGGCTCGAAACCAATACCGTCATTCCGTAAGCATCAGGCAGGCTCATAATTAACTCCCGAATTTCCTGGATACCAGACGGGTCCAAACCATTCGTCGGTTCATCAAGAATCAACAATTTGGGATCAGCAATCAACGCCATGGCAATTCCTAGCCTTTGCCTCATCCCCAAGGAGTATCCTTTTACCGGTCGATACGCATCTTTGCTTAATCTCACCAAATCCAGCACTTTATGAATTTTTCGGGTCGGCAGCCCACGCATTGTTGTAACGATTTCCAAATTTCGATATGCAGACAAATGGGCATAATAGGCAGGTGATTCAACCAGAGAACCTACATCCTTTAATATTTCCATGCGATGATCCTTGAGCTTTTTCCCAAAAATCTCAATCTCCCCGGATGTGGATTTAATCAGCCCGAGTAGCATACGAATCGTGGTCGTTTTTCCCGCCCCGTTTGGTCCCAAAAATCCGTAAATTTGCTTCTCAGGTACCTGGAGATTTATTTGTTTGACAAATTCTCGTTTTCCAAAACGCCTGGTTAGCTGCTGTGTATGTATTACATATTCAGACATTTCCTGATCTCCTCTCGACTTTTAATGCTGAAGTTTTAGTTACATACAGTTTACAGAAGGAAAGTTAACATCAGGTAAACAGTTCCTAAACAACAGGCAAAAAAACGAGCGGACTCCAAAATGTGAGGGCAAAGATGTTAAAGAGTTACATATTTAGCGGCAAAGTAATTTCCACCCTGGTACCCTTTTTACTTCCCGGAAGAATATGAAGCGTTCCGTTATGAGCTTCAATAAAGCTTTTGGCAATAGATATGCCATGCTCTTTGGAATGAGACACCTGTATACATTCAGTTGGATTCATTCCTTTTCCATCATCTTCGATCGAAATATGAAGCTTATCGCTCTCTTTATTTACATCCATTGAAATATGTGTACCTGAAGGATTATGAATGATTGCGTTCATCAGAAAATTTTTCAGCGCTCTACCTAATAATTTACTATCGAAGGGCATGGTACATACTGCCTCCAATGACATAAAAGAAAATTCGTACTGCTCGGCCGAAGGATGGTTAGCGATATCTATGACTGTATTGCGGAGAAACTCCACAATGTCCTTCTTCTTCAGCTGGATCGGCAAGGCACCCTCCTTGATCTGCATAGAAGCATTCAAATCCTGAATTAACTGCTTCATTTCCGTTACTTTCTCACTGATAGCCATACTAAAGCTTCTTTTTTCTTCATCGGACCAATCATACTCTTGAGTAGTCAGCATGGCTGCATATCCTTCAATATAGGATAATGGCGTTTTGAGATCATGGCTTACGCCTGCTACCCACTGCTGTTTTCGCTTTTCTATTTCTATTCTCTCTTCCTCATTACTGCGCAATTGAGCAGATAAGATGTTCATTTGTTCAAAAACTTCTTTATACAATTGATACGGAGGCTTATAATTATTTCTCTGATTTTTTTTGCGATCTGGCAGTTCTAGCTCACTTAGCGGTGCCTGGAATTCCCCTGTTGCTATATTTCCAATCCATTTAATTACATACACCAAGGGTTTGCCTATATACCATCCATAGACAACTATAAACACAAGGCTCTGCACGATTCCAAGTCCGATCCAGAAGAGATCAATATTCATATTATGAGATGTACCAAATGTACTTTTTATAAAAATATATATAACAGTACAGATAAGAAAACAAAGAACATAGGCTAGAGCAAAACATAATGTTACTTTTATAAAACGAAAGGACATCTTGACGAGAGAGTTCATTCTTGCTCCCCCCTCTTGACTGATATCATTTTATAACCTAGCCCTCTTACATTAACTAAAAATTGCGGGTGCTTGGGATCAGGTTCTATTTTTTTTCGCAAACGAGAGATATGAATGACTACTGTCTTTTCATCACCAAGGAAGGTCTCGCTCCATATTGCTTCGTATAGCTGACGCACACTGAATATACGGTTAGGATGCTTGCACAAAAATACCAGCAGCAGCCATTCACGTGCAGGACAATCGACCTCTTGGTCTTGCACATACAACACACCTGATTCCAATTCCAGACAAAAATATCCAAAATCTAAGGTTCGTAAGGCAGGCTTCATGTCCGCTGTTGTCACTTTTCGATATTTCATTCGAGCTTTCATACGTGCAACGACTTCTAACGGATTAAACGGTTTGGTAATATAATCGTCCCCACCAATACCAAATCCCATTAATTTGTCCAAATCTGTATCTCTTGCCGTCAAAAAAAGAATAGGAGCTTCCGTGTATAGACGCATCTGACGACACACCTCAAATCCATCACGATCAGGAAGCATAACATCAAGCACAATCACATCAATACGAGATTCCATCACGATTTGCAACGCTTCTTGACCCGTGGCTGCATGCTTAACATGTAGAAACCCTTCTTTTTTTAAAACTGTTGTCAGCATATCTCGCAGTCCCTGTTCATCGTCTACGATAAGCACTGCAATTTCTTCCATAACCAAGGTTCTCCATTCTTTTTTTACATTTTTTACTTTCATTATAAAAGCAAACGGGCAGAATTTAAATCGAGTTCCATCACATATCGTACATCCCCGTGAATATACTTAATAACCAACAAGGCCAAACTGTGCCGTGTATCCACTTGGGGGGTGCCTAACAATGACGGAACCACGCCAGCCATATTCATTCGTCGTATCCCGCGAAGATTGGTCGCTGCATCGCAAAGGGTACCAGGACCAGCAACGCCATCAGCAGAAGGTCAAAGATGTCATTAAGCAAAATTTACCCGATCTGATAACGGAAGAAAATATTATAATGTCGGACGGTCAACAGATTATCAAAGTGCCCATTCGCAGTCTGGATGAATATCGCTTCATTTATAACTACCAAAAGCAAAAGCATGTAGGTCAAGGGGATGGCGACAGTCAGGTGGGGGATGTCATCGGACGTGATCCTGCTTCCCAGAAGCCAGGTAAAGGTGAGAAAGCAGGCGACCAGCCAGGACATGATATTATGGAAACTGAAGTCAGCATAGAAGAACTCGAAGATATGTTGTTCGAGGAAATGGAATTACCGCATTTGCAGCAAAAAGATAAGGATCAAATTGAGGTTGAATCTATCGTATTCAATGATATACGTAAAAAAGGCATGCAAGCGAACATTGACAAGAAGCGAACGATACTCGAAAATCTGCGCCGCAACGCTCGTGAGGGGAATCCGGGCATCCATCATATTAGTCCGGACGATCTTCGTTACAAAACATGGGAAGAGAAAACCATTCCCCAATCCAATGCGGTAATTATAGCTATGATGGACACCTCAGGCAGCATGGGATCTTTTGAAAAATATTGCGCCCGCAGCTTCTTTTTCTGGATGACTCGCTTTTTGCGTCGCCAATATGAAAAGGTGGAAATTGTCTTTCTTGCGCATCATACCGAAGCCAAGGAGGTTACGGAGGAAGAATTTTTTACTCGCGGTGAAAGTGGTGGCACAATCTGCTCTTCTGCTTATTTGAAAGCATTGGAGATTATCGACAAGCGCTATCCTCCTTCGACTTATAATATTTATCCCTTCCATTTCTCCGATGGCGATAACCTAAGCTCAGACAATGAACGGTGTGTGAAACTAATCGAGGAGCTTATGAAGCGCAGCAATATGTTCGGCTATGGAGAAGTGAACCAATATAATCGCAGCAGTACGCTGATGTCAGCCTACAAGAATATTAAGGCAGATCAGTTTATGTACTATGTCATCAAGGAAAAAGGTGAGGTATACCAAGCCCTACGCACCTTTTTTCGCAAACGGGAAGGGGGGACAGTGGGATGAGTACCGACCAGAAAGAGCTGGAATACGCGATATCAGAAATTATGGAGATTGCTGATGGATTCGGGCTCGACTACTATCCGATGAGGTATGAGATTTGTCCGGCGGATATTGTATACACATTCGGGGCGTATGGTATGCCCACGCGCTTCAGCCACTGGAGTTTCGGAAAAACGTTTCACAAGATGAAGATGCAGTACGATTTTGGATTGAGTAAAATCTATGAGCTGGTCATCAACTCCAATCCCTGCTACGCTTTCCTGCTGGATGGAAATTCGTTGGTGCAAAATAAACTGATTGTCGCTCATGTGTTGGCGCACTGCGATTTTTTCAAACACAACGCCCGCTTCTCGGCCTCCAACCGCAATATGGTCGAGAGCATGTCTGCCACCGCAGAACGGATCAGCAGCTATGAAATGGAATACGGCTCAAAGGCCGTGGAATCCTTCATTGACTCTGTACTGGCGATACAAGAGCATGTAGACCCACAGCTCATCAAACCAAGGCATCTAGATAAACAACGATACATGGAACTCAAAATCAAGGAGCAAAAAGAACCTAAAAAACACCAGCGTCCCATCGGACCTTACGATGATCTGTGGTCACTGGACACAGTAAAGCAGCATGATTCGGCCGAGACCGAGGGGATCAAGGTACGCCAGTTCCCACCGGAACCTGAAAAGGATATTGTCTGGTTTATTCAGGAATTCTCCGAGGTACTGGAGGATTGGCAGCGGGACATCATGACGATGCTGCGGGACGAAATGCTGTATTTCTGGCCCCAAATGGAGACCAAAATCATGAATGAAGGCTGGGCCTCTTATTGGCATCAACGGATTGTCAGGGAACTGGATCTGACCGGGGATGAAACTGTTGAATTTGCCATGCTAAATGCTTCCGTTGTGCAGCCTTCCAAGCAAAGCTTGAATCCGTATTATTTGGGATTGAAGATATTTGAAGATATTGAAAAGCGATGGGATAACCCGACTCGCGAGGAGCAAGAGCGCCAAGGACGCAAACCGGGCGAAGGTCGAGCTAAAATGTTCGAGGTGCGAGAGTTTGATTCGGACACCTCTTTTATACGCAATTACATGACCAAGCAGCTAACAGAGGATTTAGATTTGTACGTGTTTGAGAAACGGGGGCCGGATTGGAAAATTACCGATAAATCCTGGGAAAACATACGAGATCAGCTTGTGTTCTCACGCGTAAATGGAGGCTCCCCTTACATCGTCGTTGAGGACGGAGACTACCTGCATACGGGCGAGTTAAAGCTCAAGCATCAATATGAAGGCATTGAGCTGGATTTAAAATATATGGAGCGCACGCTTCCATATGTATATCAACTGTGGGGGCGTACCGTTCATTTGGAAACGATGATTGAGGGGAAGCTCGCCTTATTTTCATATGATGGGAAGAAACATCATCGCAAGTTTGTGCAGTGACCCACAATCGAATAGCCAGCCTAATTTAAAAAAGGTGCATTCCGAAGAAGGAAATGCGCCTTTTTTTACTACTTTTTCTTAAATTCGACGATGTAGCTCTGATTCAGTTGTTTTCCACCTTCCGAAATGTTCTGGTACATGGATAAAAACCGGGCGGAAGGGCTCCACACTGTTGGACTGTCATAGGATTGAATATCAGTCGTGACGGGAGTGGTTTTACCCGTGGACTGGTCAAATACATATAGTCCTCTCATTCCTTGCTGATCCTCATCATAAATGGAAAAAGCAAGCTTGGTCCCGTCGCTGGACCAGCTTCCACGACTCATTAAAGTCCCTTGACCCACGATCCCTTTCTCTTTGCCTTGTTCATCCAAAATGATCATACGGGCTGGTTCGGATGTATTCCATTTCCGCTTTTCAATGGCAATAGATTTACCATCAAGCGACACAGCAAAAGACATGGCCCCCTCTGCAATGGTCACAGCTTGAGGATGATTGAGAGAGAACCGATTCAGTACCGGATATCCTTGTTTATCATTGCCTGTATAAAATATGTCGTTACCCACCTTCTCGACATGAGCAATTAATTCTGAGTGATTCGGATCTTGAAAGCTTAGTTCTTCTGCTTTGCCGTTCAGACCAATCAGATGTATCTTACCGTCTGGTGTACCTGTAATGAGATGATCCTTATCACCCCAGCTCACTTCGTTAGTCATGTCCAGCTGACCAACCGATGTAACCTTACCACTGCTGAGTTCTAAAATATAGCCCTGGATATCATACTTGCTGCTGGCACTGCCCTCCGTAAAAAACACATGGCGTTGATCCGGTGATACCACAGCAAGTAACTGTAGAGCGTTACGACCTGGTGTTAAAACTCGCTCCTTGTTGGTCTTTACATTATGAATCCATAACTGATTCTGGCGCTCCACAATCAATTCTTCATCACTCAGCCATGACCTCGCGTAGACATCTCCCAGCCTGTCGATGGACTGTACCACCAGTTCGTCCGATACTTGCTGCCGAGCTGCATCCATGTCAATCACAGTAAGCTTTTGCCCCGTTTTCATACCGGATGTTGGAATTGTCTCTCCTACGCTTTTTATGCCGCAGCCGCTGAGCAATCCTCCAGCGATCAAGCCAGTCATGAGCAAGCCTGTGACTTTGTGTCTGAAAAAGCGTGCATAGGGATATTCGAGACGAGGAAAGCCGTTCTTTTGCCCGTAGCTGTCTAGGTTTTTCTTCATCATGTATAACGGCCTCCTTGTTAACGTTACCCCCAGCTTAATGCCTGAACATCTCGTGAATACATCGAATTGTTTCCAAATTGTAAATAAGAGTTCTAAAGCTATCTACTGAGAGCCATCATGAACCAACAGGGGGAGCCTGAGCGAAAATTCATTGCCACTTGCAACTGAATGACCATTGCTATTTTCCAACCCAGTACCGCCCGAAGCTGTAAGCTGCAACTCTCCACCCATGCGCTCTGCCAGTCTGCGTGCCAGAGGCAGGCCAAGTCCCGTACCACTGTCCTGGCGAGAACGATCACGGCTTAAGGTAACAAACGGCTCAAAAATCATGTCCCATTCTTCCCTAGGAATCCATGGACCGGAATTGCATATATACACTATCACAGTGTCCTTTTCCACTCGATTGGATAACGTGATCCAGCCTTTGTCCTGATTATATTTTACTGCATTATCCAGCAAATTCAGTACAATATGCATTAGATGTTTAGGATCTCCACACACCTTGGCTGGAATGGTATCCATCGAAAAATTTAGTCCACGCGCCGCAGCTTTCCCCCGTATTCGGCTACCTGCATCTTCGAGCAGCAAATGCAGCTCCACTTCCTCCGTATGTAATTCAAAATCGTATTTGTCCAGCACAGATAGTCTCAGTGAATCCTCGACAAGCTCATACAACCGTTTTGTTTCCTTACCGATACTTTCTCTGGCTTCACGCACCAATTCGGGATCATCCCCATACATATCCAGCAAATCAGCGTAAGCCTGAATAGAGGTCAACGGAGTCTTCAGTTCATGACTGATATTGCCAATAAAAGTCTTCTGCTGCTGCTCCAGCTCTCGCAAACGCTGAACTGCTTCTTCCAGCCGAAGCTTTTCATTCTCGAGCGCGGTAATACTAGCCCGGATCACATGACTCATCTGGAGCATCCCTTCATCCAGCCTTCCTAGCTCGTCCTGACGTCGCAGCAATCGAGCTTCTGGATAGTGCCCTGCCGAGATCTGCTCAGAAACGCGAGTCAGTCGTCCGATGTCCCTCGTTTGGCGGCTGACATAGCCTAAGCCCAGAACAAAGCTTAAAACCAGCACCGCCCCTCCTGTCCATAAAAACAAGCGGGCAATCGCCTGGTAGAACTGCTGCTGCGCTTCTGTTGAGCTATGAAGCTGTACCACTCCCAGCAAGCCGTCCGGACCTTGCAGCGGAGCCAAATAAGTAACTGAGCTACCTTCCGTAATATACGCAATTTTCCCTTGGAGCGCATAAGAAAGCGCCTGGCCGACGTTTGTTCTATAAGCCAGTGGTAGAGAATTTCCGACCTCATCTCCCCGGCCATCATATAAAATAACGCGCATATTACTGGATACGCCGAGCTCCACGGCAAGCTGCGGCGCTTGCTTTTTCATGAAGTCTTCGGGCGATTGGTGAACTCCCAACAGGTAAGACTGTTTTACGCGCATCTCCACGATTTCCGCCTGACGCTTTAAGCCGCGTTCCATTTGGTCTGTCTGATTAGCACGAATACCGGTAAGTACGAGCCAGCTCAGCACACCGACAGTAAACAGCAGTAAAGCCGCCAGGACCAGCGGAAATTTCCAGCGCAGGCTCAAGCCTGTACGCTTACGTTTGCGCTTTGGCTGGTCAGTGGACTGCAAGCTTCCTTCTGGATGGAGTGAATGATGTTCGTTCACGTCATTTTCTCCGCCTTATAGCCGATTCCATACACAGTTTGCAGCATCGACTGGTGCGGCTCCAGCTTCTTGCGCAAGCGCTGAATATGAATATCCACCGTCCGCGTTCCCCCTGCATAATCGATGCCCCATACTTGTTCCAGCAACTCGTCCCGCGTATATACCCTTCCAGCATGGGACACCAGTAGCGCCAGCACATCAAACTCCTTGGGGGTCAGATCCAATGCTTTTGCTCCGAGTTCAGCCGTTCGACTGGACGGACGCACTCGCAACAGGTCCAGTATTATTTCCGTTCCTTCCGGCGCAGGCGCTCCTTCTCGTTCCAGTCTCCGTACCAATGCCTTAATACGTGCGAGCAGTTCTCTTAGGTCAAACGGCTTGCTCATAAAATCGTCCGCCCCCAACTCCAGTCCAAGCACCTTATCGACGATATCGTTTTTTGCGGTTAGCAGTAAAATACCGATGCCCTTTCGGCTTTCCAAACGGCGACACACTTCATATCCGCCCAGTTTGGGCATCATCACATCCAGTATGAGCACATCCGGGTGAAACAAACGCACTTTTTCCAATGCATCCTCTCCATCCACGGCAGTTTCCACCAAAAAACCTTCCCGCTTTAACGCATAGGCCAGTGCATTTCGAATACTCGCCTCATCGTCCGCTATCAGTATTCTTTTATCCATGTCCTTCCCTCCCTGCCTCAAAAAACGTTCGACTACTTATACTCCCGCAAATAATAATGTATTAGACATGTATGGCATATAAACTGCTCGCGGGAATCATTAAGATCAAAATCCGTCATGTCGCGTATCCGTTCCAGTCTATATTTTACCGAATTATGATGTATAAAAAAATAATTTGCTGTATCTATCAGACTGCCCCTGTTTTCCAAATAATAAAATAATGTTTTGAGTAAAACACTGCCATGTGACCCACTGACTCCCCGGTCGCTAATGCCCTTTCTATGATAGGGGCTACATCTGATCGAGGGGATTGTCCATAATTATAACGCATTATGCTAAGCTCTTTCTCTCCCAGTCCCGTGCTTTGAAGTGTCTTACCTGTCCGTATATGCTAAAATACTTCCGTATCGGCTATTCGCCTACAGGAGGGCATGATTATGAACCAATCCATTTTGATCGTAGAAGACGAAGAGAAGATTGCCCGACTTCTAGAGATCGAACTTGAATTTGAAGGCTATCAAGTAAGTAAAGAAAAAAACGGAATTGACGGACTGGAGACCTATTGCAAAGGTAGTTGGGATCTGGTTTTACTGGATATTATGATTCCCGGTCTTAATGGCATCGAACTCCTTCGAAGGATTCGTAAACATGATGCGAACGTTCCTGTCATTTTACTAACGGCTAAAAGTTCCATTGCGGATAAGGTAGAGGGACTCGATTTGGGAGCCAATGACTATGTTACCAAACCTTTTGTGATCGAAGAGCTGCTTGCACGTGTAAGGGCCGCGCTCAGGGTAGGTGCAGCGAAAGACATGGCTTCACAAGTGGCAGATCAATGGCTTAGTGCCGGGGACTTACGTCTCCATGAAGGTACTCGTGAAGTTCTTCGTGGAGAGCACAACATTGAGCTTACGCCGCGAGAGTTTGACTTGCTCGTTCATTTACTTCGACATCAGCGGCAGGTACTTAGTCGTGAACAATTACTGGAGAATGTATGGGGCATTGATTATATTGGTGATACCAATGTGGTCGATGTGTATATTCGCTACGTGCGGAATAAAATTGACCCTTCGCGCCAACTCCCTGAGCTGATTCATACTGTACGCGGAATTGGCTATGTTCTGAAGGAATCGTTATGAAGCTACAGAACAAAATCCATACGTACACCTCGTTACTATTCGGGGTTTTACTTGTGGCCATTAATTTCTCAGTCTATTTTCTATTCAGCCAACTTTCGATAGACAGTCGAAAAAACCAGGTAGAAGCCGCAGCAGAAAACATGATTCATGGCATTCAACGCGCTCCAGTATCCGTAGCCACTGAGGATCTTCTACGAGCCTATGTGCCGCTGGATGGTATGCTTCGGCTAATGAGACCGGAAGGCGACTTTCTTGCCCCTATCACCTCTTCATCAGAGCAGTCTCTCAGCTTGGTGAAGGGCGTTTTTAATGAAACACGGCAGGTTCGCATCATTACCTATGAAAGCAACCGTTATATTTACGTATCGGTCCCCATAATTTGGTCGAATGGAGAGGTTGTCAATCTTCAGGTGACCGAGAGCCTGCAACCGACGATGCAGACGCTTCGAGTACTCAGGATCGTACTTATTGCAGTCACAGGAATTGCTTTTATTCCTGTCGTCCTATCGGGAAGACTGCTGGGCAGACTGATTACACATCCAATCACATCCATGATTAACACGATGAAAGAGATTCAACGTAGCGGGAAATTCAAACGTCTTCCGCTCAATTCGTCATCACGCGACGAGCTAGTCGAAATGGGAGAAACGTTTAATGACATGATTGAATTACTGGAGCGGAATTTCGTTCGCCAAGAACAATTCGTTTCGAATGCGTCCCATGAATTGAAAACCCCTCTTACCATTATTGAAAGTTATGCCAGCTTGCTTAAACGGAGGGGGTTGCAGAACCCCAGCATTTTTGCCGAATCCGTTGAAGCGATCCATTCGGAGGCGATCCGAATGAAGGATATGGCAGAGCAGCTTCTTCTATTAGCCAGAAACGAAGAACAATGGAATGTCACGTTAGAACCTGTACGCTTGACCAAAGTAGGGACAGAACTGAAAGCTACATTTGAAAATGCTTTCGCCCGACAAATTCAACTGGATGTACAAACAGACTGCATCGCCTATACGGACGAGAATAAACTAAAACAACTTCTATTTATATTTTTGGATAATGCACGCAAATATAGTGACGGGCCGATACACCTGATGATTGATATTGTGGACGGTACGGCTCAACCTTGCATAAGAATCACAGATCAAGGAATTGGAATCCCTGAAGAAAAGTTATCTAAAGTTTTCGACCGCTTTTATCGTGTGGACGAAGCCAGAAGCCGCGAGGAAGGTGGGGCCGGGCTAGGCTTATCATTAGCTACAGGAATTGCTCAAGCTATTCAAGCACAAATTGGGCTAGAAAGCATAGAGGGAAGTGGAACAACTGCAACGATCATCCTCCCTACTGTTCCAGAATAATAAGCCAAAGGAGGCAAAACCAATGAAAACGATCTATACCTGGATGATTGGAGGTATGGTAGCGGCTATATTAATCACCATTTGCCTTTTACAGTGGCCCTGGGCACGATCGTTATCAGCTTCGCCCTTGGAAGAAAAAACCGTGGTCCAATCTGTATTGCATCAGTATCCCGGTGAGGTGCTCGAATCCCAACGTTTGGATAATTTTTATGTGATCAAGCTAGAACGCACCAAAGGGAAGTATGTAATAAAAGTCAATGCCTATGATGGTGTCATTCAATCCATTAAGCGGACACAGATGTATACAGATGCAAAGCAGGAACCCCAAGATCACCCCCCCGGTTCCCCACAACCCAGTGACAAATCAAATCCAGTCCATAAACCTGACCCGGTTTCTCTTGTCATTACAGAGAATGAAGCAGCCAAACTTGCTGCAAAAGCAGTGAATGGAACATCCGATGATATTGAACTGCACCGCAATGACAAAGGCCTCTATTATCTTGTTGAGGTTGAGATACAAGATGGGCGTGAGGCAGTGGTGCAGATCAATGCAGTATCAGGCTCAATCGACTCTATCACTTGGGAAAAAGAAAAACAGGATCACGACGAATCATGACGCCCTGATGATCTTGCTTATAGCTTCTCATTGTTTTCTCATGATTCTATTATGTTCCTCTCATATTTAAGGGTTAAGCTGTATTCAAGCATACAGTTCAAGGAGGAATTAGGTAATGAAAAAAAACTATACATTAGGAATAATAGCAGCCACGGTTCTGCTTGGAGTTACGGTTACAGGTGTCTCGGCAAATGCCGTATGGGCTGCTAAACCTACGGGATTAATTGGAGCGACTGCTGCTGCCAATATTGCCAAGAAGGCTGTGGGAAATGATGCGCAAGTTGAGGATGTCGAACTGGAGCGCAAGAACGGAAAGGTATACTATGAAGTGGATCTTCAGCAAGGAGATAAAGATTGGGATATAGATGTTGATGCTTATACCGGGAAAACTATCCGTTCCCATTCTGAGCTTGATCATGACTCGAATGACGAGTCTTTCTTTTACAAGCCCAACCACGTCACTCTAACTGAAAAGCAGGCTGGACAAATTGCACTTAAGCATGTGCCTGGGAGTACCCTTCTGTCTTCTAAATTAGTTAAGGAAGACGGACAGTTCATCTATGAGGTCAAGGTACTCACCAACGAAGGAACTGTCGAGCTTGAAATCCATGCATCGTCTGGAGCGATCGTGGATACAGACGAAGAAGATGACAACGATAACTGATCAATCATTCATAATCAGGCTTGCGTAATACAGAGCAAATTAAAACGGAGCAGCGAACTTTCGCTGCTCCGTTTTTTTGACGAATGTGAACAGGAAAAGTAAGAGAATAGCTCCATAAAACTGCACCTATTATTTCCTCATGAATAGACTGATAACTAACAGAGGATTACCTTTTTCTTCAATTAAAAGTCAAGTGAGGTTCTTATGGCGAAATCCTATACAAAAGCACAGATTCGCGAAATCACCCGTCGTTTCGGCCTGATCCCCTTAAAATCAAGCTTAGTCTCATCACTGTACCGAAAAAATGCAGTAATCCAAGTAAAAACGAAAAAGGGAACTTATGCATTAAAGCCCTTTAGTCGTTCAAAGATGGCTCGTTCCAATACGATTCAACAGATGGAACGAGCTGCGAGCTATATAAGGCTTTTGAAAAAGAGAAAGTATAACTACATGCCCACATGGCTCCCTACTCATTCCGGCAAGCTATGGACACTACATCAAGGAACGCCATTTTATGTAAGTCAATGGATCAAAGGACGGGGACTGGAAACCGCTGAAGATTTCGAAAAACTAGGGTTAGCCCTTGCCACACTTCACGCTACATCCACCGGCTTACATCGGATGGAGAAAGGAAATTCCCCTTCAACCATTCAACAATTGCGGATATGGAAAAAGCAAGACCGTCTTTTCCAAAAAAAAATGACAAAAATCAGCCGCAAGGATAAAGAGTATCGCAACTGGTACAACACTCATGGCAAGGACTGTATACGTTTATCCAGACGTGCATGGAAGGATTTGCAGGACGCATCCATTATAAGACTACTTCGAACGGAACGCCGGCATCCCTCCTTGATACACAGTGATATCACCACCCCGAATGTCATTATTTCAGACGACGGTCATCTCAAAATCATTGATTGGGATCGGGCTAAGATTGGCTCCGTCTATGCTGATTTGGCAAAGGCTCTTATGAATACAACTCAATTCAATCCTGAATTTGTGCAATCCTTGTTAAGGGGATATCAAAAACGCAAACCACTCAGCCGAACTGAGCGGAAGATTGTTACAGCTTTATATAAACTGCCACGAGAAGCTTGGCATGCTTCTCGACATCCGAATCGTTCAAGAGACCGCGAAATCCTAGACAACTGGGATCAGTCGTGGCCTCTTCGATTACAAATCATCCATATTTTGCAGGAATGGGCCCGTGTATAAAAGAAAGTGAGGAGCAAAATGTCGATTTTATCGAACGTTGAGCAAATGTACGGAATCAAAATTCAGCGTAGCCGTCAAATGAAGGACATTCACAAGATTGAAACCGCTAATACAACTTATTGCTTAAAACCCTACAAATTTCCGGAAGAAGAGATTCGTTTTATTACACGTGTCTTGTCCTACCTGGATGAACGCGGGTTTACACGTAGCCAAAAGGTCTATCCAACCGTACAGCAAACAGCCTACATGACCTATGAAGGTGTTTCGTATACACTAACTAATTGGGTTCATGGACCCAGACCGGAATTTACAAAAAGAATAGACTTCAAAAAGGGAATTTCTACTTTAGCCAAATTCCACACCAGTGCCGTAGGCTTTCCTGTCACGGAAGCGCCGCCTTCCAGAATCCGTTATGAAGGCTTGAGCGATGAAATAGCTGAATATAAAAAACGTCTCAGTCCTTACAAAGGCATAGCACATCTCCTAGCTCTTTGTGAAGAAGTGTTATATCGTCTACAGCAGCCCAAAGTTCGAGCTGCAATCCAGCAGGAGCAAAAAGCAGCTGCATTAATACACGGTGACTATAACTATCCCAATCTGGTCAAAGACAGGCAGCTCAAAATCCATTTGATTGACTTTGAAAATTGTTCCCTACACGTAAGGATGAAAGATCTCTCCCATCTTCTTCATCGGAATTGTCTTTGGAACGCGACAAAGATGCTGCGCGCGATAGACTTTTATCAACGATATCGACCGTTGAGTACTCAGGATCTGCATCTGCTTCATACGCTATTGATCTCTCCCTATCATGTGGTCCGCAACCTTAGAATAGGTGGCTTCCGTTCTGCCAAGCGAGTCATTCCATCGTTCGTGCATTTGAACAAATACCGACGTGAACTTAGATCACTGCTATAATTAGTTAGCTTGAAAATAAGAAAAAATACAGACCCGATAATCAGGTCTGTTTTTTTGTGTTCTGACAGCCATCTACGGGAAATCGACATGTTACTAAACGAATTGATTTGCTGATTGTACCGGTACAGCCATAAATTTATAGCATTGTACACAGCACGTACCCCTTTTACAATGATGCTAAGACTCAATGCTCATTTGTTTCGTGAAGAGAATTTGGCAAACTAACAATAGAGGTGACTGCACATGTACACCATGACAAAAGAAGAAATAAAAGCTTATTTGAACAGAATTGGAATTTCCGAAGTTCAGCCTCCTACCCCATCCTATTTAGTGGAGTTGCATAAGGCACATGTAAAAAATCTTTCATGGCAAACGTTGGACATTTTTGCAAGAAAGCCGGCTGCCATTGGTTTTCAAGAATCCGTTCAGCTCATTCTACATGGGAGAAGTGGTTATTGTTTTCATCTGAATGGTGCCTTTAGTGCGCTACTACATTCGCTAGGGTACAAAGTTTCTTTGCATCATGCTGGGGTACAACCTTTAGGAGCTGAGCCACGCATTAATTCATTTCATCTTGGACTAACAGTGAACTTGTTAAATGAGCAGCAAGAAGATGAAGTATGGATTGTAGATGTCGGACTGGGCGATATGCCATATGAGCCTCTACCACTTCTTATGGGGACTTATGAACAAGCCCCTCTTCGTTATAAAGTTATGGAATCTGAAGTTGTTACTAAAGGTTGGCGTTTAGAACATGACCCGCTCGCTTCATTTGTTGGCGTTGATTTTGCCCCTACGGTTGTTCAGGATTTGGAAGAATTTAAGCCGAAACATCATTTCTATAGCCGCTCCGTGGAATCTCCATGGTTTAACCTGTTTCTAATTCGGCAAAGGCAAGCATTAGAAGCGAATGAACTCAGAGGATGTATGTGGAAAAAACGCGGGCTAAACGGTTTGGAAAAAATAGAGCTGGATAAGAAGTCGCAGTGGCTGGAAGTATTGGCTGATGTATTTGGTGAGCCGCTCGTTAACTACAGCCACCAGGAACGGGACGAGTTATGGAAAAGAGTACTTGCGGCTCATATGGAATGGAAAAAAAGCTTCCTCTAATTCCTTGTTTCAAAAATTCGGGCATTCTTTCATAGGAATATGCACTTCCTCTGTTGCCTCTGTTGTGTTGACTGGACTGCCAACAGGAAGATCGTCGCTTTGCCAGTATCCAGCCAGCTAACGCCCCGAAAACTTCCAGTTCCCCAGGATATACTGCTCAAGCTACATCTCACACCTCCAGCAATTCCGAGGAATGCTGCAACATTTCCAATTCCTTCACCATGTTTTCAATCAGCTTTGTGAATGAAGCCAATTCTTCCGAGCTGGAGGCCTGTTGCCGGGCACTGGCTGTTGTGGCAGCGGTTTCGGATTGCACACTGTCAAGCATACGGGCAATATCCAGCACCTTGCGCTGAATTTGCTCCTGTGCTTGCTTTGAATTAGATGCCAGCTTTCGCACTTCCTGCGCCACCACTTGAAATCCACGCCCTGCTTCTTGTGCATGGGCTGCCTCAATTGCCGCATTCAGTCCCAGCAGATGAGTCTGATCGGATAATTCTCGAATGGTACTGCTCATCTGTTCAATATGCTTAATTTCATCACTTAATTGCAGTACCAGTTCCTCCGTATGTTCCTGCGAAGAAGCAGTGGTGCAGGCACTCTCCGCGATATTATCCGTATTTTCCCTAAGTTCGGCAATCATCCCCGTCAAATTTTGTGCAATTCGGGACACCACAGTCAGCATCTGCGTTTGTTCATCGGCGAGCTCGTTAACTTGTTCCTTTTCCTTTTCCTGATAAGCTTCCAGCACAAGTTGGGAATCCAGATTGAACATTTTGGAAAGAGCGTGCACAATAGAATACCAATCCTCTATCCCCGAACGCTTTAAAATGTCTACTGCAATATCCAGATAAGCAATGTACGTACCCAAATAATAATCGGAAGATAATCCAATCCGGGAATGTACCTGCCCCACAAAAAGGCGGTGCTCGATAAACTGATCATCTATTTTCCCATCTGCGAGAGAAAGCCAGTATTCACGTTGTGTTTGCTTTAGTCGCTCAATATTCGACCATTTAGAGATAATCGACATGAGATGGGGAACCTTTTCTACATGCTCATAAAAACGATCCACTACCTCATTTACAATAGATTGGAATAGCCCCTGATAATGATGCAATAAAGCCAAATCGCCATCAGTAATACCAATGTATTGTATCTGTTTTAATCTACTCTCAGCGACATGAATCATAAGTTCCTCCAAATAATAGTTTACATAGATTTTACATTACCATATTTATCGGCAACTTTTTAGAAAATGTTAAAAAAGCAGAAAATTGATTGTGATTGTTTACATATTAATTTCAGAAAAATATATATATTCAACCCCCTAATAATACAAAAAAAAGAACCCGTCAGCACCCCAAACGCTCTGTGCCTGCCGGATTCTCTTCACCATCCATTTCAATCCATAGCCTCATTACACAATTGTTTATTTCCCCTTACCGATTCAGGAGGCTGCCTACATACCTCAGTAGATCGTTGGCGCTGGCTCCAGTGTAGCCATGCTCCTCAATCAGCCGCTTAATCACCTCATTCATCCGTTTGAGCTGATTAGCATCAGGCGTTTTGGTCGAAGTTGTGATCTTCACAATATCCTTCAAATCGGCGAATAGCTTCTTTTCAATGGCTTCTCGCAGCCGATCATGATGATGATACTCAAACTTTCGCCCCTTGCGGGAATAGGCGGAAATACGGATTAATATTTCCTCACGGAATGCCTTTTTCGCATTTTCCGACACCCCGATTTGCTCCTCGATGGAGCGCATAAGCCGCTCATCCGGGTCGAGCTCCTCATCTGTGAGCGGATCGCGGATTTTCGCCCAATTGCAAAAAGCCTCGATGTTATCCAAATAGTTATCAAACAGCGTCTTGGCTGATTCTTCGAAAGAGTACACAAAGGCCTTTTGTACTTCTTTTTTCGCCAATTCATCATATTCCTTACGAGCCACGGAAATGAAATTCAGATACCGCTCCCGCTCTTCCTTTGTGATAGAAGCGTGCTGGTCTAAACCATCCTTAATGGCTCGTAAAATATCCAGAGCATTGATGGACTCCACATTTTGCTTAATCAGCGCACTGGAAATACGATTAATGACGTACCTTGGGTCTACACCGGACATGCCTTCTTCCAGAAACTCATGTTGCATCTCCTTCAGATCGGCCTCCTTATAGCCTTCGACCTCCTCACCATCATACATGCGCATCTTTTTAACCAGATCCATCCCCTGCTTCTTGGTTTCTTTCAACCGGGTGAGTACAGAGAAAATGGCAGCCGTTCGCAGCGCATGAGGAGCGATGTGTATATGACGCATGTCACTTTGCTCAATGAGCTTGGCATAAATCTTTTCTTCCTCGGAAACTTTCAGATTATAGGGAATTGGCATTACAATCATTCGCGATTGCAACGCCTCGTTCTTTTTATTCGCAATAAAGCTTTTATACTCCGATTCATTGGTGTGAGCTACGATCAATTCATCTGCACTGATGAGCGCAAACCGTCCGGCCTTGAAATTTCCTTCCTGGGTCAGAGACAGTAAATTCCACAAAAATTTCTCATCGCACTTCAGCATTTCCTGAAATTCCATCAGTCCGCGATTCGCTTTATTCAGCTCTCCGTCAAATCGATAGGCGCGTGGATCCGATTCCGAACCATACTCTGTAATGGTGGAAAAGTCGATGCTGCCTGTCAAATCGGCAATATCCTGTGACTTCGGATCAGAAGGACTGAACGTACCTATGCCGATCCGGTTTTCTTCCGATATAAATACCCGCTCCACGCGAACCTTTTCAATATCACCATCAAATTCCGTACGTAATCTCATTTGGCAGGATGGGCACAGATTACCTTCAATGCGCACACCCAATTCCTTTTCGAATTCGGGACGCAACTCATGAGGAATAAGATGAAGGGGATCTTCGTGCATAGGGCAGCCTTCTATGGCATACACGGCTCCCTGATCTGTTCTCGAAAACTTCTCCAGACCACGCTTTAGCAAAGTGACCAGTGTTGATTTCCCTCCGCTAACAGGTCCCATCAAAAGAAGGATACGCTTGCGGACATCGAGCCGCCTGGCTGAGGAATGGAAGTACTCCTCCACCAACTTCTCCAGTGCACGATCCAGCCCAAAAATCTCCTGTTCAAAAAACTTATATCGCTTATGTCCCCCAACCTCTTCTACACCAAAAGATTCAATCATTTTGTAAACCCGTGCATGAGCGGTCATCGCCGGTGTCGGGTCTTTCTTGAGTATCTCGATATACTCTCTAAAAGTGCCGTTCCAGGCCAAGCGGTTGTTCTCCGCTCGGTACTCCGCAAGGCGGTCAAAAATATTCATGCTCGGTTCCTCCCATGACTGCGTAATGACTATCCTCCACTCTTGATGATTATGGCTACACTCGTCACGCCTTTCAGGATATAATGCGATCCTCTTAAAAAAAGTGTAATACATACCTATGCAGATTGATTTCAGAATTGACCTATTTTTTTGTGACAGGTCTCTAGGCTTTTTCCAAAAACAAAGGGATTCACTATGCTAAAATAGACAACAACGACGCGGACCTGACGCATTATGGTACAATATAAGCTCGGAATAATGGGATAAAGGAGCGGGAGAATCCATGGCGGTTCGGCATGAGACGGAGCTGTACGCTCCGGTCAAAGCCTTTTTTGAAAATTTGGGATATGAAGTCAAAGGAGAAGTGCGCAACTGCGATTTGATGGGGATCAAGCCAGGGCAGCAAGCGCCTCTAATTGTGGAGATAAAAAAGACGTTTAACCTGGCGCTGGTACTGCAAGGCATGCAGCGCTTGAAGCTAAGCAGCAATGTATATGTGGCTGTAGAACGGAATCGTGCCAAAAAAGGGGCGGTGAATCAACGCTGGAATGAGCTGGTCGGACTGTGCCGCCAGTTGGGGCTTGGCTTGCTCACTGTCACGCATTTTAAAACAAAGCCTCCGCTCGTTGAGGTGCTGTGTAAGCCCGTGGCATCTAGTGATGATGTTTACAAAACGACTACCGTTCGCCGCGGCTCGCGCAAGGAAAAGCTGCTGCGGGAATTTCACGCACGCAGCGGTGACCACAATGTCGGCGGGAGCACCCGGCGCAAGCTGGTCACCGCCTACCGGGAAAAAGCGCTGCGCGTAGCCGCTGCTTTACAGGGTTTGGGGGAAGCCGCCCCGGCGCAGCTCGCCCGTACAGCAGCCGTCAGCGACGCTGCTGCCGTACTCCAGCGCAACTACTACGGTTGGTTTGAACGTGTAGCCCGCGGGCGTTATCGGCTGACTCCGTTCGGTGAAGCCGCTCTGAGCGAGTATGCAGAAGTACTGCAGCAACAGGGCATTGAAGCGGCGGCTGGAATGATGGCAGAGGATGACTGACCTCGGATAGTGGTTATTACTAGCTTCGCGCTGTAAATTCACCGATCGTCTCACCGATTAAATTCATGCCCATAAGCAGTTGTTCCCGGCCTGGGTGGCTAAAGTTAAGGCGAATATGGGCCGCACCTTCATCGCCAACCGCACACAACGCACCTGGCATAAAGGCTACGCCCTTGGGTAGCGCCGCTTTGAGCAGCAAGGCGCTGTCCAGCCCAGCGGGCAATTTCACCCACACATACATCCCACCAGATGGAATATGATACGTCACGTCTTTCCAAAACGGACGCTTCAGCAGCTCTAAGAGTAATTGGAGCCGAGTTGAATATTCCTTGTTCAACATTGCCAAGTGCTCATGCCATTGAAAACGCGAATTGGTCAGCAATTGGAACAGCAGCCGTTGGTTCATCGTACTGGATTGCACGTCAGCCAGCTGCTTCAAGGCGTACATCCCTTCGATCAGCGGCGCAGGACCAGCCGCCCAGCCAGTTCGCAGTGCAGGGGCAACTGTTTTATTAAATGAACCGATATATAGCACTTGACCGCCCTGTCCCGCATGATCCAGTGCGAATAGTGAGGGGTAAGCCTCTGCAAACTTTCGGCTCTGGGCATGTGGACTCTTATCATGGGTTTCGTGTTTTTGCTTAAAATGCAATTCACCGTAAGAATCGTCCTCAACGACCAACACCTCATGACGCCTACAGAGGTCCAAAATTTCCTGCCGTCTAGCCGCGCTCCATAAGGCGCCTGTCGGATTCGTAAACGTTGGCGTAGCAAAAAAAAGCTTGGGGCGATAACGGATCATTAAAGCTTCAAGCTTATCGGGAATAACGCCCTCCCCATCCGATTCTACAGGAACGACCTGCGCCCCTTGCATAGATAGTACCTGTAAACATCCAGGGGATGTCGGGTTCTCGACCAATACCGGATCACGTTCATCCACCATCAGCCTTACGATCAAGTCAATGGCCTGCTGGCTGCCTGTGGTGAGAAGGATTTGACCTGGCGGTACTCTTACTCCTTTACGCTGCTCCCACTCTCCCGCAAGCCATGCCCGCAACGGAAAATAGCCCTCCGGTTCACCATACTGGAGGGCGTCAGGGCCGGAGCCAAACACATCATGAGCTGCTTCTTCCAACAGTTTCACCGGAAACAGCTCTTGTGCAGGCAATTCTTCAGCCAAAGATATAAAGGAATGTCTTCTCGCATTTTCCCGGATATGACGCACTGGAGAAGCCAACATCGCAGCCGTTCGTGAAGCAAAGGAATATTGCATGAACATCCTCCTTCTCCTGAAAAATAGTCATGATCTCCGGGCTGACACGTCAAGCATATAACTGCTTCATCTGACGCGCATATAAGGCATAACGTTCAATCGCCTGCGCCCGGCTGGACACACCTAATTTCGCATAAATTTTACGTAAATAATTATCAATGGAGCGCCGGCTAACTTCGATCTCGATAGCAATTTTGTCATATGTAATTCCTTGTACAATACGTTCCATAATAAAAACTTCGGTTTGCGTCAATTCGTCAAAAGGCTCAGAAGCCATTAACGGCATAAATGGCCAGTTTCCACAACGAATCCAATCCATTGGTAATGAAGCAAATCCTTCGCGCAAACCGTTGATCAGGTGAATTAACTGGCTCGGTGATGCCTGCTTGGATAGCATTCCATTTGCGCCAAGCGAGATTAACTGCTGGAACAACGTAATATTGTCCTCATCCGTCATAATAACAATATGGCTGTCCGGAGACAAGACCCGCATTTGTGTCAAAAACGGTTCCGCCGTTCCCTCAGGCAATCTATAGTCCATTAAAATAATTTCCGGGCGAATGGAGCAAACCAGCTCCAGGCCTTCTGTGCCGGAGGAAGACATCCCTCTCACAAGCAAATCCTGCTGGTCTTCCAAAATAAGCTTTGTTCCCAGCATACTTGTAGGATGGATATCTATGATGACCACCTGCCATACTTTTCTCATACTCTAAACCTCCTGATTTACAAAAAAAATACATATTCAGCGAAAATAATCAAAAAACTAGAGAATGCTTATGTAGAAATTGCGTAAATGTGAACGTATAGGAAGCGAAAACGATTTAAGGAAATTGTATCCTAGGACTTCCTTCCGATGCAATCTCTTTTTCCAATATTTTTATATGACTATTTCGCTTTTGCGAAATAAATAGGCCCATGATAGAATTGGTACTGCAAATAAAGACTGGAAATTTGAATTTACACGGGAGTTGAAAATCACATGCAAGCTTCACCTGAACGTCCTCCTGCCGAAGCCCGGCGGAGCAATTCAAGAAAGGGGTTGCCCGTAAAGACTTTTCTGCTATTTTGGTTCATTCTTATTATACTAGGTGCTCTCGCAACCTATTTGTATAGCAATCACTTAAAGCAGCAAATGCTAAACGAAATGCAAACCCATACAGACCAACAAATTCAAGTACTCAAATCTGACTATGAAAAGCAATTGACTGCACTTTCCAAGGAAGTTAGCGGATTGCAGGGCAAGGTTCAGTCCTTCAACGAACTACTGACCTTTACAAAGGATAATGCCAATAACAAGACCGATAATAGTAATAAACTGTATACTCAATTAAATGAAGTCAAGCAGCAGCTCAATACACTTCAGAAAAAAATGGACTTGCTAAAATGAATGTAGATGCAAAGCTAGTAAACCGGTTCTTTATGTTGGCCCTTGCTCCTTTTATCGGTTTGTTAGGGTGTATTTTGTTAGTGCATCCCCCTTTGAGCTTTCCTGAATCTACATCTCCGAGTCTGCAAAAAGCCGAAATTACTTTACAAACGCAATCAGTAGGCAAGCAGCTTGATGAAGCCAAGCAAACAGCAACGTATACCTTATCTACGATTCGCCGGACGTCTGAGCTCTACAAACAAACGACCCAAACGATGAATCAGCTTGTCGTGACTGCCTCTGCGCAGTCCAAGCGTCCCGCGGTTATCTATAATCGGCGCATCACTGCCAAACTGGGGGTTCCCTACTATCAGGTAGATAGCAACCGGATTACCATTGAATTGTTTAAAGTAAACCCGGGAATTTATCACGGATACGCTATGAAAGTCAAACTTAAAGATCCTACGGCAATGAAAATGTCTTTGGGAAATGACAAATTGGGTGGCTCAGAGACGACTATGCGTGCAGTCTTGAGACACGGAGCCATTGCAGGCATCAACGCAGGCGGCTTTGCCGATGGAGATGGCAAACGCTATCCATTAAGCACTACTGTCTTGAACGGCCGCTATCTTACTGGCTTTCAGTCGAGTTTTAAGGACTTGTCATTCGTCGGATTGAGTAACGACGGCAAGCTTATTGGGGGCAAATTTTACAATCAAAGTGCTCTTGACAGCTTAAAACCTGCCTTTGGAGCTACCTTTGTTCCCGTTCTGTTGCAAAGGGGACAAAAAGTGCCTATTCCTGACAAATGGAAAGTCTCTCCCAAGCGGGCTCCACGTACAGTCATTGGCAACTATAAAGATGATCAGTTGCTCATTATTGTCGTAGACGGCTACAATGAAAGCGGGGGTTCAGGTGCAACGCTCGAAGAACTCCAAGGGAAGATGTTCAATCTGGGTGTTCAAGATGCTTATAATTTGGACGGCGGCGGTTCATCGTCCCTTATACTAAACGGCCGAATCGTAAACAAACCGTCAGATGGTAATTTGCGTCCAGTCCCTACTCATTTTTTGTTCTATAAATAGTTAGGTGTAGTGTAGTTTACCATCCAATTAAATATATGCTGTTCAGGCATAGCTCTATCCGAAAAAAAGCATCACGAACGAATGTCGTGATGCTTTTGCCTCATTTAGGAGGAGTACTGTGTCATTTCTGTCAGGCATTGAGCACAAATATAACGTTCTTTGAAATCGTTCACTTGTTCTATTGAGCCGCAGAATACACATTTTGGACGATAACGCTCCAAAATAATATGGTCGCCCTGAACCAAAATTTCGACAGGGTCTCCCTCATTCATTTGATATCTTTTACGCAATGACTTAGGCAGAACTATTCTCCCCAACTGATCAACTTTACGTACCACACCGGCAGGTTTCATCGTGATCGTACACCTCTCCTATTGAGTATTAGCTTGCAATTTTCTTTCCAGGCGAAAAACTAGGTACAAAGACACTATTCTTTATGTAGTATTCGCTGTCTTTTTGTCGAATCCTGCTGATCCCAGGAAATTTTATTACATTTTTTCATAAAATCATGAACCATATCAAAGTATGGTACAGAATGTCTATAATATTTTTATCGACCGGAAACCCAATTATCATTAGCCTTCACAGAGAATTTCCGCAAATTTATGACCATATATCCTTTATTTAAGCTCTACTGTCATGTACTTTCGAGCAATAATAGTGCAACTTTTATCAGCAACTAAGGTCCTGGTTCTTTATTCGCATTTATACTTGATCGATTGATGTTCTTTACGATAAACCTGGAAAATCCAATTGTCTCAGCGCTTCATATACGATAATCGCAGCGGAATTCGACAAGTTTAGAGATCTTACTTTATCTGACATAGGCATCTTGATACATGTATCAGGATTAGCAGCTAACAGTTCAGGAGGCAAACCTTTCGTTTCTTTACCAAACACCAAAAAGTCTCCATCCTGAAATTCAATATCACTATACTGCTGTTTTGCCTTTGTCGTCGCATAAAAAAAGCGACCTTCTTGATATTTCTCTTGTACTTCAGCAAAAGAATCGTGATACTCAATGTGAACAGCATACCAATAATCAAGCCCAGCCCGTTTTAACGTAGCATCATCGGTACGGAAGCCCAGTGGCTTAACCAGATGCAGATGAGTTCCGGTTGCTGCACACGTTCTGGCAATATTCCCTGTGTTAGCTGGAATTTCCGGCTCGACAAGCACAATATGTAATGGCATCAGTTTTTCGTTCCTTTCATTATTAAATTCATTAGACAAATAACCTAAATTCTAACTAAAATGTGTATACTGAAAACATACACTTTCTTCATTTTAACAAAATCAGAGGGATATAGACATCAAACGACAAAAAAATATCAATTTCCCTACACCACTAAAAGCCTTCCCCTATACACATTCAGGGAAGGCTTTGCTTTTACTTTTTCGATATCAAATATCGTGTATCGAAATATATGTCTGTATAATCAACTGTTACGTTGCTTAAATCCATCCATAAACTCGGCTAATGCTTGACAGTTCTCCAGTGGAACCGCATTGTAGATTGAGGCGCGAAGCCCTCCTACACTGCGATGCCCCTTCAATCCGATGAAACCCGCTTGTTCGGATTCTTTAATAAATTGTTTTTCCAGATCCTCATTCGCAAGGCGGAAGGTTACGTTCATAATAGAACGATCAGCGCTGTCCACACAACCACGATAGAAGCCTTCGCTTCTGTCAATACGGTCGTATAGCAGATCAGCTTTCTGCTGATTCACACGCTCGATGCCTTCTAAACCGCCTTCCTCCTGGATCCATTTGAGCACTTCATTCACCATGTATATGGCAAAGGACGGGGGAGTATTGTAGAGAGAGTTATTCTTTTCATAAGTACTGTAACGCAGCATCGTAGGAATATTGCCTGGTGAGGAAGCCAGTAGCTCTTCACGGGCAACCACGACCGTTACACCAGAAGGTCCCAGATTTTTTTGCGCACCAGCATAAATCAATCCAAATTGAGTAACATCAAAAGGCTTGCAAAAAATATCACTGGACATGTCCACAATCAGCGGTACGGAACCCGTATCCGGGAATTGCTTAAATTGTGTACCTTCAATCGTCTCATTGGACGTCATATGCACATATGCAGTATTCTCAGGCAAGTCCAAGGAATCCACATTCGGAAGACGCATGAATTTCTCATCAGCGGAGGAGGCGGCAATGTGAGCCTTGCCCAATAGCTTAGCTTCTTTATATGCCTTGTCCGACCAGCTGCCTGTCATTACATAGCTTCCGATCTGTCCTTCGCCTAAGAAATTTAAAGGCAGCATGGCAAACTGCGTGCTTGCGCCCCCTTGCAAGAACAACACCTTGTAGCCTTGTGGATTGCCCAGCAGAGATAGCAGACGTTCCTGCGCTTCATTATGGACAGATTCATATACGGCTCCACGGTGAGACATTTCCATGATGGACATCCCTGTCCCCTGGAAATCTACGAATTCAGCTTGTACACGTTCCAGTACTTTGAGCGGCAATGCCGCCGGTCCTGCATTAAAATTGTAGGCTCTCTTACTCAACAATTTCCCATCCCTTCTCTACTCTGGTGTGGATATTATCGCTATGATAGCAGTATTCATAAATGCGTTCAAGACTTGTATAAAAATGTTTCCGATTTCCTTTATGATGTGACAAAGCTGTGAATGTTAATATATTTAACATCTTCATTTTGTAGTATTTATCATAATGGTAAAAGGTCTCCGGCATAAGACCGGAGACCTATCTTGAACAACAACTATTCCCCGCAGGCTAATGAGTGTTATTCAAATCTGCTATGCTATCAATGTAGTATTAGCAGTCAAAATACAAGCTGTATTCATGTGGATGAACACGGATGTTCACTGATTTAGCTTCAGAACGTTTGAACTCTACATAGTTATCGATAAAGTCCTTCGTAAATACGCCGCCTTCAGTCAGGAATTCGTAATCGGCTTCCAGAGCGTCCAGAGCTTCATCTAGTGTACCAGGTACACTGCGGATTTTGCCTTTTTCAGCGTCAGACAGCTCATAGATGTTAGTGTCGAGTGGACCATAGCCCAATTCGACTGGGTTCAGTTTGCGCTTGATGCCATCCAGACCCGCCATCAGCATTGCTGAGAAAGCAAGGTATGGGTTAGCTGTGGAGTCTGGTGTACGGAACTCGATTCGACAGCCTTTAGGCGTTACAGCCGCTACTGGAATACGTACAGCCGCAGAACGGTTACCTTTGGAGAATACCAGGTTAACCGGCGCTTCGTAGCCAGGAACGAGACGTTTGAACGAGTTGGTGCTTGGGTTGGTCAAAGCGATCAACGCAGGTGCATGGTACAGAATACCGCCAATGTAATGAAGAGCCATTTCGCTCAGATTAGCATAACCACCTTTTTCGTAGAACAAAGGAGTGTCGCCATCGAAAATAGATTGGTGAACGTGCATACCGCTTCCGTTGTCCCCGAAAATCGGTTTCGGCATGAATGTTGCCACTTTACCATATTGACGCGCTGTGTTGTGTACAATGTATTTATAAACGAGCAGGTTGTCTGCTGTTTTCTTGAGTGTATCAAAACGGAAGTTGATTTCCGCTTGGCCTGCCGTAGCCACCTCATGGTGATGGCGCTCAATTCTCAGACCTGCTTCTTCAAGCAAACGGCACATTTCACTACGAATGTCTTGCTGGGTGTCTACTGGTGCTACAGGTACATAGCCGCCCTTCACTCCCACTTTGAAGGCCAGGTTGCCGCCTTCTTCCTTACGGTTCGTGTTCCAAGCTGCTTCCTCGGAATCTACGAAGAAGGAGGAGCTGTTCATGCCGCTTTCGTAGCGAACATCATCAAAGATGAAAAATTCAGATTCAGGTGCAAAGAATGCCGCTGTGCCCACTCCTGCGGATTGCAGAAATTCCTCAGCTTTTTTGGCAATACCACGAGGATCACGGTCATATTTTTCACCGTCTGGCGTAGCAATATCACACAGGATATTCAGTGTTGGATGCTGAGTGAAAGGGTCGATAAAAACCGCTTCTGGATCGGGCAGCATAACCATGTCGGATTCCTCAATGCCACGATAGCCGGGAATGGAAGAACCGTCGAAAGCAACACCGTTAACAAATGTTTCTTCATCTACTTCGGAAGCTGGCAATGAAATATGGTGAGCACGACCAGACAAATCTACAAAACGAAAATCTACCCACTCAATATTATTTTCCTGAATTGTTTTCAATACGTTTTCAACGGACATGTCTTCTTCCTCCCAATTTTTCCGAACATTAAGTCTTATACAACCCTGAAATGTTCATGATCGAATGTTTTTTTCTGTCGTCATTATAAATCTCAAACATGACACGGGTCAATAGCTATGTAAGGTATTTTTTAAACTAATGTCAGATATGCTTACGCCCTTGATAACATTTGAACAATACAAAAAGCCCGAAACATCGGGCTTTTAGGTGATTTTACTCTTATTTACTGCATTGCGGCAAAACTTTTATGCATTAATGTTAATAATTAGTTTTAAGATACAGCACTAGGTGTGTGGAATGTTTTCCCAATTGCAGGAGCCAACAATTCCAAATCTTTTAGTAAATCTGCAAATTGATCCGGGAATAGGGACTGTACACCATCACCCGTCATCGAGTTGTCAGGGTCTGTATGCATTTCAATAATTAAACCATCCGCTCCCGCCGCTACCGAAGCCTTCGTCATAGGAACAACCAGTTCACGTCTACCTGTGCCATGGCTAGGATCGGAAATGACCGGCAAATGGCTCAACTGCTGCAAAACAGGGATCGCGGACAAGTCGAGCGTATTTCTAGTGTAGGTTTCGAATGTACGGATACCGCGCTCACACAACATAACGTTCGGGTTGCCGCCTGCCAAGATGTACTCGGCAGCATTCAAAAACTCATCATAAGTTGAGCTGAAACCGCGCTTGAGCAATACTGGCTTGCCGCAAGTACCCAGCTTGCGCAGCAAATCAAAGTTTTGCATATTACGTGTACCTACTTGCAGAATATCGGCATATTCCGCGCAGATGTCTACGTATTCAGGTGTCATCACCTCTGTGATGGTCAAGAGATCGTGCTTCTGCCCCGCCTCAGCCATCATGATTAAACCTTCTACACCCGTTCCTTGGAAGCTGTATGGCCCTGTACGCGGCTTAAAGGCACCTCCACGAAGGACTTGCGCGCCTGCAGCTTTGACCAATCCGGCAATTTCATCGATCTGTGCAGCAGATTCAACAGCACATGGTCCCCCCATAACGACAAGCTCGCCGCCGCCGATATTTACACCTTTGATGGAGATCACCGTATTTTCCGGATGAAAATCACGGCTGGCCAATTTGTAGGACTTCGAAATTTTAACTACATTTTCTACACCCTTCATTTGGCGTAGATGTTCTGCCAGCTTCGGCTCTACGCTACCAATCAGTCCGATAATCGTACGATCCGATCCTCGGGATACATGAGCCTGCAATCCTTCTTTTTCAATCACTTCAACAATAGCTTGAATATGTTCTTCAGGTGTTTGAACACCAGCGATAACGATCATTTTTTTCTTCCTCTCTATAAACCATATTTTATTATCCACATAGAATAATATCATGACACTTAGACACTTAGACACTTAGACACTTAGACGCTTGTTCGCTTTTAAGCTTTTATTCGTTAAAGCAACTATACCTGTTTTAACTTGCCTCGTCAAGGCTTAATTATCCCGAATAGTTCTATTTTCTGACTTAGTGAAGCTGATCTAATTGAATAATATCGGTACTTAAACAATTTGAAAAAAGCCGCTACCCGGATATTTGTATCCGAATAACGGCTGTAATCAATGACATACTATTTCGTCGTTTTTGACTTTTCTCGTACAGGAGGCAGCAGTTTTTTCATATCAATGGTTCTCCGAATCTCCCATGTTTCCGGGTTATCCGCATCATACTGTTCCAAATACGTAATGACCTCTTTGGTAATCAGTGTAGGTGTTGAAGCCCCGGAGGTCACAGCTACTTTGGCTACGCCCTCAAGCCACTCCCTCTTCAGCTCGGTTATATCAGAAATACGATAAGCCGTAGTACCAGCTATTTCCTCTGACACCTGAGCCAATCGGTTGGAATTGTTGCTTCGCGGGTCACCGACCACGATTACCAGATCCGCCTGTCCTGCCTGCTCAGCTACCGCTTCCTGACGTACCTGTGTCGCCAAACAGATTTCATTGTGTATCTCGGCACCTGGGTATTTTTCCAGCAGCTTCTTCATAATGTGCTTGATGTCCCATTGACTCATGGTCGTCTGATTCGTAATCAGGATTTTGTCTGCTGACAGTGTAAGACTGTCAATCTCTTCTTCCTTTTCAATCAGATGAACATGGTCAGGAGCAATACCGATAGCTCCCTCTGGCTCTGGATGATTCTTTTTGCCAATATAAATAATCTGGTAGCCTTCGGCAGACTTCTCCCGAATCAGATCATGTGTCTTCGTGACGTCAGGGCAGGTTGCGTCAACCGTAGTCAATCCTTTATCTCGTGCCAGCTTGCGAACCTCTGGTGATACGCCATGAGCAGTGAAAATGACAGTACCACTCTCTACCTGGCTTAAAATCTCCATGCGGTTCGGTCCGTCCAATGTAATGATCCCTTCGTCTTCGAAGGAATTGGTGACATGACTGTTATGAACAATCATGCCTAGTATATAAATAGGCCGGGGTAAGTCCAAATTTCTGGCTGCCTGACGAGCCAATACCATGGCATCGACTACGCCGTAGCAGTAACCCCGGGGCGAAATTCTGAGTACCTCCAAAAATAGCCCCCACTTTCTTCGACACAGTATACAGCCCCAATAACTGGACAGCTGTGGGCTTTTATGCCTCTACCGGCCAATTCTATGATGTAGTTCCCCTCCTATTATAGCCTATTCCAAAGGCGCGGAAAAGCTGACTGGAAGCCAAATGACAAAGGTCGTTCCTTCTCCTTGGCGCGTAACCACTTCCACAGACCCCTGATGTTCATCAATAATCCACTTGGCAATAGATAATCCCAAGCCAATTCCCTCTGTCACGCCGCGTGACTCATCTGCCCGGTAAAACCGGTCAAAAATAAAGGGAACCTCACTTTTGTCCATACCAATACCTGTATCACTGATCCGTAGCCCCACCTGTCCCTGATAAACAATCGCATCAAATCGGACTGTGCCTTCAGGTGTATATTTAAAAGCATTATCAATGAATATGAATAGCATTTGCTGCAAATAATCTTTGCTTCCGTCCATATAAATACCATTCAACAACGAAAAGTCGCCCACATTCCATTCGGCCGTTCGCTCCAAAAACTGAGCACGACGAGCAACCTCGTTTACGAGCGGCTCCAGCGCAACAGGCATTTTATCGAATGTTTTCCCCGTGTCCGCTCTTGCGAGTGACAACATATCGCTCACCAAGCGACTCATTCGCTTGCCTTCATCCGCCATGTCATTCAGCGCCTCCATGGAAAGCTCGCGAATCATGGCTTCATCCATATTCGGTCGCTCGTCCGGTTCGGTAGTCCACATTTTGAGCAGAAAATCAACGTTGCCACGAATCGTCGTCAAGGGTGTGCGCAGTTCATGGGAAGCATCGGCCACAAACCGGCGCTGCGCACCATATGCATCTTCAAGTTCCTTGTAGAACACTTCTGTACGCCCCAGCATGTTGTTAACCGTCCCGATCAATTGTCCAATTTCATCTGGCGGACCGTCATATTCAATCCGAACACTCAAATCATTACTGGATTGAATTTGATTGGCCCCCTCAATGACCTTAACCAGCGGCTTCATAGATTTACGAGCCAGGAAGAGACCAGAGGTCGCAGCAGCGAGTAAGGCAAATAGTGAACCGTACACAAGCACATTTTGTAACCTGTTCATAAGTCGGTCCTGAGAGCCCGTGAATTGCCCTACCTGTAGCAGCCCGACCACCAAGCCCAACTCCTCGGATTTGATCGGCTGTTGAATAATCATAAAGGAATCACCATTTACGTTCACACGCCGAATCCCCTCATTTTGAACTGCTCCTGCCGCTGTAGACGGAACAGGGAAGGTGATACTGAGGTCTTTCATATTTTGGGTCGTTTTGGTTACACCGGACGTATAATTGTAAATTTGAACATAGAGCTGTGAGTCATCTATTCCACGCCCCTGCTCCAATCCCAAATCCAGATTAGGGACCTCAAACAATCCCCCTTTTATAATAAGGCGTAATTGCTTGTTAATTTGTGGCGCCTGAGTCATAAGCTGACTTTTCACTTCATTATATGTGTAGTAATATACTAGTCCGTAAATAGCCAGACCAAAAATGACAAGCACTATAGCCAAGATGCTCGAATACCAAGCTGTCAGCCGCCACCGAATAGACATATTACACATCACCTCTTAAAATATAGCCAGCTCCCCGAATGGTACGAATAAGCCGTTTGCCACCATCCTGCTCCGTTTTTTGTCGCAACATGGCAATATATACTTCCAGCACATTCGATTCTCCGCTATAGTCATAGCCCCAAATTTTATCCATAATCAGATCACGCGACAGAACGCGTTTTGGGTTTTGCATGAACAGATGGAGTAGTTCAAATTCTTTGGCCGTCAGTTCCAAGCGTTTGCCACCACGAACTACTTCACGTGATTCGTTATCCAGTTGTAAATCCTCGAAGGTAAGCCGATTCCCATTATTGTCCTGCTGTTCAGTTTTACGCCGCAAAAGCGCTCGTACGCGTGCCAGCAGCTCCTCCAGAGCAAACGGCTTTACGAGATAATCATCAGCCCCCAGGTCCAGACCCTTCACCCGGTTCTCCACCTCATCCTTAGCTGTAAGCATCAGGACAGGTACCGTGCTTCCTCCCTCCCGCATACGACGGCAAACCTCAAAACCATCGACCTGCGGCATCATTACATCGAGCACGACCAAATCAGGCTCAGCTGTTAGCATTTTATTTAATCCCTCTGCTCCATTGGCGGCTGTCAGCACTTCATATCCTTCAAAAGCCAGCCCTCTACGCAGCATGGATACAATTTTTTCATCATCATCAATGATCAGAATAGTAGAACGCATACACGATCAAACTCCTTTATCTCTTCTTCTTTTCCCTCTATTGTAGCAGGAGTAAACGCGTGTAGCATCTTGCCACCCAATGCAGCAAGAAACGGAAGGGTCGTTTTCCTTCCGTTTCTTACGTTCGTGTTCAATTCTAGAGTTATTCTCTTACTGCTGAAGAGTCGAGCTAAAGTCATTTTTGTTGCCTATTTTCAGCTGAATATCTTTTTTCTGCCCGGCTCGTTCGATGTTAAGCGTAAGTGCTGTACCCACTTTTTGTTTTTGGATGAATTGAATTAACTCCTGTGATGTGCTATAAGGCGTGCCATTAGCTCCGATAATTACATCGTAAGGACGTAGATCGGCCTGATATGCTGGTGATTTGTATATAATATCCCGAACAACCGAGCCTTCGGTCAGAGATGTACCCAATTCCTTGGCTACTTCAGGGCTCAAGTTTAACAGACTTGCACCAATGAAAGGTACAGGTTCTTTTGGAATAGGCTGGTTATTTTTCAGCTTATCGACGACTTCCAAAATCGTATTGGACGGAATTGCAAACCCGATCCCCTGTGCATCTGCACTAACAGCTACGTTCATACCGATAACCTGCCCTTGCAGATTTAACAACGGTCCGCCAGAGTTACCAGGATTAATGGAGGCATCCGTCTGAATGAGATGCTTGTATTGTGTCGGTTTTCCAGTTGACTCACTATTAATGGTGATGGTACGTTCTTTCGCGCTTAGCACACCGGCTGTTACCGAATGCTCAAAGCCTTCTGGGTTACCGATTGCAACCATCCACTCGCCGACTTTAGCGTTATCGGAGTCTCCCAAGGTTACGGTCGGGAAGTTATTTTTGCCTTCAATTTTAAGAACTGCCAAATCTAGATCTGCATTTTTGCCCAAAACTTTGGCTTCGTAAGGCTTGTTGGTTCCCTCTACTGTAACCTGTACCACACTCGCGCCTTCCACAACATGGTTGTTAGTCAGGACGTAACCCGATTTATCAAAAATAAAACCGGAACCAATACCCAGCGGAGTCAGCTGTCCACTGTTGCTGCCTTCATTTTCATTACTGTTGCCGCTACTGCCACTATCCCCATACTGGTTACCGAAAAAGTATTGATACAGCGGGTCATTGTAATAAGGGCTGCTTTGTCTGCCACTTCCAGCACTTGATTGCTTGGCAAGTGTTTCAATTTTGACGACTGCCGGGCCAGCCTTGGCTACAACAGATTGAACATCAGCCGTACCTGAAGGCATCACAGCCGGAACTGCGCTGGGAGACGAGTTAGTGGTTCCCGAATTCGTCGTTTCTCCGCTTTCAGCTGCTGCCGAAGTCAACGCTGTCTCCGGTGTGAACATATTGGTTCGGTCAGCTGTATACATCAATACCGTAATGACCAGCATTCCGGCTAAAAAAGATAACAAAATCGTTTTTACCTGCGATTTGGGCTTATTCGGTTTAAATTGCCAGTTGCCGCTATTCCGACCAGAACCATCCTGTTGCTCAGGCATAGCACGTTGATAAGAGGAAGGAAGCGGTCTCACTGCCTGCGGTGGCGTAATCTCAACGTTCTCCACCGACTGCCCTTCCCTGCGTTGTCCGTCCGACTGCACTGAGGAGAAAGGGCCATAGGAATAGTAATATGAGGAACCATTTGAATCGTTTGGCCGAGTTGTTTTATCGTTATCAACCTGATCATTGTCGTTCCGGCGCCCGGAATTATTATTTTTAAATTCGTCCATTGTATATCTCCTCCCAAACCCTATGCTTCAAGGTGGTGTTGTTTAGCTGACTTTATTTTGCACTTTAAACCTTAATTCCACCTTAAAAAAAATTAAAAAGGAGATAAAACCTCAGACCTATTGTATCTAGCCACTTTTACTCAACGCGAAATGCCCCGGAATTCAATCCGGAGCATTTCGTGTTGAGTATGCTTTTTATTTTGTGTTAAAGTTCTCGTCGAACTTTTCGTTCGGTGTTTGTGCATTGCTTTGAATTTTGCTGCGACTGGAGTTTTGAACTTTTTGCGCTACTGCACTTGTACCGCCTTGATCTGTTGCAAATTCTTCGTCATACTTCTCATTTGGTGTTTGGAAGTTGTCTTGAATTTTATTTTGTTCAGACTGCTTCACCTTTTGAGAAACAACGCCTACCGTATCGTCTTGTGCAAATTCCGCTTTGAACTGATTTCCTGTGTTTGCCTTGAAGCCTTTGTTCATGAAAGAACTACCGCCTTGATTTGGCATATTCCTCGACCTCCCAGTATGGTTTGCGGGATAAGCTCATCCCGAAACATAGTATGTGAAGTCAGGAAAAACAATATTCAAGGATTATATGGAAGCATCCAGTGTCTCGGGCGGAATGGTCTTATGCGTTTCTATCGCCTTTTGCAGCGATTTTATCATTTTTTCGGTACACTTGCCGTTTCCTTTTTTTATGATTTGAACATCCACATCTTTCTTGCCCCATTCAGAATACACCTGCCGGATTGTTTTAAAATACAAGTCAATTTTATTGCCCTTAATCGCTGAACCTGTATCTGCTACAATCCCGTAACCGTAACCTGGAATGTACAATATGCTGCCCAAAGGAAACATCTTCGGATCAGCCGCAATCGTGGACAGTGTATTTTTGTCACGACGCACTTTTACACCGGAATACGTAATACCGTAACCGGGATGATTCGGCCGTTTGCCAGTGGATTCATACCCTGCTGTATAACCTGTTGCCGTGACCGTCATGGTCGTAATAACCTGCTCTTCGCGTGGAGCTATAACAGGTGCGGATTGCCATTTCTTATGCTGGACCGGTTCTTTGTGACCGTAAACCTCATTGCCGGATAATACCAGACAGATTGCGATTAACATGGTTCCCAAAACCCGTTTCCATACCAACATGGATCTCATAAAAAACCTCCCCTTGAGGCAAAGGCTTTCCAGAAATCCATGAGTTTATACGGACTATTAATTATTTTTGAACATCCTGCCCCGGATAAAGCCTGCTTAGCTTCACTTTGTCTTCAAAAATATGCAGAAGCGTTCGCACAATAGGGGTGTGCTCATCGTCTGTGTGCAATATAATGGAAGCAGGAGATATTGAAATTAGGGTACTGACGATTCGATCCTCAACTTCCATCTCCAGTTCAATACCGGGCATTTCTACAATAATATCATCCGCATCAGGGGTCGGTATCGGCACCATGGCACTATCGAGAATGGTAAAATCATGCCCGCCTTGGTGAAGTACATGCACGAGTGGAACTTTGCTCTCCTGAAAAAACACAAAATATTTAAGCAGCCCCATAAATTCTTCGTATTGCCGATCTGCCCAGAATTCTTCCATCGCATAGTCAACGATTTCTTCAAGCTCTTTTTTGTACGCATGCAGTCTGAATTGAATAAGCCCTTCCAAATTGATTACACGAAGCTCCTTAAAGTCCTTTTCCAAGAGAGTGGTCAGCTTACTATGGCGCTTTAAACGTCCTCGGGGACCATCATCATTTAACAGTGAGCGAATCATGCTACGAATTTGTTCAACGTCCTCTTTCTCCAGCAACGAGCAGGCTTTGTTGAGAATATGATCGAGAATCCCCCACTCCCTGACTTCGATAATATAATCCGCTATGGCCGAAGACATGATGCTGTATACACAGGGAAGAAAGCTTTCAAACGCTGAATTGCTTTCAGTGCCCTTGCAGGTCCATGCCACTTTGTTGTCCAGCTGTCTGAAAGTGAATCGAAATCCGCGCCGTGACATATGTAGTCCCTTGGTTCTACTTTTGACCACTTCGTAAAAACGGTCGGTTTCTTGATCTCCGTCTGTATTGGTCCACACTGTAAACAGTTCCATTGGCTCACTCCTTTCGATCACTGCTTTCAGTATATGGCGGCCTCTGAAGGGTTATACGAAGTGAACGACTGGAAACAAAAAGACATATGCAAAAGAGGGTGATCTGGTTTCAAAGAGACGTTAAGCGTGTTATAAACAATTACCGTGATTAGGTAAAAACCGAAAGACGTTTGAATATTTAGGGCGGGGTATGTTAAGGTTATAGTGATATGAATTTTTCACAAGAGGGAGGAGATAAGATGTCAACGATGCTGAACATGCTGCGCACATTCATGATCGTCATATTGAGCCTCGTTCAGATTTTGTCCCTTCCTGTGACGTTTCACGCGGAAGATACCACTCAATCCCTTCAGTTTACTTCGGGATCTTCACTTATGCTTCATGCTGATGTTACTTCGTTAGAAACGGATTCTCACGGTCTGGAACATCATTCCAAACCAGCGGTGCGCAAATCCTCCCCATTACTGCATCTGGTGATCGCTGCGGCTAAATCACTTCCCTTTGTCATTCTGATAGCGCTTGTGCTGATAATGAGCATTCCTAAGCTACGTCTGCCTTTTATTCCTGTCATCTGTAAGCTAAAGAAACAATTGTTTTTGTTCCCCATCAAATTTACCTCTAGTTATGTGGCTTAACCTCCTTTTAGCATGCATATCACCATATTTGCATGTCTCTTTGCTAACTTTTCCTATTCATCTACTGCGTAAAATTTAGTTTTCCATTTTTTATTTAAAATTTAATGCAATCTAATTTTTCATATCACTTCCAAAGTATGTGATTTATTTCCCATATCATTCACTTAAATAAACGTATTATACGGGAGGCTTTATAAATGGATATTCGAGAGTCTATTTTGCCAGGAATCGGAATTAAGTATCGAATTGATGCGGAGAGTGGCGACCGAATTGTCATTATTATTCATGATGATGGCAGACGTGAGCTATATCACTTTGATTACGAGGATCTGGAACAAAGTATTTCTATGACGACCCTGAATGATCAGGAAGCACGATTAGTAGCCTCCATCATCGGTGGTATGACTTATAAGCCCAAGCAGCTCGAAAGTGTAGAGATGACATTTGACGATTTTATTATCGAATGGTACAGAGTGGAATCCCACTATGCAAGTATAGGCAAATCCATTGGGGAGCTTGATGTAAGGCAAAATTCGGGTGCCACGGTTATCGCCATTGTGGAGAAAAAGGGAAAAAAATATGTAAATCCTGGCCCTGAAGTGATTATTAGCGATGATGCCACTGTAGTTGTTGTTGGAGAACGTGACCAGCAGAAACGCTTTAAACAAATCCTTATGAACGGAAGCGGGTGATTGGATGGATCATCTGGTATTTGAGGTTGGATTGGCTATTGCTCTAATCGCTGCAGCGGGGCTGATATCCTCCAAACTGCGCTTCTCGGTCATCCCTTTTTATATTCTGATCGGAATGGCAGTTGGACCTCATGCGATGGAGCTATGGCATTTTGATTTTCGGTTTATCGAAAGCGCCCCGTTTATTGATTTTATGGGGAGAATCGGAGTACTGTTTCTTCTCTTCTATCTAGGGCTGGAGTTCTCAGTAGGTCGGTTGATTAAATCAGGTCGTTCCATTGCTGTGGGCGGTACCATTTATATTGGCATCAATTTTACACTGGGGCTGGCTCTCGGCTTCCTGAGCGGCTTTCCTGTAGCCGAGACACTAGTTATTGCCGGAATTACGACAATATCATCCAGTGCGATTGCAGCCAAGGTGCTAGTCGATCTCAAGCGTACCGCTAATGCTGAAACAGAAATGATTTTAGGTATTATTATGTTTGAGGATGTTTTCCTCGCCGTCTACATCTCCATCCTCTCCGGATTGGTTCTTAGCGACTCTTCCTCGCTCGGGGGTGTACTGCTATCGGCACTCATCGCACTTGGCTTTATGCTTGCAGTTATTATTATCGGTCGAAAGACCGTCCCTCTGCTAAATCGGATTCTCCGTATCCGCTCCAATGAGGTATTCGGACTCGTTGTTTTTGGCTCACTGTTTCTGGTGGCTGGTTTTTCAGAAACGATCCATGTAGCAGAAGCTATTGGAGCCCTGTTGGTCGGTCTGGTACTGGCCGAAACGGAACACGCCAAACGGATTGAGCATTTAATTGTTCCTTTCCGCGATTTCTTCGGTGCTCTGTTCTTCTTCAGTTTCGGACTGTCCATTGATCCGCTGTCCCTAGGAGGTAACGCCATATGGCTTGCGCTGGCAGCAGTCCTTCTCACACTATTTGGTAACATTTGGGCAGGAATGCTGGCCGGGCGTACGGCGTCCTTATCTCCCAAAGCATCCGCAAATATCGGTTTGACTATTGTGGCGCGAGGCGAATTTTCGATCATCATGGCCAACTTGGGTAAAGAAGGCGGTTTGCTTGATATTGTTCAACCTTTTGCAGCCATCTATGTACTCATATTGGCCATTCTTGGGCCGCTTCTGACAAAGCAGTCAAAGCCTATCTTTAATATGCTAAACAAAATATTCAAATTTAAGGACCCTCGCTTACGAAAGGAAGAAAGCAAATCGGCGTAACTGTAAAAGCTGGATACGACAATCCATAGGAGGGAAGGCTATGCCGCACGCTGTAAAACATGCCGAAACTTTATGAGGCGGCTTGTGAAGCCCGCTTCAGGAGATGCGAGCAGGTTCCCTGTCTTTTATACGGTAATTGGCGGAATTACGGCATCCGTCGGTCTGGAATTGTTTTTACATCCGCATGATATGATCGCTGGAGGCGTTACGGGAATCTCCAGACTCATGTCGCTTTATACACAGGAGCATTTTGGGTTACTGCTATTTGTTTTGAACTTGCCACTAATGCTGCTGTATTCTTTGTCTACTCACAAACCCATGCTGCTTCGCGCACTCCCCGGCTTGTTTGCCTTTTCAGGCTCAGCCATCATTCTCTCGCCTTTTCCGGCAGTGAGTGGCCATCCGGTCGTATGTGCTTTGGGAGGCGGAATCTGTATTGGGCTTGGGGCAGCGCTGACAGCTCGTCACGGAGGGTTGCTTGATTCATTAGGACTCAGCGAATCTGACGATGGCCGTCCATCCACTTTGTTGCTAATTCATCGGAAAATTCCGTTAATACAGATCGTAATGTTGTGTAATGGCCTGCTGCTCATTACGGCTGGTTTTGTGTTAGGCTGGGAGCCAGCCCTCTATTCCGCCTTATCCTGTCTCGCTGCCTATGAAACGACTCGGCTGATGTTTACTGGTCTGAGACGCATGGTCTGTGTTGTCAGCAAAAAACAGCCAACTGTCGAAGATGCCATATATCGCAGGTTGCGTTTACACAGCACACCTATTGAAGGTTCTGCCGCCCAGGTAAAGGGCAAGATTAAAAGCGAATCAGATAAAAATGAACAAATGGTCATCATTTACAGTGTTCATCTTTTGGATTTGCAGCGCTTTAAGGCGGCCATCCAAATGGCAGACCCACAGGCTGAGATCATGTATATGAAGCGATGGGAAACGTAGCAAAGCCCAAATATATTAACCATAATAGAAAAAAGATTAAAGATATTGTAGTATTCACTCTTCCGCACAAAAACGCTTATCTTCACTATCCTTGTACATAGGATAGTGAAAGATAAGCGTTTTGTAATGTACGATATTAGCTGATATTAATTTTGCATAATAAAGTCATGCTCAATACTGCTGGCACTGTCAAAAGTACGAATAATATCATAACGGGTATTGCGCTGTGCCGGAATGTGACCCGTCTCACGGATCAACTGTAAAATGGATTCGATGTTAACCTTATACGTTGCGCCTGCAGCGGAAACTACATTTTCCTCAATCATGGTGCTGCCAAAATCATCACAACCGTAGTACAGTGATTTTTTACCGATTTCCGGTCCCATCGTTACCCATGAAGACTGGATATGCTTGATGTTATCCAAAACAAGACGACTGATCGCTACAGTCTTCAAATATTCCTCTGGCGTCTGGCGTTCTTTCTTCAAATTCGTGTTGTCTGGTTGGAAGGTCCAAGGAATAAAGGCCAGAAATCCTTCAGAATTATATTTGTTTTCAATGCATTCGTCCTGAGCATCACGGACACGCAGCAAATGCAGCGCACGCTCCTCCATCAGCTCGCCAAATCCGATTACCATGGTAGCCGTTGTGTTCATCCCAACCTTGTGAGCTGTTTGCATGACATCCATCCAATCACGCCAGGAGCCTTTGAGACGGCTAATTTTGCGGCGTGTACGGTCATCCAAAATTTCTCCGCCTCCACCCGGCAGCGAATCCAATCCAGCTTCATGAATGGCTCGGATCGTTTCCTCCATGGATAGGCCGGATTTTTCCTTCATTTTGTGAATTTCAGCTGGTGAGAAGGAGTGCATTGTAATATCTGGAAAACGTTCCTTAATAGCTTTCAGCAAATCGGTATAATAGCTGAACGGCAGGTTTGGATTTACACCGCCTTGCATTAAGATTTCGGTGCCACCTACATCCTGCGTTTCCTTAATTTTTTGGAAAATCACCTCATCCGGCAAAACATAACCTTCATCGGAACCCGGTCTGCGGTAAAAAGCGCAAAAGCGGCAGTATACGTCACACACGTTCGTATAGTTAATATTTCGTCCGATGACGAAGGTTTTTATGGGATCGGGATGCATGCGATTCATGACTTTATTCGCCGCATGACCTATTTTTTCAACCTCGTCTGATTCGAACAAAGCAACGGTATCCTCTAAATTCAGGCGTTCGCCGCGCAGGGCTTTATCTAAAATATGGTCGATTACACTCATGGTGTATCCTCCTTCGCTGTCACAGGGCGACGAAATGAAAGACAGGACTTATGAACGAGAATGCTTTCACAAACCTGCGTTCGAACCCTGCCGTAATGTATGTTCATGACTAGCCTTGTATGTTGTCTGTGCTATTTAGCATAGTAAAACCTAATGATAATACTAACATATCTTTTGGTAAGGAACCATACTTAGACTGAAAAGTGCCTTTTTTCACACTGTCTATCATGTCTTTCATATAGAAAACAGCAAGTCTCCTGAATACCGGAAACCTGCTGCTTAGGGCTGTACCTATTTGCTTCCTTCGTATAACGTTGAGATGCTATGGGCGTCTAACATTCTAGCTCAGCGCCTCATCCAGATCACGGATCAGGTCATCAATGTCCTCCAGACCTACGGAGAAACGAAGTAGTCCGTCTGTAATCCCGCGCTCCAACCGTACACTTTGCGGCATAGCCGCATGTGACATCATTGCTGGGTACGACAAAATACTTTCCACAGCTCCCAGACTCACCGCCACAATGGGAATCCGTACGCGACTGAGAATCCCTTTGGCACGTTCACCCGAACCCACATCAAACGATATCACTGCACCATAACCGCTCGATTGACTCTCATGAATCACACGCCCTGGATGATTTTCCAGGCCCGGATAGTATACCGCTTCAATGTCATTGCGCTCGTTTAGCCAATTGGCAAGCTTAGCTGCACTTTTTTCGCTGTGAGCCATACGTGCCTCCAGTGTCTTCATACCACGCATGAGCAGCCAAGACTCTTGCGGTGCCAGCACAGTACCTAATCCATTCTGAAGCTGCTTGATTTGTCTCCCCAACGACTCAGTACGAGCTACCGCAAGCCCTGCCAGTACGTCGCTGTGTCCACCCAAAAACTTGGTCGCACTGTGCAATACAATATCGACTCCCTGCTCAATCGGACGTTGATAATAAGGTGTCATAAAAGTATTATCCAATAACGTCAAAAGTCCATTTTCCCTTGCCCATGAGGTTATTCCAGCTACATTGGTAATTTTGAGGGTCGGATTAGACGGGGTTTCCATATACACAGCCCTTGTATTTTCCTGCAACGCCTCTTTCACAAGGTTGAGATCCGTCATATCAACGAAGGTCGTTTCAATATTCATCCGTTTCAAGATGGAGGTCAGCAGTCGATATGTTCCTCCATATACGTCCTCCGAAACAATGACATGATCACCAGCGGATAAGAGCATAAATGTAGTGGAGATGGCAGCCATACCTGATGCAAAGGCAAAACCGCAAGCTCCGCCTTCTAATAAGGCGATATAATCCTCCAAAGCTTGTCGTGTCGGATTACCTGATCGGCTATAATCATGCTGTGGGGGATTAAAAATATCATGATGGTGAAAGGTCGAAGCTTGATAGATCGGGACACTCGATGCCCCTGTAACACTGTCAATTTCAGAGCCAAAATGCAGCAGCTTGGTTGCGAATTTCCGCCCTTTGTCCAGATCCTCTCCGATCTTCCTCGCATCCTCTATCATTACTGCTCCCCTCCTTCTACTTCTTGACGTGCCGCTTCCAGTGCCGAACGCAAATCTTCAATCAGGTCATCTGTATGCTCGATACCTACGGAGAAACGAAGCAACCTGTCATCTACCCCGACTGCATCCCGAATTTCTGCTGGTATGTCCGCATGTGTCTGCACAGCAGGATAGGTCATTAGCGATTCCACACCGCCTAGACTTTCGGCAAACGCAATAAGCTTAATATGACGAAGCAAAGGCTCCACATAGCGAGCATCCTTTACTTTGAAAGAGAAAATACCCGTGTTTCCGCTGGATTGTTTATTTTGTATCTCACGACCTGGATGGCCCTCAAGCGCCGGGTAAAATACTTCCGCCACTGCTGGATGCATCAGTAAATAATTAGACAACACCGTAGCATTATGCTCATGTCGATCCATACGTAGCGCTAACGTCTTCATCCCCTTCATCAACTGATAGCAGTCGCTTGGGGAAAGCACGGCCCCTATGGAATTGTGCAGGAAGGAAATTTCAGCTGACAGCTCTTTTCCTTTGCTTACAATCAACCCTGCCAGCACATCGTTGTGTCCGCCCAAATATTTGGTTGCGCTATGTACCACAATATCCGCACCTAGTTCCAATGGCCGCTGGAAATATGGTGTTAGCAGCGTATTATCTACAATAGTAAGCAACTCATGTTGTGATGCCCATGCAGCCACTGCCTGAATATCAGTTATCATCATTAACGGATTGGTAGGCGTTTCTATGAATACGGCTTTGGTATTCGGTCGACATGACTGTTGGAGTGCTTCGAGATCGTTTGTATCCACATAAGTTGCGGTCACACCAAATTTGGATAAAATACGCTCTAGCAAACGATAGGTCCCGCCATAAAGATCCAGCGATACAATGAGGTGGTCTCCCTGTCCAAACAAAGCAAATACCGTTTGCAGCGCTGCCATACCTGAACTGCAAGCAAAGCCTGCATCACCAGATTCAAGTGCAGCAGCAGCCTCTTCCAGTACCTTTCGCGTGGGATTAATCGTCCGAATGTAATCAAACCCTGTGCTTTGACCCAGACGGGGATGGCGGAACGCCGTAGATTGGTAAATCGGGTAATTAACAGCCCCGGTTACTGGCTCCTCTACTGAACCGATTTGTGCCAATCTGCTTTCGATTCTCCACTGCTTCTCACTCATATGAATCCTCCTGTTCACTTCCATAGTAGGTGCTATAACATATGCTGCAAAAATGGATGTCCAAGACTATACTGCTGCGCTACTGCAAGGTGGTACTGTATAAGGGTAAACTACAAACCCATTTTTAAATCTGAGGTCCGATATCATAAGGTGTTTCTTGGTATACATAATAGTTAAGCCAATTTGAAAATAATAAATTGGCATGAGCCCGCCAGATCGAGGGCGGTATGCGTCCAGGATCATCATTAGGATAATAATTTTTGGGGACGTCAATATCCAGTCCTTTGGCTATATCGCGATCGTATTCCCATTTCAGCGAAAGTGGGTCATATTCTGAATGCCCTGTTACAAAAATTTGTTTACCATCAAGCGTGGCTACCAGGTACACTCCGGCTTCCTCGGATTCGGATAAAACTTCTAATTCGGCAATATGGTCAATATCTTCCCGCCGAACCTCGGTATGCCGAGAGTGGGGAGCATAAAACAGTTCATCAAAGCCGCGTAGCAGTTTCACTTTAGGTTTAATAACGGTGTGTGGGAATACCCCAAAGCATTTGGTGTCGAGCCCGTATTTCGGAACATTGAAATGATGGTATAAGCCTGCCTGTGAGGCCCAACAGATATGCATGGTCGAAGTAACATTTGTTTTCGTCCACTCAAAGATTTGCCGGATCTCCTGCCAGTAGGTCACATCTTCAAACTCAAGTTGTTCTACGGGGGCTCCTGTAATAATCATGCCGTCAAAACGACTGTTCTTGATCTCATCAAACGTTTTATAAAACATGTTCAAATATTCTTGCGATGTATTTTTAGATACATGTGACTTCATATGCACCAACGTGACATCCACTTGTAACGGCGTATTGCCGACCAGACGCAACAGTTGGGTTTCCGTTGTTTCCTTCGTAGGCATCAAATTCAAAATGGCGATGCGCAACGGACGAATATCCTGATGATAAGCCAGGCTTTCGTCCATTACGAAAATATTTTCGCCCTCCAGTACTTCCTTAGCAGGCAGTGTATCTGGAATTTTAATCGGCATGTAAACTCACTCCTTGATCGGTAAGTTGTGCGAAAATCGTCTGGTAGAGATGCCGGGCATATAATAAAAAGACCTTTCTCGGTTAGAGAAAGGTCATATTTGTATCCATATGCGCCTCTCTCATCTGTCAGGGCTACGCTTCTTTGTACAAAGCGCGAGTCCTGCAAGAATTAGCACCGTGCGATAAAATCGCCGGTTGCCGGGTATCATCGGGCTAGTCCCTCCACCTGCTCTTGATAAGATTTCGCTATATTCATTTTGGGTTCACAAAGTTCTTGTTGTTCACTTTAATGCATCGGCTGGGCTTCGTCAAGATGGACTTGTAAATTTGTGCCCTGCATTCACATTTTGTCTACCTTTTCCATAGGTTAAATCATATCCCCCTTTCGCAGAAGCTCATATGACTGCTGTTGATTTAGCCCATGATTTTGCCCTTGAAAGGCCGTAGGCCGAGCGTTATACTATACAAGTGCTAATAGGCAAAAATACGGTGCAACAGTGTAGATTAGAGTGTTTTCTTCGATACTGTGGCAACCTAAAAAAGAACATATGTGAGGTGAATCCGGAATGGAAGGCGACCCGAGTCCGAATAGGCGGCGATCCCTGAACAACAGCATAGGAATGACTTCAGCTTGCCGAAAGACGGGACGCCAGGCTCCGCATGCTCCAAAAGCCTTCTGCTTTTGATGGTATGCACGCTTACCCGCACCGGCTAACTGGCTAACTGAGTCCATTCCTTATGCTTAAGGTAAACGTATTTCCGTTACGACGGAGCATAAGGAGTGACATATATGAAAATCCGTTTGGTTAACAACGGGGTTTTTACCCCTGTCGAAGAAATTGAAATGGCGCTCACTGCACCGGCAGAAGGCTTTTATTGGATTGATGCCGATGTCGAGGATCTGACAGTGCTTCAGCCCTTATTTTCTATGCATGATCTTGCAGTAGAAGACTGTTTGAGTGAAGAAGAACAGCGTCCAAAGATTGAAATTTATGAAAGCCATTATTTTATCGTTGTAAATAGTATTCGTTTTGATGATGAAGAAATATTTTTGCGTGCTTTGAACATTTTTCTCGGCCGCCATTTTATCATTACGGTGACCAAGCAGAAAATCAATGAGCTTCGTACTCTCAAGCCTATGCTGTGGGAGCAGGAAGTTAGCCAGCCTGACCGTTTTATGTATCTGTTGGTCGATTTGATCGTTGATAACTATTTTCTGGTTGGTGACCGGATTGAAGTTCGTATTGAAAAGCTGGAAGAAGACATTCTAATGCATACGAAAAAGTCGCACTTGAACGAAATCATCGGATTGCGCAGTGAAATTCTATGGCTAAAAAAAGTGCTCGGCCCACAAAAGGAAGTCATCAATACCCTGAACAAACGGGATTTGCGGCTTATCGACGATCAACTACAAAAATATTTTAGCGACATTTATGAAAATGCTGTGAAAATTTCGGAGACTTTCGAAACTTATCGCGACTTGATGGGGAACCTTAGAGAAGCTTATCAGTCAAGTATCGCCAACCGTGCTAATGAAATCATGCGTGTGTTTACCGCCATTACAACTGTATTTATGCCGTTGACGGTCATTACCGGAATATATGGGATGAACTTTGATAATATGCCTGAGCTTCATACACGTTATGGTTATTTTGTCGTCATTGGGATTATGGTGGCACTAGGTGTCAGTATGTTCTGTATTTTCCGCAAGAAAGATTGGGTTTGAATTATTTCGGTTTTCAAGCTTGGTCATCAAAAGCAGCAGCCGATTCCTATAAGGAACTCGCTGCTGCTTTTTTTATGTTGCACCTTATTTTTACTTTAGGACACTTTCAATCGTCTCTATATTATCCAACATGTCGGTCAGGTATCTCCTGATGGCGGAACCGTATACGAATCAGTCGCAGTCGCTCATAAATTTGATCCAGCCCTGCTTCCGTCGCTTTTTCTTCTCCATACACTTTTAGCATAATGGGCTTGAGCAGCGTATCTCCCAACTCTGCATAAGCAGACCAGATGGCTGCCTGCTCCTCCTCTGATACATGTGCCAATTCCTTGCGGATCAGGTTCTCCATATCCATTCCATCCCTATCCAAATGCTCCACAGCTTCAATCATTTCTCGACGGTGCAAGCCTGTCTTCATTCCGATATGCTCCAGTGAAAGACCGTCCGAAATGCCTTCGATAATCGCTCTAGTCAGGCTAAACTTATTCAGTTCCTGTCTGTACTGGTTTTCTTTTTGCTTGTACAGCCATGACAAAAAATCTTCTTCTTCAAGTGTCTCTGTTACCCAGTTCAGCGGAAAGGGCGTGGTCCGATCATTTTGTTTCGTTATAGCCAATAGCTCCGTCCCATATTGCGACACCTTACCCAGGCCCATACCAGGTAGTTCTAACAATTCTTCTTCGGTATGAGGAAGATAGACGCTGATGAGTCGAAGTAGTCGATTCGTAGCGATAAAATAAGGTGCTTTTCGCTCAGTTGCTGCCTTTTGCCGTCTCCACAATGTTAATTGTTCATACACCTCATCACGCGGAAACAAATCACTATAGCAATACAGCTTTTGTAGCGTTTGTCCACGTCCTGATGATCCTTCTTGCTCATGAAAAACGCCATGAATTAGAGGCCTGTAGCCCTCAGCCATCTTGAGTGCCAGCTCATGACGGTATACATGCAGTAATTCCTGCCACAAACTGCCTTCATACCAAAGGTCGTCTATACTTTCATCTGGGACATGATGTGTGCTCCAGCCTGCACTCCATCCCCCTTCATGTTGTCCGATCCATACCTGCGCAAAGTCCTCGCAGCCTTCTTCATTCTGTTTGGACAAGCGGTTTAAAAATACAATCTCCATGGTTCTTCCTCCCTCATAAGGTTAAAATGACTGACTCGCACAATACACAACGCAAAAAAAAGCACCTATCCTGCGTATTCGCAAGAAAGGTGCTTCCCTTTTTGATCCGTACTATGCTGTTGCCTATATGATAACCGGACCTTGGAGTACCGTCAACCATAAATTCTAAGAATTCAGCTTTTCCTTGGCCAAAGCCAGAGCACCGCACAATCCAGCATTGTCACCCAAGCCCGGAGATACGATATATTGCTCAATTTCTGTAGTCAGACTCGGATGCTGTACGTACCCATTTAAAAGTTGTTGAAGCTTGGTACGAATGAGCGGGAACAATTGATCCTGCTTCATTACTCCGCCGCCCATAATAATTTTTTGCGGTGACAGGATTAATACATAGCTCATTAAAGCCTGGGCCAGATAATGCGCCTCCATTTCCCAGGCCGGGTGATCCACAGAAAGCTCATGCCCTTTAACCTTCCATCTTTTTTCGAGTGCTGGCCCCGCTGCCAGTCCTTCCAGACAATCTCCATGATATGGACATGTGCCCTCATAGTGATCTTCTGGATGACGACGTACCAAAATATGTCCCATTTCCGGGTGGGATAATCCATGTACCAGCTTTCCGCCAACCAAAGCACCCGCTCCGATGCCTGTACCTATTGTAATATACAGACAGTTGTCCAATCCTTTAGCCGCACCCCAAATGGACTCACCCAGTGCTGCTCCATTCACATCCGTGTCAAACCCCATAGGTACATCGAAATGCTCCTTCAGTTTGCCAATCAGATTATAATTTCCCCAATGCGGCTTTGGCGTTGTTGTAATATAACCATATGTATCACTGCCTTCGATAGGATCAATCGGTCCGAATGAGCCTACACCCAGCGCTTCAATCCCCTTGCCTTCAAAAAATGCAATGACATTCTCCATGGTTTCTGCTGGAGTCGTTGTTGGAAAGCTTGCTCTTTCCAATACTTCTCCTCGTTCATTTCCAATTCCACATACAAATTTGGTACCGCCTGCCTCAATTGCTCCCAATACTGTCATAGCTGCTGTAATCCCCTCTCCATGATCTCTCTCCATTATATTCACCTGAAACGAGCCTAAGGTCAATCCCCTTATCACAATTGTATAAAATCCTTCACATGGTTATATACCTAAGCTGAGTTAGTTGTATACAAATAAGGACACTAACGCACCAAGCGCCAGCATCCCTATATAACTTAGTCCACCTGAAATGCACAGCACAAGCCTAACAGCTTCATTATGATCCGGTTGCGACACCCATCAACGTACACAAGCTCTTCATTTCAAGCTGCTCAAACTTATCGACAATTTGCACGTGATCCAGCGTCAACAGACAGCTGTCTAAAGCACACGCAACAGGCACATCACAGTGAATCTTAGCAAGTTTGCGTGAAAGATGCAGCATATCCAAATCACTCTCGATCTTTTTACGAACCGATGGAGTCAATTGATCCAGATTTTCCAGAATGCCTTCAATGGAGTCGTACTCCTGCACCAGCTTGAGGGCAGTTTTCTCACCGATTCCGCGTACTCCCGGGTAATTGTCACTTGCATCACCCATCAAGCCTTTGAGGTCGACCACTTGGCTTGGCTTAAGCCCTTTTTCTGACAGCAGGGTCTCCGGGGTATATACCATATAATTTCCATGCCCTTTTTTCATAATAATGACCCGTGTCCGCTCATCTACCAATTGAAGTAAATCATGATCTCCCGAGAGAATCATGACATCCATATCCTCATTTTGCGAATAATGACGTGCGAGCGTACCGATACAATCATCCGCTTCAAAGCCTTCCGCCCCAATGTTGGGAATGCCGAGGCTGTCCGTCACTTCACGGATCAAAGTAAATTGAGGAATCAAATCATCTGGCGCGTCGGCACGGTTGCCCTTATACGCAGCAAAATGTTCCCCACGGAATGTCGTTCCACCCATATCCCAGCAGCAAATGACATGTGTAGGATTAAAGGTTTGAACTGCATCCCAAAAATATCGAATAAAACCATATATGGCGTTCGTTGGTACTCCAGCTTTTGTACGACGGATATAACCGTTTGCAGCGGTTGCATAATAAGCACGAAAAAGCAGAGCCATGCCGTCAACCAGCATTACGGATTGTTCATTGCGTTGTGTCACAGATTGTATTGCTCCCATTCATCATAATATTTAACCCTCACAGTATAACATAATGTGGGGGTAAATTGGGCTTTACTGAGCTCCCCATGTCCCCTCAAATGTTTCCTCTTTGAATCCTACGGTTACTTTATTCCCGTCAGTTACAATCGGGCGTTTAATTAATCTTCCATTCGAGGACAAAAGCGAAATTTGCTCTTCACGGCTCATGTCTCCAAGCTTATCTTTCAGCTTTAATTCTTTGTATACTTCACCGCTCGTATTGAAAAACTTTTTCAGTTCCAGCCCGCTTTTTTTTATCAAGTCTTCCAATTCCTCCGGGCCGGGCGGTTGTTCAAAAATAGGAATCAGTTCCGTCTCATGCCCCTTGTTTTGCAGCCATTTCACTGCATTACGACAGGTGCTGCATTTAGAATACTGGTATACTTTCAGTTGGCTCATCGCTAGATTAACCTCCATTTGGTTTCAATCTTTGTTGAATATTTATTCTGGATATTGAGCCATTAATAGCGCTTGCATTCCGATCATATCATCCGGTAGAGGAGCACAAAACGTCATTCGCTCCCCGGTCACAGGATGCACCAAGGATAATTCTGAAGCATGCAGGGCTTGTCGAGGCATCTTGGCATCAAGCTGATCATATCGCTCACGTTGCACAGCGTCATCGGGTGTAATCCGGTACATTTTGTCTCCGATCAACGGGCATCCGATATATGTCATGTGAACCCGAATTTGGTGCGTACGTCCGGATTCCAATTTTAGACTGATGCGGCTTCCTTCGCTCCATACTTCCTCCAGCTTATATAGCGTAAGGGCAGGATAACCATCTGGAGTCACCATACGCAAATGCGGATTATCCGGGTTGCGGTCAATCGGTCCGTCCACCCTGCCTTCCTGCTGCTCAGGGCGCCCATGCACCAAAGCTGTATAGCGCTTGTCCACCGTTCCCGCAATCATCTGTTCGGAAATATGCTGGTGTACATACGGATTTTTAGCTACAACCAGCACGCCGGTCGTCTCCTGATCAAGACGATGAACAGGACGAAACCGAAACAGCTCTCCCTTGGTCTGCCAATAATGCACAACCCCGTTCGCCAGCGTTCCTGTGTAATGACCGTGAGTCGGATGGACAATCATCCCCGCCGCCTTGTTCACTACTAACAGATGTTCATCCTCAAACAAAATCTCAAAAGGAATGGGTTCCGGTAAAATATCATCGGAACGCTCGCGCTCCATGCGGATCTCTACTCGATCCCCGGACTTCACCTTTACGCTGATATACACACGTATCCCGTTCAGCATGATCCCCTGTTCGGTCAGCTTGAGTTTGGATATGAGCTTGCGAGAAATGTTCATACGTTTTTGTAGAATGGTCTTCAGCAGCATGCCCTCCTCCTCAGGAGGGATCATATATACGATAGGTTCATAGTACAAGCTCATCACAAATTCCTGATTGCCTCCTTATTTGCGGAACACTTTTTTGCTGCGAACATATTCGACATCAGGTACACCCTGACGTACATTCGCAGTGCGAGCCACAACAAAGAAATAATCGGATAGGCGGTTCAAATACCGGCGTACCGCAGGATTGATATCTGTGTGCTTACCTAGTGTAACAGCACGGCGTTCCGCACGTCGGCAAACCGTGCGGCAAACATGAAGCGTCGAAGATAATGTACTGCCTCCCGGGATAATAAAGCGCTCCACCTTCGGGTTTTCCTCCTGGCATGCATCAATCCAGCCTTCCAGCCGCTCTGCCAGCTCGTCTTTGACCTTATATTTACTTTCACTGATTTTAACAAACGCCAAATCTGAACCACAATCGAACAGCTCCTGCTGTATTTCTTCCAATTGAGTCCGAATGTCCGCAAACTTTTCCCCTTCGGCAAAGCTGATCGCTTGTCCTACAAAGCTGTTCAGCTCGTCAATAGTACCGTACGCCTCCACACGGTCGTCATCTTTGGACACTCGACCGCCGATCACAGAAGTTTGTCCTTCATCACCTGTTCTGGTATAAATACCCATACTATTTTATCCCCTTTATCATTCTGTGAGTGCTTTCAGCACCTTGATGGCTTCTTCCTTATTGCTTGTGCGTGGTGGTACGGTAGCAAATAATGTGTTTGAGTTATATTTTAGGTCCTTAAACATCTTCATCTGCTCCACCGGAATTCCGTACAAATGAGTTTCCTTGATGACATCCGTTCCTTCTTCCCCTTGCTCCTTTTTCTTAAATACGCCGCCTTCGAATACACCCCGGGCATATGTCTTCTTGTCAAAGGCATCATCTAAGGGTAGATTCGAACCATTTTGTCCATACAACTTCATGTCCTCTTCCGGCAAAAGAAACAAATCATGTTCTCCGGCCGCATATTCTACGACCAGCTTCTGCTGATTATACAGTGGGCTGACTGAAATCTCGATTGTCGGAGCCTGTTCGCCCAGCTTATCCTTAAGCTTTTGTGCCAGCTCGTCACGAATGACTGAAGCATCCCCTTTATCCATAATAAATATGGAGAAGCTGTCCTTGTCTCGCCCCCCACATCCAGCCAATAGTACAAGTGCTATGATTCCGATGATCCATGGCGATAGCCTTTTTAGCCCTGCTTTCATCTGTACGCCCCCTCTTCCATGCCACTAATATATCATAAGTTGTGAACGCAAAAAAAGAAGGCCCTGCGGCCTTCTTCGTAGCTACGGTGACTTCACACAGTTACACTCTGCATTCCGTACCGTACAGCTTCATGTATTCATTGATTTTCAAATCTAGTTTGCAGCTAATCTCGATGACAAGATCAGAGGTCAAGGACTGCTCTTCCTGAAACGTCCGCATCATCTCATTGCGCAGGAACAAAATTTCATCTTCCAGGGAAATGTCGTATCCTATTGAACTCGGCGAATTATATCCAACATATGACATGAGCACTCCTCCTGTAATTGAAAAATTGAACTTCCTGCTTCCGATTTCAAATTATAGCATAGAAATTTAGAAATAAAAGACTATTTTCTATGAATTACCCATAAAAAAATAATTTTAACCTTCTTTTTTCACTTTTTCTACAAAATGACCAATTCGATCCAAAGCTTCCGTCAGCTGAGTGACAGAAGTCGCGTATGAGCAACGAAGATACCCTTCGCCTCCCAAACCAAACACATTGCCCGGTACAGCCGCAACTTTGGCCTCTGCCAGTAGGCGCTGTGCAAATTCATCCGAGCTGAGGCCTGTGCTTTGAATACTCGGGAAAACGTAAAAAGCCCCTCTTGGCTCGTGGCATTCCAGACCAATGTCACGGAATCCCTCAACCATTAGACGACGACGCTGATTATAGGCTTCTACCATTCGATCTTTTTCACCCATACCATTTCGCAAGCCTTCCAAGGCTGCAACTTGGCCCATAGAGGGCGCACACATGACGGTGTACTGATGGATTTTGAGCATAGCAGCAATCAAATCAGGATGCCCGCAAGTATATCCAATACGCCAGCCAGTCATGGCGAAGGCTTTGGAAAAACCACTGACGAGAATCGTACGATCCATCATACCCGGTACCGAAGCAAAGCTGACGTGCTTATCGCCATAATTCAATTCGGCATATATCTCATCAGAGATGACGATCAAATCATGTTTTTCCACGATTTCCGCAATCGGAAGCCAATCTTCATAAGTCATCGTAGCACCGGTCGGGTTGCTCGGATAGCATAAAATTAGCACCTTGGATTTAGGTGTAATTTTGGCCTCCAGCGCCTCAGCCGTCAGCTTAAACTCGTCTTTGGCAAACGTTTCAATGCCGACCGGAATCCCGCCTCCAATCGAAGTGATTGGAGAATAGGAGATATAACACGGCTCAGGCACGAGAATTTCATCACCAGGTACAATTAAGGCGCGCAACGCAAGATCAATCGCCTCGCTACCTCCAACTGTTACGATAATCTCATTTTTAGGATCATAGCGGACGTCAAATTGCTCATTCAGATACTCACTAATCGCTTCACGCAGTTCTGGCGTTCCCGCATTAGATGTATAGCTGGTGAAGCCTCGCTCCAATGAATAGACACAGGCTTCCCGCATGTGCCAAGGGGTTGTAAAATCTGGTTCGCCTACCCCCAGGGTAATAATGTCCTTGTTACCACCCACCAGGTCAAAAAACTTACGAATACCCGATGATGGGATCTCGCGTACCAATGGGGATAAATAAGAACTCATGGCTTTGTTGCTGTCGGTAAATGCTTCTGTTTTGAGATTCATCATGATCTTCCTTTACGGCGAAATCATCAGACGATTATCTTCCTCATGGTCCTCAAAGATAATTCCGTCCTGCTTGTATTTTTTAAGCGTAAAATTAGTCTTGGTAGACAAAACCGAGTCAATAGGCGACAGTTTCTCCGACACAAAATTAGCGACTTCACGGAGGTTTCGGCCCTCCACCTCTACCAGCAAGTCGTATGCTCCGGACATGAGATAAACAGATTTAACTTGCGGATACAAATAAATCCGCTCTGCAATCCCTTCAAATCCTCTTCCACGCTCAGGTGTAATCTGTACTTCAATCAAAGCGGTAACCTTTTCGTCATCGACTTTGTCCCAATTGACTACAGCCGCGTACTTGACAATCACGTGTTGATCTTCGAGCTCTTTAATTGAGGTGCGTACATCCTGCTCGTCAACCCCCAGCAAAGTAGCCAACAAAGTCGGTGTTCTTCTTGCATCTTCTTTTAACAATTCCAGTACTTTTAATTTTAATTCATTCAGCTCTGTCATTCTACATAAGGCCTCCATCGAAAGAGATTACTATACATCATACAATACGCACTTTAAACCTGCAAAGAAAAACCGTCCGCCCCGGTAAACCCGGCAGACGGACGGCTGTTATGGGAAATTGCTTCAAAAACGGAAAATCCCGTTTACATATAATAAGGGTTACTTTGGTGAGTAGACTGGCCTTGATGCATAGGCTGGCCATATGCTCTGGCGGATGATGACTTCTGCTGAATGAACTGTTGGCATTCCTGTTGGGTCTTGCGAGCTTCTTGAATCTGTTTGTCCAAATCAATGCGCAGTGCTTTCGTTGGGGCGGCGTACATATTGTTCTGGCTCATTAGATGATACAAATCACCTTGCATACGCAATGTATCATTCGTAAGGTCGGTGAACATCTGACGCACAGACGGACAATTGGATTCTGTCGTCGCTGTTGTGTACTCGCGTACTGTACGTTTCATATCAGCAAGAATGCTATAGAGCAAATCTTCTTCGGGCATAAATGACATATTGTTTTGTGAATACATCCTGTCAAACCTCCTTTTGTAGTAATTACTGCTGCGGTTGCATAGGAGCAAGCTGTTGATGTTGTTGAAGAGCATTGAAAAGTACATTCAAGTGGTGCTCATGAGTTTTCGCCAGTTGCAAACAGGCTTGTTGAATGGCAGGCTGCTGAATAGACGCTGCTGTCGCCGCACATTGTTTTAACAGGAGTTCCTCATTGGAAATGGAGTCAACGATGTACTCCAGTTCTTTGCCTGACAAGGGTTGCATGTTCATAGATTGCATAGTCTTTTTGTCCCTCCTTAAATGTTTTGTTGCACGCTGGTTATCTTGTCCGTTTGGCGAAATACTATGTACACATAAGAGATACTACATATTGCCTATGGGGAGTGCTATTTATATGGAATTAATAAGCGGGAATACGTATTGGCCGAGTACCTTGGAGCAAACGCTGGATTTTCCTCCTTTAGCTGAGGATATAAATTGTGATGTACTAATCATCGGCGGCGGGATGGGTGGATCCCTCTGCTCCCGGTTATTGGGAGAACGACAGGTCGACACTGTACTTATTGACAAGCGAAGGTTGGTACATGGAAGTTCTTCAGCCAATACTGGATTGCTGCAATATAGCAATGACAAGACTTTAACCTCTTTTATTAACACGTTTGGCGAGACCAACGGCGTACTGTTTTACCGTATGTGTAGGGATGCTCTGAATCAGCTAGATCAACTGGCTGCCACACTGGACAGAGACCCTTCCTTTATTCGCCGCAGTAGCCTGTACTACGCAAGTACTGCAGAGGATGTGCAGGTGCTGCAGGAAGAATACAAACAGTTAACCCGTTTTGGATTTCCAGTGGAATACTGGGATGAGCAACAGGTTGCTGCCCGATTTCCATTTCGAAAACCAGCAGCCTTGTATACGCACGAAGATGCCGAGGTTAATCCATTTTTGTTTGCCCAGGGACTGCTGCAATCTGCCAGCCGTCTCGGGGTTCGCTTATATGAGCATACAGAAGCTAAGCATTTTGAATTCAAAGAAAATGAGGTCGTTTGTCATGCCAATGACCGGATGATCCGTGCAAAAAAAGTTGTTTTTGCAACAGGTTATGAAACACAAGAGATTATAACAGATCGCGGAGCCGTGCTAGAAAGCTCTTACGCTATCGCCACCAATCCAATCGGAGAGGCGCCTTTATGGCATGAACAGTGTCTGATCTGGGAAACTGCTCGTCCTTATCTATATATGCGCTCAACACAGGAAGGGCGCATCATCATTGGTGGTTTGGATGAGCCTGTACTGAACGCCAAGCAACGTGAAATCAGATTGTTACACCAACAGCAAAAGCTGCTGCAAGCACTACAGGAGCATTTTCCCGGTGTCCCATTTCAAATCGATTATGCTTGGGCGGCTGTATTCGGCTCTTCTCGCGACGGCTTGCCGTATATTGGTCCACATCCGCGTTTTCCTAACTGCTACTTTTTGGAGGGTTACGGGGGAAATGGGACGGTTACGAGTATGGTGGCCGCACAGCTATTGGCTGATGAACTGACGGGCACACACCGACCTGAAATGGAGCTTTTTTCTCTGACCCGTCCCACCAAACCCTCGCCTGAGACAACAGAACCGATGATTTAAATGTGATACAAAAAGACCTCCTTTTCCTATACCAACGGATTTGGAGGCTCTTTTGTATTGAATTTTTCAATTATTCGGTTTGCTTGTGCAAGCGTCGTGCATGGGAATGAGACTTGCTTTGCTTCGTTTTTTGTTCCATTTTCAGCACACTTCGCATAAAAATCCATCCAATTACTGGCATCAATGCAAGTCCAATCAACAACCAGATCATCGCCGTAGGAGCCTTGCTAATACTTAGGACACCCAAGAAAACGAGTGTTCCTGTCAACCGACCTATCATTAAGCATAGTTCGCGCAGTACAACCAGTTCCACTCTCTGATTAGCATCTCCTTCACTCGTACCCATTAGATCAAAGCTCGCAGAAATCATAGGAATTAAATACAAGGGCATGAATAAAGCGGTACCAATCCCCATAATCAGCAGCGTGCTATACTCCATACGCCACAATAATGGTAAAAGCGCGACCACCAACAGCACGGCACCCAACAACATACCAGCCGAGCGATAGTGTGGCTTGAGCCATTTTCCGACAGCCCAAAAGCTGAAAAATGAAACCCCCGATGTAATAAGTGAAAACTGTGCTAGCTTCCATTCCTGTTGAGTAACTACATACACGAGCAGCGTAATCAGGAAAGCAAACACTCCTTCACGGATGCCCTGTGTAACAAGTGATAACGACAACGGACGCCACATACTTCCTTTTTGCGACAAACGCTGCTTAGGCTCTTTCCAATTGTACTTTCCTGTCGGTTTACGCTTGCGAAGAAAGAAACTTAACACCACTCCTACAACATAAAATGCCAAAGAAATACTGAATATCACGCGATAACCCGCGTCATCCTCCATACGCGCAATAATCCAACCAGAGAGCCAAGGACCCACTATACCGGAAAACGAGCCCAGCAGACCCACCCATCCGTTAAAATGATCACGGCTTGCCTGATCCGTGACTTCGAAAAAAATGACATTAAATGCTAGCCAAAATAAACCTAAGGCTGCACCCAACAACATTCCGAGCGGCCATATGTAGTTTACAGCCTGCGGTCCTGTATACAACACGATGAGATAAAATAAGCCGGACAATGCGGTTCCCACGCGCAGGGCATTCATTTTATTATGTTCTTTGACCCACTTTCCAGCTACCCAGACCATAATTCCCAGCGCAATTTGTTGACTGACATTAAACCAGCCGATCATCGCGTAATCCTGCCTGCTTTTCCACAAATACACATTAAGAAATGTGCCGGACAATGCTGCTGCAAACACAAACAATCCATTCAAGCTTAATAGCAGAATGGATTGTCCGTTCAGGTTTGATTTCAATGCAGTTCCCCCTAACGGAAAAATCACCAATCAGCTTATTACGAGTCAGCTTGTTCAAAGATTTCTTTGATTTAACATGCCCGTATTGAGTTGGGACCTATCCGGGGAATTGCCATTTAATTATTGGAAATACCGCTGAGCTTCTCCAACATTCGCAGTCGGTCATTCTCTGACAAAGTCTGCTGAACATGGAAGCAGCTAGGACACACATAAACATTCAAGACGAACGGCAAGTCCAGAACAGGTTTGCCGAGCACCGGAGACATCGATGGTTCGAAGCCCTCTCTGGTTACGGTTTGCGAACCCGCATGCAGCATATACTCTCCACATTGGGAACATTCAAGAACCTCATCTTGTCTGTCGAGTAATTGTTCAGCACCTTGCTCATAAGCCATTAGATCCGCACCGCTTTCTTCGAATTTTTGTAAAGTATGCAGCACAGGCAGCTTATGAAGCTCATTATCCTGCAATAACGGTGCATCAGCTGGCTTTTCAGATACGATTTCATCCTCTGCCTCGTATAAAATATCCTGCTCCTCATCATCGCCGAGCTGAATACTTAATGTACGATAACCCTTGAGGTCTTCTTTTCCATGAGCGCCGAGCGCCGGACTTACAGAAACCGCATGATCGTGTGTCGCATCTTCATGCCCATCCGTATGTCTGTGAACAGATGGAGAAACAGACTCAGACTCCTCTTCATCGGCTATGTCTGAGTATCCTTTCAGATCATTATGGCAATAAGGACACTCTTCTTCAGGTCCTAATTCTTCATCCCAAATAATTTCCATGTTACACCATGGACAAATAGTCATTTCCAAGCTTTATCATCCTTCCGTTCCGAAGCGTATACCAAGCTTTAGTATACAGGATGTGTCAAGTTACACTCGCACCAATCACATACGATAACGATATTGAAATAATCATAGAGAACAAGCCGACCGCACGGTTATCTTCTTTAATCTCTTGATCGATAGAAAATACCGGTGTCAGAAATTCAAAAAGAAAGTACGCCGCAAGTAGCAGTAAAAAACCAACGAATGACCAGATCATCGTATCATATACGCTGGATTTAGCCTCCATCGCAAAGCGGAGCACGTTGCAAATACCAAACATTTTCCCACCCGTTGCCATGGCTACCGAAACATTGCCTCGCTTGATCTCTTCCCAGCATTTATAACGGGTTACCAGCTCAAAGCAGGACAAAAATACAATCAACTCCAGCACTGCCACGGAGAAATAACCCAGCATCATCCCCAACGGATGTGATAGCAATTCATCAATCGCCATCTTCACCTCGTCCCTCCCGTTCTACCAAGCGTTCTCGGTCAGCAACCCATATCTATTCCAATTCAGCAACCGTTACACCCGTGCCGCCTTCATTGTAGTTACCGATACGGTAGCTTTTCACATGCTTATGCTTGCGAAGGTACTCCTGAATACCAGTTCTCAGGACCCCCGTACCTTTGCCGTGAATAATGTATACCTGACCCAGATTGGCTAAAAACGCTTCATCCATGAAGCGGTCCACTTCCATCAGCGCTTCCTCCACGTTTGCCCCCCGAAGGTCAAGTTCACTTCGCACGTTATCATCCCGTGTCCGCTTAACGCCAGTCACTGGCTTTTGGACCTTTGGAGTAGTCGTTGGGGCTGGTTGCAGCAGCTCCAGATCATCCAGACTGACCTTCATTTTCATGATACCCAGTTGAACGATAGCTTCCTTGCTGCCAGTTAGTTCAACCACATGGCCTTTTTTATTCAGACTGTGAACTGATACTTCATCGCCAGCCATGATGGAACGAGTACGCGGAGTCGCCGGACGTTTGACTGTACTTTTCTTGCGTTGTTTCGGTTCTGCTTCATCCAGTTCTCTACGAGCTGCAATCAGCTTGTGCTCCTTAACCGAGGCTCCCTCTTCCTGAGCCAATTTACGCAAATCCGTAATGATTTTCTCTGCTTCACTACGAGCCTTATCCACGAGAACTCTTGCTTCGTCTTCGGCCTTTTCTAGCATACGGTCCCGTTGTGACTCCAGCTTATCTAGCTCGGTCTGATGACGTGTACGCAATACTTCCATTTCCTTACGCAGCTGCTCTGCTTTTTCCCGTTCTTGCTCAGCGGTCAAACGGTTCTGCTCCAGTGACGCAATCATGTGCTCGACGCGCTGGTCTTCTTCGGTTACCTCACCACGGGCATAGTCTAATATACGTCCTGGTAATCCCAATCGCTCGGCAATAGCAAAAGCGTTACTTCGCCCAGGAACACCAACCAGAAGGCGGTAAGTCGGGCTTAATGTAGCGACATCAAACTCCATACTTGCATTAATAATTCCTTTGCGCTCATAGGCATACGCCTTCAATTCACTATAGTGAGTCGTCGCCACCATGCGGCAACCCAGAGCATGTATATGCTCCAGAATAGATACAGCCAGGGCTGAACCTTCTGCCGGGTCCGTTCCTGCTCCCACTTCGTCAAGCAATACAAGACTTTTGGGTGTCATATTTTTCAAGATGCTAATAATATTGGTCATGTGACTGGAAAATGTACTCAAGTTTTGCTCAATGCTCTGCTCGTCACCAATATCGGCATAGATTGCATCAAACACGCAGAGCTGGCTTTCATCCTCAACAGGCACAAACAGTCCAGACATCGCCATCAAGCTTAGCAGACCTATAGTTTTCAGGGTAACGGTTTTCCCCCCTGTGTTCGGTCCGGTAACGATAATGGAGGTGTACGAATTACCCAGTTCCACATCTATGGGAACGACCTGTTCCAACGGAATTAGAGGGTGTCTACCCTTTTTCAGCTTCAAGTACCCGCGATCATTCATTAAGGGCAGCGTTGCCTTCATTTCACGAGCGAGACGAGCTTTCGCAAAAATAAAATCAAGATTGCCTAAAATATCCACATCATACAGCAACATATCCGCTTGTTCTGCGACAAGTGCGGTCAGCTTTTGTAAAATGACTTCAATTTCACGCTCTTCTCTCAGCCTGGTTTCCCTCAGCTTGTTGTTCATGGCCACGATGGATTCTGGCTCGATAAACAAGGTTGCGCCAGACCCGGATTGATCATGCACAATTCCGCCAAAATAAGAACGGTATTCGGCCTTGACCGGGATGACAAACCGATCTCCACGAATCGTAATCAACTGATCCTGAAGCATTTTGGACACAGTTGAGGAACGAATCATGGAATCCAGCTTTTCACGAATACGCACTTCACCGGAGCGCAGTTCCCGGCGAATTTGTGAAAGCTCTGTACTGGCAGAATCCAGTACCTCTGCATTTTCGTCAATACAGCCTTTAATGGAGTTTTCCAAACTTCTTTGTTCCGAAAGTTGCTCACTCCAATACAGCAATGTTTCAACCGGATTTTCCTCATGCAAACTTGTTACATACACCTGTATACGGCGTGCAGCTTGAACCGTTGTCCGAATACCATGTAACTCCTGCGGACTTAACGTTCCTCCAATACGGGCACGCTTCACCGTAGGAGTGATATCCACCACTCCGTTAAATGAAGGCACTCCTTTCAGCCGATCAGCAGCATAGGCCTCATCTGTACCTTTCAGCAATTTCTTGATATGCTCCAAATCATCGCTGGGCTGTAATCGAAGGGCTGTCTGTTGTCCCGTTGCCGTTTGGGCATAGTGACTTAGTTTATTTAGAATTTTTTGATATTCAAGGGTTTTAAAAATTTTAGAGTCCAACTTCACTGCTCCTTTCACTTATATCTATATTATACCGAAAGCAGCAAACTTACGCTATTTGCCAACTCTGCTTCACACATAAGAAAGCTCTTCATGCCACACACTAACCTTTGTCTAACCCTGTTAATTCAAAAAAACAAAGGAGGTTATTCCGTGAGCATTCTTGGGCACATTGTACGTTTCATCGTTGCCGCTCTGGTTCTGATGGTCGTAAGCTGGATCGTTCCCGGATTTAGTGTAGGCGGCTTTTGGAGTGCGCTGATCCTTGCCATTGTCATTGCCTTGATTGGCTATATCGTCGAGGCGATATTTGGTCGACGCGTTTCTCCATTTGGACGCGGTATCGTTGGTTTTCTAGTGAGCGCTCTGGTTATCTGGGTCGCTCAATATGTCGTGGCCCATGTTAGTGTTTCGATTATGGGCGCATTGCTCGCTGCATTGGTTATCGGGATTATCGATCTGTTCATTCCGGTATCGACACCATTTGAAGCCGGGCGCAAGGAAGGGAAATAATTTCGGCAAACACTTCCAGCATAGCTGTCCCGAAGCAGATTCATCTGCCAAAGGACAGCTTTTGGTCATTTATACTTCTTAGCGATACCATAAACAAACAATCCCCGGCCATGAGCAGCCGGGGATTGCCTTACATTTATAATCCGTATCTACTGATCCTGTTCGATAAGCTCAATCCATTCATTATACTCGGTTTGAAGCTTGGTGTATTCTTCCTTTAGTTGACGCAATTCTGTTGAAATCTTCTCTGCATTTTCTCGGTCTACGTCCTGTTGTACTTGTAGTAAACGAAGCTGATGAGCCGCCATTTCATATTTTTGACCTACTTCATCTAACTCAGACTGCAAGGCCATGCGTTCCTGCTCTATGGACTGCTGTTCTGCCTTTGCGGTGTTGGCAGCTTCAACCGCGGAACGAATCTCCTCCTGAAGCTGTTCTTTTTGTTCAATCGTTACCGCTATTTCCCGTTCCCAAGAAGCAAATTCCTCCTTGCGGGCAGCATCTTCAGCTTCCAAACGTTCCGCTTCAGCCTTCAACTGATCGTATTTAAGCTGCCATTCCACAGAGGTCTTCTCAGCACGTTCCAATTCACTTTGCCGGTCATGATTTTCCTGCTGGAGTTGCTTAATATGTTGCTCCAGCTGTCCAGCTCGGCTCTTCATGCTTCCATATTGATCCTGAAGCGATTGATACGCCTTCGCACTCTCTTGCTCTCGGACTTGGGCTTTCTCAAGCTCGTCCTGAACACGAATCAGCTCAGGCGACAGCTCCTTGATTTTCGCTTCAAGTTGAACCAGCCGTTGCTGTTGTGAAGCATATTTATCATTAGCAGCCTCAACCTCAGCCACAGTCTGCTGTAGTTGTTCCTCTGTCGCTTCCTTCTGTTCACGCGCTTCCAGCAGGGAAAGCTCCAACTCATCGGCTGCCAACTGACGTTCTTCTGCAAGCTTCTTCCATGACTTCTCACTTTCAGCCAGCGTAGCCAGCTCGCTTTGCAGCTTGCGAGAAGATACATGAGCTTGCTCCAGCAGCTTCTGCATCCGGCGCTGCTCTTCCTCCAGCTTAGCCGCCTGCTGCTGCGTAGCCTTGGCTTCATTCACCAACTGATCATATCTGCTTTGCAGTTCTTCACGCGCAAGCGTATTTGCCTGCTCCCGCTCTGTTGCCGCCTGTTGCTGTGCTTGTAGCTGAGCCTCCAGCTCGGACTGTTGTTGCTCCAATGCTACAGCTTGCTCTCGAGCCTTCTCCAGACGAGAAGAAAGCTCTGCATTTCCTGCTTGTACTTGTTCTAATTGCTCCTGAAGCTCCTCCATCCGAGTCTCCTGCTCCAGTGCAGCTTCTTCAGCACGTTTCTGTGCTTCCTCATGCTGGAGCTTTTCCTCATTTAGAGCCAATTCAGCCTGTTTACGTTCCTGCTCCAGCTGCTCATTCAGCCCGGAGCACTTGATCTGCCATTCGCTTATCTTCTGGCTATGCTCTTGCTGCAAAGTAGATCGCAAATTGTCCAGCTCTATACGTTTTCGCTCCTGATGAGCCTTTTCCGCAGCGGAAAGCTTAGCTTCAGCCTGTTTAGCCGCTTCGGCTATTTCCTTCTTCAACTGCTCTTCTGTCTGCCGGACACGCGCATTTGCAGCCTCTTGCTGCTCTTTCAGCTTACGAGAAGCTTCTTGACGAGATTCCTCCAATTCACGCTTAGCTTGTTTTTGTGCATTTTCAAGTTCAGCCGCTTTTTTCTCCTGCTGTTCAAGCTTTGCCCTTAGTTCGGCAATTTCCTTGGCTGATGTAGATTCGGTCTCCACCAGTTTCTTCTGCGTCGTTTCTTTTTCTTCCCTCAATTGAACAAGGGCTTGGTGCATATCTGTATTTTTCTGCTGTTGTTCCCCTAGAGCCGTCTGGAGTTGGGCCAGATCTCCCCGGAGCTCCGCCCGTTCCGCTGCCAAGCGGTTCATATGGCTCTGAATCTCCTGAATTTGTACAGCTTCTTCAGCCATATGAACCGCAGCCAGCACGGCAATTCGGGGCATATCCAGACGCGAATGTGCTTGAGAAATGCTGTGCATACGTTCATCTACGTAATTAGCAACCTGCTTCATATAATCGCTATTGCTGCCGACAAGTTTATAAGAAGTACCGTAGATCTCTACAGTGACGCGAGTACGATCTGGTGTAGTCACAATTATGCCCTCCTTCAATACTACTGTATGTTGATTCTAAGGTGTGTCCGGTACTAGGGTAACCCGCCTTCCGTGAAGCGTTCAACCTTATTAGTCCGGCTTCCCCGCAGCGGGTGAATATCAGAGTAGAGAGCTTCTATGATGATAGGCCAAAAAGCCGTATCGAACCTCTGTCACTAAGATTCGATACGGCTTCCCGCATTTCCTGCTACTTTCTCAATTCCGCTCCAAAAGTTTGTTCTAGAGACGTAACGACAGGAGAATGCGCCGCATTAATCTCTTCATCCGTCAACGTATGCTCCCAATGACGATAGGTCAGGGAAATAGCCACGCTCTTCTTGTCTTCACCAAGCTTGCTGCCTGTAAATACATCAAACACCCGTGCATCCTGCAACAGTTCTCCGCCTGCAGCGTGAATAACACGAAGCAGTTCACCTGCCTCAACGTCTTTATTCACCACGAGGGCAATGTCACGTTCCACGGACGGGAAGCGAGCCAGCTCTCTGAACTGAATATGGGAGTTTGCGTGCTCAACGAGCTGTTGCAACGCGATTTCAGCTACATACGTATCGTTCAGCCCATAGGACTGTTGCAGTTCAGGATGAATCTGCCCAACTGTACCGATTCGTTGGGAGTTTCCGTTCACATCCAGCCATACCGAAGCGGAACGTCCTGGGTGGTAGCTTTGCGGCTGGTCAGCCACATAGCGAATGCTGGCACTTAGTCCAAAATAGTCGAACACTGTTTCAAGCGCACCTTTAATATCAAAGAAGTCGACCTTTTCGGCTCCGATGTTCCATTGTTTTTCACGGCGCACTCCAGTCAGCAGCAGACTCAGCACTTGAATTTCCTGCGGCTGGCGGGTTAATGTTTGCTCTTCTGTATAGAATACAGTTCCCATCTCAAAAATCGCCAGGTTATCTTGCTTCCGATTCATGTTGTACACCGCTGTATCCAGCATTTGCGGAATGATGCTTGTACGCAATACACTACGGTCTTCGCTCATAGGCATAGCCAAACGTACCGGATGGCTGCCTTCTGTCAGAGCATTAAATAAAGCTGTGCTTTGCGGATGCACAAAAGAGTAACTGATCGTCTCCTGCCAGCCACCATGAGCCAGCAATCTGCGCAAGGAACGACGCAGGGACTGCGATGCCGTCAAAGCTCCTGGAGTTGTTGGACCTTCAATCGGCGTGGTTGGGATATTGTCATAGCCATACATACGTGCCACTTCTTCGATTAAGTCCACATCAATGGTAATATCTCCACGGCGTGTAGGTACTTCAACTTCCAGCACCCCTTGTTCTGCATCGCCACATCCAAAATGAAGTCTACCAAGAATCGTCTTCACCTCAAGCAGGGACAGTTCGGTTCCCAAATATCGGTTTATTTTATCTAGCGACAGCTTGATAATGTAGTTTTTAGCTTTTGCAGAAGCAGACTCTACGATGCCCTGGTGTACAGTGCCCCCTGCATAACGCTGAATCAGCGCAGCTGCACGATTTACAGCAGGTATAACAGCTCCTGGATCAACCTCTTTTTCAAAACGCAGACTTGCTTCCGAACGCAGTCCCAGTTGGCGGGATGTTTTGCGAACGGTACCGCCGTCAAACTTCGCAGATTCCAACGCAATGCTAATCGTCGCATCCGTAACCTCAGAGTTGGCTCCGCCCATTACACCTGCCAATGCAATCGGCTTTACACCGTCTGTGATCAGCAGCATATGCGGTTCCAGCTTACGTTCCTGATCGTCAAGTGTAATCAAAGTTTCGCCTGCACGAGCAAGTCGCACCTCAATATTTCCATTTTCCAGCTTATCCGCATCAAAAGCATGCAACGGCTGACCATATTCCAGCATAACGTAGTTCGTAATATCTACGATATTGTTTATCGGACGAACACCTGCCGCCATCAGACGGTTTTGAATCCATAACGGTGAAGGGCCCACTTTAACACCTGTGATATAACGCGCTGCATAGTGTGTGCACAGTTCAGGAGTATCTACCTTAACGGACAAGTGATCTGCCGCAGCATCGCTAATTTCCACCAGATCCTTAGCAGGGTCAGCGAGCGAAATGTCACGTCCTAGAATGGCACTTACTTCATATGCAGCTCCATGCATGCTCAGGCAATCCGAGCGGTTGGGTGTCAAATCAAAATCCAGCACCTGATCATCCAGGGCAAGCAGCTTCGTAATTGGCGTACCAATTTCAGCATCCTCTGGCAACACCAAAATGCCTTCCTGCAATTCTTTTGGCAATAGCTTATCATTCATGCCCAGTTCTTTGGCCGAGCAGATCATGCCCATGGACACAACACCACGCAGCTTGGCCTTTTTAATATGAAAATCTCCTGGTAGCTTGGCACCTACAACTGCAACAGGAACCTTTTGACCTGCATCCACGTTCTTGGCACCACACACAATTTGCAGGTCTTCTCCCTGACCCGCATCGACAATACACACATTCAGCTTATCCGCATCCGGGTGCTTTTCCTTGCTTTTGACATAGCCTACAACGACGCCAGTAATTCCTTGGTTACGATGTTCAACTTCATCAATTTCAATGCCCGAACGGGTGATTTTTTCTGCTAGCTCCTCCGCACTCACTTGATCCAGTGATACATACTCGGACAGCCACTCGAATGATACTTTCATATGGGTTCACTTCCCTTGATATAGTTGTTTATTGACGCGCAAACTGCTTCAAGAACGACAGATCGCTGTTATAAAAATGGCGAATATCGTCAATGCCGTATTTCAAAATGGCTATCCGTTCTACACCCATACCGAATGCAAAGCCACTGTACACCTCGGGATCAAAACCACCCATTTCCAGCACTTTCGGATGCACCATACCACAGCCCAAAATTTCAATCCACACGCGCTCGCCGTTTTTCTTCACAAAAGTCACGTCTACTTCAGCACTTGGCTCGGTGAACGGAAAGAAGCTTGGGCGCAAGCGGATTTCGGTCGATTCCCCGAACATTTCGCGTGCAAATTGCAGCAAGGTTCCTTTCAAATCACTCATACGAATGTCTTTTCCAATCACAAGGCCTTCAATTTGGTGGAATTGGAAGGAATGCGTTGCATCGTCATCATCACGTCGGAATACCGTACCCGGACAAATCACCTTAATAGGCGTTTCACCCTTCATCGCCTCCATCGCGCGAATCTGAACTGGTGACGTATGAGTACGCATCAACAGATCCTCGGTCAGGTAAAATGAATCCTGCATATCACGTGCCGGGTGGTTTTTAGGCAGATTCAAAGCTTCGAAGTTATAATAATCGGTCTCTGCCTGTGGTCCCTCAGCCACTCGATATCCCATACCTGTAAAAATATCTTCGATTTGCTCGATCACTTTGTTAAGTGGGTGGAGCCCGCCTTGCGGCATTGCGCGTCCAGGCAACGTAACGTCGATTTTTTCTGCTTGCAGGCGCTCATTCGTTTCTGCTTTCGTGAACTCGTCCTGCTTACGGTTAACGACCTCTTCAATCGCCTCACGCACCTCATTGGCTACCTGGCCAACAACTGGACGCTCTTCCGCACTCAGCTTGCCCATACCGCGCAAAATTTCGGTCAGTGCACCCTTTTTACCCGAATATTTAACTCGTAGATCAGCCAGCTCCTTGGGTGTTTCCACCTTCTCCAATACTTCCAGTGCTTCTTCCTTCAAGGCCAGCAAATGTTCCTTCATTTGGATGGTTTCGCTCATCGCCTGTTCAGTCCCCTTTCTTCATATCCAGCTTTTCAGACAACAAAAAAAGGTCTTTTCTCCCGAAAAGGGACGAAAAGACCGTGGTACCACCCTCGTTAGACAATGAAGTTCAGCTACCCGACGCGTTGCCTTGTGGCAATCAGTACGGGGGTTCATTCATGCTATGCATCATCATCTCGCTCTGCACGTTGTAACGGTCGTGAACCGGTATCCCCTACTTGCACAACCGCCATTTACATGACGCTTGAGGTTCAAGGAACTGCTCCGGAGCGAACTTCAACAGCCCAATATTTGCAGAAACGCTCTCAATCCTACGGCGCTTCCTCCCTGTTCAATCGGACACTGCCTACTCTTCTCCATCAAGACATTTTCTAAATACGAACTATTGTTCATTATTATATGCAAACTACTGCACTTTGGCAAGCAGCGCCTATATTTCATTCCTTCAGATATCGGGATCATTCAACTGATCCAGCTTGGCACGAATGCGCCTGATATCGCTCAAGAGCTCCTCATTTGCTTCACTCGTCCCCGTCATTCCCATCAGTTCGGTAAGACGCAGCTGTAATCGTAGACGTTCCTCCCGCTCTCCCTGATCCTTGGGCTCTCGGATGCTTCTCCGTTCATCTTCTTGTTTTTCGTCGGCCGTCCCCTCGTAGATTTCATATCCGCCCCCCGGCTGCATATCGAGTAATCGAGTTGACGTACAACGCACCAGCTCCCGGTCATGCGAGACGAGTACCAGTGCCCCATCATATCGGCGTAAAGAGTCCTCTACAATTTCACGGGTTTCAATGTCAAAGTAATTCGTCGGTTCATCCAGCACCAGCAGATTGGCTCCACTAAAGTACAGACGCAGAAAAGCTACCCTGCATTTTTCTCCCATACTGAGCGTTCCGATCCTTTTGAATACATCCTCTTTGGCAAATAAAAAACAGCCCAGCACTGTTCTCGCTTTTGTTTGGGTCATGGTTGGGAGTGCAAGCAGACTGTCGAGCAACGTCTGATCCTCTGGAAGCTGCTCCAACTCCTGTGAAAAATACCCGATATTCAACTGTGGGTTGGCTGTGATTTTTCCCGTCTTCGGTTCAAGCTGACCTGTTAATAACCGAAGCAGCGTGGTTTTACCAATTCCATTGGGCCCCCGAACAGCCAAACGCTCCCCACGTGCAACGTTCAGATTTAGATTTTTCACGATGACATGGTCGTCGTAGCTAAAGTCAACCTGCTCAGTACGCAGCAAATATTTAGCCTGAAACCCGCTGTCATTTAATTTCATGTGCAAAGACGGAGCTTCACGTGGTTGCTCTACCCTGTTAGCCTCCAGTCGCTCCAATTCCTTCTCCTTTGCATGATAACGGGAAATATTTTTTTTAGCCTTGGCCTTGTAAAAGCTCTGCGTAATGGCCATTTCAACCTTGGATGCGCTGCGATACGCCTGATGAAACCATTCCCTGTAATTTCGAATCGTTTCCTCCAGCGCCTGTCTCGCCAGTTCCTGCTTCCGATAGCTCGCCTCCTGCTCTCGCAGTTCCCGCTCCTTCTGCGCTTTATATTCCTTATAACCACCTTTATAGCGCTCAATACCTGTGGATGTAAGCTCAACTATACTCGTAGCCACCTGATCCAAAAAGGCTCTGTCATGCGATACAAACAGCAGTGTTCCAGGATACGAGGACAGCCACTGCTCCAGCCAGAGCATACTTTCGGCATCCAAATGGTTGGTTGGCTCATCCAGTACCAGCAGCTTGGGCTGCCTGACCATCAGGCCAGCCAGTCGTACTCTCGTCTTCTGTCCGCCACTCAGATCACCATAAGCAATGGACCACGTCTGTGCAGGCATTCCCATTCGGGTGAGCGCCTTTTCCACCTCAGACTCCCAAGCAAAGCCTTGCAGGCGTTCGTATTCATCCATCAGCTCGCCGTAACGCTCCAGTTGCTGCTCCATATCCTTACCAGCATTGGCTAGGTCAGCTTCCAGCTCTCCCAGCGTTTGCTTGAGACGCCAATGCCGAGGGCTGGCCTGCTGTGCGGCCTCCAGTGCGGTTCGAGACCTATCCACTGTATCCTGCTGCTTCAGCCAGCCTCGCTCTTCCATGGGCAAATCATGTTCTACTTGACCGGAGGTTGGCGCTTCATCTCCCAGCAATATTCGTAATAACGTTGTTTTACCGGCTCCATTTCTCCCAAACAACGCGAGCCGTTCTCCTTCCGTCACATCCATCGACACATTCTCAAATATAGATGTCCCGTTCCATTCCTTGACTACATTGCGAACTCGCAAAATGGTTTTCATACCACGATCATCCTTTCCCAGCCCGGTTTTTACACCGGAAGCAATAAAAAAAGCCGCAGAAGGCTGCGGCTTGCATACAGGAAAATAGAATGACTGCTATGAATTATTTCAGAACTTATGCATATGAAAAATAACACCGCGAACGAAAAAAACAAATCCCGTTTCGGAAATATACGCATACGTCCCTACTTTCATTTCAGACACACTTCTCCCGTTGCAGCTTGCAGCCGCCTGCCAGTAACGTGCAGTTGAGTGGGAAAATCAGTGTGCTTACTTCATCGGACGTATGGTTACCTTCCTTTTTATGGGATACTTACTTGCAGTCAGTATAGCAGATCACAGTATTTTTGCAATACCAGTTTTATTTTCCAAATACCAACGTTGTATTGGACGAACCTGCATACTTAGTTACAAATTCTTTAGTATATTCAGGGGTTTGAACTTGATAACTGTAGTTCTTGCTCGGATTCCATCGGGTCACAAGCGATTTTTGGTTGGTGATGGCTGGAAAACTACCTACATCTTTAAATTCACCATTGGCTTTATCATCCAGAATACCGCCCTTTTCACTACCTTTTCCAAAATAATTATTTTCGGAATAAATATCCATATCTCATCAGACCTGGACCGCGTACAAGTAAGTTTTCAAAATAATTATTAGCAATTGTAATATGCGGCATGCCATCATAATTTTTATTGCTGTCATCTGGATAACCCAGAATAAGGCCATATTTATGATTAGCAAATTTGGAGTTGCTAATGGTTACATAATCAGCCAATTGCCCTATGTACAAAAGCTTGTCCAGATCCGAGCCATTTGCATTATAATTATGACCTGCAAAAGTAACATGATCAATCCAATAATTTGTGCCCGCAGTAAGATATAGCTGGATATCATCGTTACCATTAATGCTGGCGCTGTGCTCAAAAGTTAAATTTTGAAAGATCACATTTCCCGAGTTAGCTGTTGTTTTCAAATGAATATTGATTAGCTTATTTTGCGCATAAGAGCCGATTAGCGATTTGTTGGAACCAATATTGATCACGGTTTTAGAAGAAGCAGAAATATTCTTTTCGATGACCAGAATTTTAGGTGTTGAGTCCCCTAGCTGATTTTTCAATTCGTTTAGATTATTGATATAGATGACCTGACCATTTTTGCCCCCTGTTGTAGCAGGCTTTGAAGCTCCCGTTTCGCTTTTAGCCTGTCCAGCAAAACCAATCATGCCATTCGTCGACGTATTTGGGAAATCAGTCGCAGCGAACGTAGCACTTGCTGAAAAAGTAAAAAACACAAAGGCTAAAGCTAAAAGAAAAGAGATTTTTCTCATCGCAGCTACACCATCCTTTTTTTATATTAAATTCCAATTACGAGACTATACTTTTTTCGCAAAATGGTAAATAGTTCTTTTTATCTGTTTATTTATAGCATATAAGAAAAATATTTAATATTGTATTATTTATCAGCGTGAAAATAGTTCATAGGAACGCAAAAAGCCGGGATCCCCCATTGGTATCCCGGCTAAAATATATTCTTATTGCAAACAAAATAAAAACCCTTGAGTCACAAGGGTTTCGAAATTTTAAAAATCGTAAGCGGGTGATGGGAATCGAACCCACGCTATCAGCTTGGAAGGCTGAAGTTCTACCATTGAACTACACCCGCATTATATAACATCTTGATTCTTATGTATGACATGCACAAACCTTTGTCAACTAACTGAATCAGGATGTTATTTAGTATAACTTACCTTTTTGTAAAATGCAAGCCTACTAGACGCCATCCTGAGCCAGCCAATTCACAGGTTTACGTAAAAACAATTTTTCAAAAACTTCTGCCGGAATGGGACGGCTAAAATAATACCCCTGACCTTCATGACAATCCTGCGCCTGCAAAAATTGAAGCTGCTCCTCATTCTCCACCCCTTCAGCCGTAACCTTCAGCTTTAAATGGTGAGCCATAGAGGCAATGGTAGATACAATGGCCGCATTTTTGCTGTCAACCAGTACCTCATTTACAAAGGACCGGTCAATTTTCAGACGATCAATCGGAAGATTTTTCAAATAATGCAATGAGCTATAACCCGTTCCAAAATCATCAATACTGATTGCAACACCAATAGCTTTTATTTTTTTCAACTGTTCAAAGGCCCGGTCCTTATCAAAAGTCATACTCTCGGTAATCTCCAGCTCTAAATAGCGTGCCTCCAGTCCCGTATCGGACAAAATGCCCCGAATGACATCAACCAGCTTTTTTTGCTGGAATTGGCGCATGGATAAATTGACCGAAATCGGAATCGATGGATACCCCAGCTCCTGCCACTGCTTATTTTGGAGACATGCCTCACGCAACACCCATTCCCCCAAGGGCACGATCAGGCCACTTTCTTCAGCTACTGGAATAAAATCACCCGGCATCACCATCCCGCGATGAGGATGATTCCAACGCACCAGCGCTTCCAAACTCGTTAGCTCGCCACTTTGCAGGTGGACACGTGGCTGATACACCAATGAAAATTCTTCATTTTCAAGCGCACGCCGCAAATCATTCTCCAACTGGAGTCTTTCATGCGCTCGCATCTGCATCGCACTAGCATACCGCTGAAAATTCACCCCTTGCTCCTTGGCACTATGTACAGCAGTATCCGCCTGTTGAATAAGTTGTTCGCTCTGATTCGCATCCGACGGGTACAAAGCTATGCCAACGCTCACCATCACATGATAAGACTCCCCATTAATATCAAACGGCTGATCGAACAGCTTCACCATATCATCAATACGATTTCTCATGACATCTGAATCTTCGTAGCCCATTAGAAGAAAGGCAAATTCATCTCCACCCATGCTAAAGACCGCTTCCCCTTCGCGGCAAAAATGCCCCAAGCGTTCGCCTACCGCATACAGCAAATAATTGCCTGCCGTATGCCCAAGCGAATCATTAATCGCTTTGAAACGATCAATATTTAGCACTAAAAGCGCTACTGTCTCATCAGATTTCAGTGAATTGCGCAATATTTTATCCAGGCGCTGGGAAAGACGACGGCGATTGGGAAGGCCTGTTATATCATCGTTATAAGCAATATGATTAAACTCAGATTCTGCCGCCTGTTTTTCCCGATAAGGAACCAGAACCATAAGCCGGACTAGACCGCTCAACAGATTATAAAACGCAATCACGTTAGTCAAAAGTCCTATAAGATGATTGATATCACTCATTTGCTCAGCAAATAAATAGAACAACTGGCTCACAACACACAGCCCAATCCCACGAACTATAAGCAACATGCCCAATTCCGCGGGGCGCACTTTCCGATATTTTCGTACTCCAAAAATAAATGTGAGTACCAGCAGTATCATGACAACCAGATTCAACGTCCAGCCCAGGTTACCTAATTCGTACCGTATACGTAGATCCGGTAAGCCTGCATCATATGCCTTAATAACTCCTAGAATCAGCAACGTGCAGCCTATCCCTGCCCACAAAGCCACTGTCTTGTATTCAGACTTCGTCTTTCTAAATGGAAGGGAACAAACGAATAAGAGCATGACCGAGGTAAAGGCACGATTTACAAACAGCAGCCACAACGAAATGCCCGGAGACAAAGCAAAGTCCGTCAGGCTTACGAAACTAAACGAAACGATATGAACAAGATAAAGCAGACCAGCCACCAAAAACGTTGGGGCAATAAGAAGTCTCTGCCAGGTTAACTGTTCCAGCAAAACGGACCAGGATTGATAAAAAATAGAAAAACAAATCGCCGCACAGGCAAATCCTATAATCGGATATAACAAGAAAAATACATTATAGGAGTATATTTTATTCAAAGTTACGTGAAATAACTGCACTAAGACAAATAAAACTATGGCGGCAATTCCAATGCCTATCGTTTTTTTTACTTCCAGCCGTATATTCATTCAGCCTCTTCAGCCCCCTGCATATCGGAGATTCCGATCATCTAAGACGTTTGACAGCTTTGGAAGCCGTTGTTTAAGTCTATAGTATCAAAAAAAATGTTGTATTCTGGTATATAATAGCATTTAATCTGTGAAAGGTGAATCATTTTTTTGTTCTATATTCATGAATTTATTTTCGCATTTATGCAAATGCACATGCTTACAGTACCAAAAAAGCGCATCATCTTTTCAGATCATGCGCTTCAGATGACATTTTTCAAATAGGTGATACCTATACCCCAACGCTGCACACCACAACAGAAATAGTATGTACAGGACCCCTCTGCGAAAATCTCATCATATTAGACTACAGGAAGTGTGATTTTAAATTGTGTACCGCTTCCATGTTTACTGTCTACATGAATGAAGCCTCCGTGATTTTTGATAATACGATAGCTCACAGCCAATCCCAAGCCGGTTCCACTTTCTTTTGTTGTAAAAAAAGGATCGAATAAACGCGCCAATGTATTGTGATCCATACCTAAGCCGTTATCCTCAATGCAAATGTGCACATAAGAGCCCTCAAGCACGGTATGGATATCAATGCATCCCTCTCGTTCCCCGCTGATGCTTTCAATGGCATCCATCGCATTTTTAATCATATTGAGGATAACCTGCTTAATCTGCTTCACGTCAATGGAAACCTTCATGAGTTCATCATTTTCATCCAGTGCGATCTGGCAGCCCTTCATCAACGCCTCGCTTTCTGTCAGCATCACTACTTCTTTCAACAGTCCCATCACAGATACTGCCGTTTTTTGCGGAGCCGAAGGCTTGGACGAATTTAAAAACTCGTAAATAATGTCGTTCGCACGATCAATTTCGGTTAAAATAATGCGGGCATACTCATCCCTGCCCAACTCCACCAAGTGCGGCCGAAGCAATTGAATAAAACCCCGGATTGCAGTAAGCGGGTTACGGATTTCATGGGCGATAGAGGCCGAAATACGTCCTAGCATCGCCAGCTTGTCGTTTTGATACGCCGTCTGCTCAATCTGCTTATAATCCGACACATCCTTTACACTAAACAAAAAATCGCCATCCATCTGATCACCGTAGGTCACTGTTATCAACCAATGCCGACCATACTCATCAATCAACTCATGATAGCGCTTTCTATGAAAGATAGTTTCTTTATAAATCCGCATGATTTTCTTCTTCTTAAACCGACTTAACTCAGGATGATGCAAAATTTGCATCAGGTTGCGACCCGCGAGCGAACTACGTGGTAGCTCCAGTAATCTCGCCATTTGCACGTTAATAAAGGTCAGTACCCCGTCACTGTCAAACAGCATGATACCACTATCCAGGTTCTCCAGTACATTTTCATACTTATTATTGGCGATCTGTGTGGAAGGGCAAGCTCCCACGGTATCAAGCAAGGCTTCTTGGAATTCACTGATCATGCCAGGCTTCCCCCTTGTATCGGAATGATAAACTGGCCGTATCGGACGTGTAATATTCTTGAAGAAGAGAAAGGGATCTATCGATCACCCTTCAAATGGTGTAAAAAACAGTTTCAATCAACTCCGACCATTTTTTTCGATTCGAGTCTTATTTTATGATAGACAAGATTAAGGATCACAGTCAATCGGAAAAAGTGTCGAATCCACATTTTTATCTTATTTTCTTTCGTCATAATATCTGCGCAACATTACAAAATAAAAAAATAAGTTAAAAATAAGCGCCCTACACACCAAAGAAGCTCTCCAGATTTGAGAGCTTCTTTGGTGTGTAGGATGTCAACTGCCGCTCTTATTATGTTGAAGCCGGGATCGTCTTTGACTCATAACAGCCAGTCTTCTCTTAAGCTCTCCCTGCCATTTCTCATCATTCATTTGTTTGGCTACCGTCAATAAATCCAGCGACATGTCAATTTGGCGCTTCACAATTTCAACTGCATCTTCACTCTCACGATTTACACAATTTTCAAATATCGTATCATCGTCTTCCATGACATAATCCTGAAAATCAATCTCGGATGCCCCATCTCCATGTGCATACTCAGCTAAAATTTCATACTCATTTTCGACTTTATAATGAACTTCAATGCGACGACATACCGGGCAAAACAGCAAAGGAACATTATGGACTTGGGTGCGGTAATGCTTCAGCGTTCCCTTGGTTCCTACCATGCTTGCTCCACAGCAATAACTCATCCGGGCTCAGCCTCCTCTGAACAAAACCTGTTCTGCCTTGTTTATCTTCTACAATACCTTATTCGCTTTCATCAGGCAAAATTCCTCCAGAACACAACAACATTTCCATAATTATTTGTTACTTCACTCTGTATTACATGATTCAGACAGGCTGTTCCTATATCTCCGCTGCATAGCGCAGGCAAGCAAGCCCCCAACAACGGTAAAATAACCGCTTGTTGGGGGCTTGCTTGTTTAAGTTCAACTTGTAAAGCTAATATTACAGATTTTTATCGCCTGGTTTCCAGTTCATTGGGCACAAGCCACCGGATTGCAAAGCTTGCAGTACACGCAATGTTTCTTCTACACTGCGACCTACATCATTGTGGTTAACCACTTGATATTTCAGTTCGCCTTCTGGATCAATGATGAATAAGCCGCGCAATGCAACGCCTTCTTCTTCGATCAGAACACCATAGTCGCTTGCTGTTTTTTTCGTGATGTCAGAAGCCAACGGGAAGTTCAGTTTGCCCAGACCGTTGTTTTCTTTAGCTGTGTTGATCCATGCTTTGTGGCTGTGCACGGAGTCTACACTGATACCCAAAATTTCAGTATCCAGCTCTTTGAATTGGTCAGCTGCATCGCTCAATGCTGTAATTTCTGTTGGGCATACAAAAGTGAAATCCAGTGGATAGAAGAAAAATACGAGCCACTTGCCACGGTAATCGGAAAGTTTCACCGAGCCAAATTCTTGACCGTCTCCAGATACTGTTTCCAATGCAAAATCAGGTGCGGGTCTTCCTACCAATCTTTCTGCCATAATGTGAAATCCTCCTTTAAAATATGTAAGAAAAACACCAATTGTGTTTTCCTCAATCATCTGTATTGTAATAAACCACCTACTTGATAAATGTTATCATTCGCTGAAATCAAAGTCAATATTGTAACCATTACTTTTTTATAATTATTTTAAACTAGTTTAAAAATTCACAATTTATTCACATTTCAACAGCTTTCTGATATGCAAGTAGCTCCTGAATACTCAGGAGCTACTGTGTCAAACATTTGCTATAAAATTATACTGTATAACCTCACTATATAATAGGAAGCTTTTTTTCAGAACAAGTACGTTTCCGGGGACTTTAGCGAATAGCTGCTGCGATCAAATCGCCCATTTGAGTTGTCGAGATCGCTTGTGATTTATCCACTGCGATATCTGCCGTACGGTGTCCTGCATCCAGTACTTCAGCTACCGCCTTCTCGATAGCGTCAGCTGCTTTCTCGTACCCAAAGGTGAGGCGGAACATCAAAGCAACGGACAAAATCGTTGCAATGGGGTTCGCCAGTCCCCGACCAGCAATATCAGGTGCTGAGCCGTGCACCGGCTCGTACAGACCGAAGCTGCCTTCTCCCAGTGATGCAGAGGAGAGCATACCGATGGACCCAGTCAGCATAGCTGCTTCATCACTAAGAATGTCACCAAACATATTTTCGGTTACAATGACGTCAAAACTGGATGGACGACGCAGCAATTGCATGGCACAGTTATCGACCAATACATGCTCAAGCTCGACATCTGGGTAATCTACAGCGACCCGGTTAACAACTTCACGCCATAGACGGGAAGTTTCCAGTACATTAGCCTTATCCACCGATGCGAGTTTTTTGCGACGTTTTTGTGCAATTTCGAAGGATTGACGAACAATACGCTCTACTTCTGTTACATTATATGCGCAAGTATCGACCGCTTCTTCACCCTGAGCACTCTCTCGTCTATACTTCTCACCGAAATAAATGCCGCCCGTCAGTTCGCGCACCACGATCAAGTCCGTTCCTTCCAGTACCTCTGGTTTCAAAGTAGATGCGTCCTTAAGACAATCGAAAACAACAGCAGGACGAAGATTTGAAAACAGACCAAGCTCTTTGCGAATACCGAGCAATCCGGTTTCAGGACGAAGCTCCTTAGGGTTGTTGTCCCATTGTGGTCCTCCTACCGCTCCCAACAGCACGGCATCTGCAGATTGGCATACGGCCAGTGTTTCTTCCGGCAATGGAGTCCCTTTCTTATCAATGGCAATCCCGCCGAACAGCGCATGCTCTGTTTCAAATGAAAGGCCAAATACTTCTTCCGTACGTTTCAAAATTTTCTCTGCCTCTGCGACCACTTCAGGTCCGATTCCGTCTCCCGCTATTACTGCAATCTTTTTAACGTCTGCCATCACGTACACTCCTCTTGTTATACAGCCATACAGCCGTATTTCTCATACCTTCTTTGTAACATATAAAGCAGGGCTTTGACCAAGATATAGAATCTATCAATTCAATAGGCTCAGCCTATAAGCTGATTTTTCCATCAGAGAACAAGAAAACAGGACCGGTAACACCCGATCCTGTCTATATTCATTTCATAGGCATGTATAAACTTAGGATTTATAATCTACGCGATTGCTGTAATTTTTACGCTTGTCGATCAAACCATTCAGTGCATCCACATAAGCTCGTGCACTTGCTTCCAAAATATCAGTGCTTACCCCGCGTCCCTGTACAGATATTCCGTTTTGAGTCAGCACCACATGTACTTCACCTAGAGCGTCCTTGCCATGGGTAACAGATTTGATGGAGTAATCAGAAAGTACAACACTCTCGCTGCTGGCTTGGTCAATCGCATTATAGATCGCATCGACTGAACCATTTCCTTCAGCTTCTGTCTCGATTACCTGACCTTCATCGTTAACCAGGCGCACTTGTGCGGAAGGCGTAGCCTTGTTCCCGTAAGTTACGAAAATGGTTTCCAGCTTGAAGACTTCAGGTGCATCGGCCAATTTTTCTTCCAGCAATGCCAAGATATCATCATCCGATACTTCCTTCTTCTTATCAGCCAAATCCTTAAACTGACCAAAAGCCCGATTCAGTTCTTCTTCGTTCAATTCGTAGCCCAATTCGACCAAACGCTCTCGGAAAGCATGACGCCCTGAATGCTTGCCCAGTACTAGCTTGCTTTCTTTCAGACCGATACTTTCCGGTGTCATAATTTCATAGGTCGTCTTTTCCTTCAGCATGCCGTCTTGGTGAATACCTGATTCGTGCGCAAAAGCGTTAGCACCCACGATCGCCTTGTTGCCCGGCACTACCATCCCCGTCAAACGGCTAACCAAACGGCTCGTACGTGCAATTTCAGACAGTTGCAGAGACGTTTTGGCCTGGAAAAATTCCTGTCTCGTCTCCAGTGCCATGGCGATTTCCTCAATGGCCGTGTTTCCAGCACGTTCACCGATACCGTTAATCGTTCCCTCAATCTGATCTGCACCGTTCAGGATGGCAGCAAGCGTATTCGCAGTAGCCATTCCCAAGTCATTGTGGCAATGTGCACTCAATTGAATCTTCTCCACATCAACCACATTTTGCTTGATATGTTTGAATATATTTCCGTATTCGTATGGTGTTAGGTAACCTACCGTATCTGGAATATTGACGACAGAAGCCCCTTCCTGTACAGCCATGGTGACCATTTCAACCACAAAATCAAGCTCCGTTCGCCCTGCATCCTCCAATGAAAACTCCACTTTTGGCAAATACTTCAATCCATAACGAATGGCTGCACGGGCCGTTTCCAGTACCTGTGCCTTCTCCATGCGCAGCTTATGCTGACGATGAATTGGAGAGGTTGCCAAAAAGATATGGATACACGGGTCCTGTGCTCCCTTAAGTGCCTCGCGAACCGCATCAATATCCTGTTCCCTTGCACGCGAAAGGCCAATAACAGTCGAATTTTTTACAGCTTTTGCTACTGCATTAACAGCCGCGAGATCACCCGGAGAAGCAGCTGGGAACCCAGCCTCCATACGATCGATTCCCAGCTTCTCCAACTGATGAGCGATCTCTACTTTCTCACGAGTATTCAAGTTCACGCCAGGTGACTGTTCTCCGTCTCTCAACGTTGTGTCAAATATATATATTTTGCGCAACCTAACGCACCTCCTCAGGATTTGGACCCTTAAATTACAATGCGGCTCACGCAATAAGCAGGGCCGCATTGTAATTAATATTTATAAATAATTCATGTTGTCGAGCTTATAGTACAAAAGGTTATTACTTTTTGATCCAATGCATCATTTCACGCAATTGTCCACCCACTACTTCAATTGGATGGTTAGCTTCATTGCGACGAGTAGCCGTCAGGAATGCACGTCCAGATTGATTTTCAAGGATGAAGTCACGAGCAAATTTACCTTGTTGAATGTCAGTCAATACATCCTTCATGGCTTTCTTCGTATCTTCTGTTACCACACGTGGTCCAGTTACATAATCGCCATATTCTGCTGTATTACTGATGGAATCACGCATTGTTGCCAATCCACCTTCATACATCAGGTCAACGATCAGCTTAAGCTCATGCAAGCATTCGAAGTATGCCATCTCAGGAGCATAACCTGCCTCAGTCAATGTTTCAAAGCCCGCTTTTACGAGTGCGCTCACACCGCCACACAATACCGCCTGCTCACCGAACAGGTCCGTCTCCGTTTCTTCACGGAAGGAGGTTTCAATTACGCCCGCACGTGTACAGCCAATGCCTTTTGCGTATGCAAGACCGATCTCCTTGGCTTGACCTGTTGCGTCCTGCTCAATTGCGATCAACCCCGGTACACCAAACCCTTCTACATAGGTACGACGTACCATATGTCCTGGGGATTTTGGAGCAACCAGCAATACATCGCTATCTTTAGGAGCTACGATTTGTCCAAAATGAACATTGAAACCATGGGAGAACAAAAGTGCTGCGCCTTTTTTCAGGTTAGGTTCGATTTCATTTTTGTAGACAGAAGCTTGAGTTTCATCAGGCAACAAAATTTGAACCACATCTGCACGGCTTGTTGCATCAGCTACGTTCAGAACTTCAAAACCGTCGTTTCTTGCGACATCAGCTGATTTGCCTTCACGCAAACCAATAACAACATTTACACCACTGTCACGCAAGTTTTGTGCTTGAGCATGTCCTTGGCTACCGTAACCGATAACGGCCACTGTTTTTCCTTTCAATACGCTGAGTTCTGCATCTTTTTCGTAGTACGTTGTAACTGCCATGGTTAATTTCCTCCTTTTAATTGGACCCTTCATAATGAGCGGGTACTCCAAGAGACTTCGCCTCATGATTGGTATCTAAAAATCTCTTCGAGCACCCGCTCTTATGCGGGCGGTTCTTTAATGATGTAATGCGCTATAAGCGGTAAATCGTTAAAGCTTTATATTATGCATTTCCACGTATCATAGCTGTAACCCCGGTTCGGGTCAACTCGCGAATACCGTAAGGCTTCAACAACTCGATCATCGCATCGATTTTTTCAGTATCGCCAATGACCTGAACAATCAAGCTTGTCGTTCCAACATCAATTACAGCTGCTCTGAACGTTTCTACCACGCCCATAATTTCTGGTCGCTGAGGCGGTTCAGCCTTTACCTTAATCATTGCCAATTCCCGAGCAACCATCGGCTTGGAACTGAGATCGATGACCTTGATCACATCAACCAGCTTGTAAAGCTGCTTTTCAATCTGCTCTAGGTTGTTCTCATCTCCTACAGTCACAATGACCATACGGGATAATCCAGCTTCCTCCGATTGACCCACAGTTATGCTCTCAATGTTGAAGCCACGGCGACCAAACAGTCCGGACACACGTTGCAAAACGCCGGGATGATCATTTACCAGTACAGCAATGGTATTTTTTGTCGTCATTTTACTCGTCCCCCATCAGCATTTGATCAATTGTCGAACCTTGTGTCACCATCGGATATACATTCTCTTCCTTGCTGACTACAAACTCGACAACGACCGGTCCGGGTGTATCAAGCGCCTCCTGCCAAGCCCGACGTGCTTCTTCCTTATTCGTAGCACGCAGTCCTTTGACACCGTATGCTTCGGCCAGTTTCACAAAATCCGGGCTTCCAGCCAGGTCAATGTGACTGTACCGATTGTTATAGATCAATTCCTGCCATTGGCGAACCATTCCAAGTACTTGGTTATTAATGATTACGATTTTGACCGGAATGTTATTGATTGCACAGATGGCTAATTCCTGCGAACACATCTGCATGCCGCCGTCTCCGTTAATCGATATTACCAATCTGTCGGGATTGGCCATCTGAGCGCCGATGGCAGAAGGGAAACCAAATCCCATCGTACCCAGTCCACCGGAGGTGACCCATGAACGTGGCTGATTGAATTTGTAATACTGTGCTGCCCACATTTGATGCTGTCCTACGTCCGTCGTAACGATTGCTCCGCCCTTGGTCGTTTTATCCAACAATTCAATAACCCATTGTGGTTTAAGCACTGTTTCAGAATCCTTATAAGAAAAAGGTTTCGCAGCTTTCCATTGCTGAATTTGCGCTCTCCATGCATCTGCCAGATCCGCGCGTTTCACATCCTGATTCAGCAATTCCAATACTGCCTTCACGTCGCCTACGATTGGAATATCCGCGGCAACATTTTTTCCGATTTCAGCAGGATCGATATCAATGTGTACGATTTTGGCTTGAGGAGCAAATCCATCCAACTTGCCTGTCACCCGATCATCAAAGCGGGCACCGATACAGATCAGCAAATCCGACTGTTGAATCGCCTGGTTAGAAGTGTATGTTCCGTGCATTCCCGGCATCCCTGTCCAGAGTTCATGTCCACTTGGGAATCCTCCCAAACCAAGCAATGTTGTTGCAATCGGAATTTCCGTTTTACGAACAAATTCGTAAAGTGCTTCATGTCCACCGGAGTATACAACTCCTCCACCTGCCAGAATGAATGGACGTTCTGCTTCGGCGATAGCTTGAGTCAGCTTGTCTAGTTGAATTTTGTTGGGCAACACATTCGGGTTGTAACCCCGCATGGTCACAGGTTCCGTCTGTGGAACAAACAACGTCTGGGCTGCCGAGACATCCTTCGGAATATCAATCAGTACTGGTCCTTTTCTACCTGTATTGGCAATATGAAATGCCTCATGGATGATTCGCGGCAGATCCTCTACATCTCTCACCAGATAGCTGTGTTTCGTAATCGGCATTGTAATTCCCGTGATATCAGCTTCCTGGAAAGCATCTGTACCGATCAGGGAAGATACAACATTACCCGTGATGACCACCAACGGCACCGAATCCATATAAGCTGTCGCTATGCCAGTTACCAGGTTTGTCGCTCCAGGTCCGGAAGTCGCGATACAGACACCAACTTTACCGCTTGCCCGTGCATAACCATCTGCCGCATGAATAGCTCCCTGCTCATGACGAGTGAGGACATGCTTGAAATCCTTGAAGCCGTACATGGCATCATAGATATAAAGCACTGCACCACCTGGATATCCAAAGACACACTCTACTCCCTCCAGCAAAAGGCTACGGAGTAAAATTTCCGAACCTGTAATCACCTCAGGCTTCATCCACTTTTGACGTAATTCATCGGTTGACCTAACTTCAGGAATTTGTGCACTCATTGGTCATCCTCCTTTACAAAATTTACATACAGCTGACATTTGTAAAAACAAAAAAACCTTTCATCCCTAGAACAGACTTGCTGTTACTGAGGGACGAAAGGCTGTAGCTTCCGTGGTACCACCCGTGTTTGCCCGATATTTCGCAATATCGAACCTTGGCAGGTACAGAAATCACAAAGGATCTCCATATCTGGCGTCTGTAACGTAGACCGTACGATTTTCCCTAATAGGCGATTCAGCGCACCGTTAATATCATTGGGCCCAAATACTTTTCAGGAAAACAGCTCCAAGGTGAGCTCGTTAAAAAGGGATTTTGGTGAAGCTTGCAGCTAATGCCTCACTCTCTGAACAAAAGAGCCCTAATCACTTCGTCCTCTTCATTGCCGTTGTGTTCATGTCATTCTTTCAAATGTTTAGACACATTATATGTCCCCCATCTGGGATAGTCAATACCCAGATTTCATAAAAATTTATGTTTCTCTGCTTAAGCCCCTCTGAGCCGCACGCTTGTAAGAGGTACCCGCATATTATAAAAAAGACCGCACAGTGAGACTTTGTACTCCTCCGAAGCCATGACATATCTTGTTAAAAGGGTAAAAAAGGAGGCCCGTTTATGATTCGCAAACGATGCGCCCAAGATGACAACATGATCTTTCGTCTAATCGAGCAAGAGCTTGTCCCTCTATCGCATTTAAGTGCCCAAGAAATGGATCAAATACGTAAAGAATTACCCCGGCGCTTAAACCGGGGCATCACTTTTGTAGCTTGCAGACCGGATAATGCACAGGTTGTTGGCTTCATTCATGTTATGCTGCATGGAGAACTATTATACATTGATTTGATCGCAATCTCTTCGGCTCAGCAAGGTAAAAGATACGGAAAAAAGTTGCTGGATTATGCCGAGCAATATGGCCGATTGCGACGTTGCAAGCGGGCTAAAGTGATGGTGGACGAAGACAATGTGCGAGGGATCCATTTTTATCTACGTCATCAATATCATATGCTACGATACGTGGCTCTAAGCCGATGTCACGAACTCGAAAAGTCACTGTGAAAAGTATGGTTTTCGGGCTCAGGATTTTGTAAAACTAAAAAAAGTTAGGGTAAAAAGGATTGCCTACCCCGGGGTAGCCCCCGTCTGTGTACGGTCCATATTGCGGACCATATCCTGGACCTCCATAACCTGGTCCTCCATAACCTGGACCGTAGCCACCGTAGGCACCCACGTATGGAGCTGTGCCAATGGCCAGCAAATCAAAAAGCACCAGAGGAATAATCGCTTTCGTGTTTACTTTTTTCTTACGGTTTGGTTGGAGAATCAGTCGGTTACCCGAAATGCGAATCAGCTTGCCACTGACTCGAGAGCCATCCTTACGTGTAGCGAAGATGACTTTGCCGACAAGCTTCTCCACCTGCTTTCTGGTTACTGCCTGTTTCATCGTATTTCCTCCTTCTTTCTCAACGGATGGACAGATTGAACGGCTCCTTGATAGCTCACCACCACCACAAAATAGACTGGAGCTGACAGGGGCCGAGCGTCCGTCCAATCTGCATAGCACAGTCTATTCCATTCAAGCCATAAGCGTATGTTTAAATGCCTGCACAATGTAAAAAAATCTGGTACCTGCACATGCAGATACCAGATTTTCATATACACCAATATGTGTATTTAAAAACATTCAGTTGTCTATGAGTCATTAACGCTTGCTTGGATCATACAGTTGACCCAAAGCGGCCGGAGCGCGTGAACGTCCAACTGCCGCTACCAGCACAATAATTGTCAGGAGATACGGCAACATAAAAATAATTTCCTGGGGAATACTTTGCGACCATGCAAACAACTGCACATAGTTGCGAATGGCTTGTGAAAAACCGAAAAACACTGCCGCTCCAAAAGCACCGAGCGGATTCCATTTACCGAAAATCATAGCCGCAATAGCAATATAGCCCTGCCCTGAAACGGTATTATGTGAGAACATATTGGTTGTAGTCAAAGTGATCGTAGCTCCACCAATCCCAGCCAACGCACCACTAATCATAACACCGATGTAACGAAGGCGATTGACTTTGATCCCCACTGTATCGGCTGCACCCGGATGCTCCCCTACTGAACGCAAACGCAAGCCAAACGGAGTTTTATACAAAGTAAAGTAGCCGATAATAACTAATAGAATAGCTAGATATGTCGTTGGATAGGCTTGGAAGAATGCTTTTCCTGCAATCGGAATATCCACAAGATAAGGAATGGATATCTCGTTAAAACCTTGAATTCGACCGGTGTCCCCATCACCCTCAAATAACAGCTTAACCATGTACAGTGTACTACCTGCTGCCAAGAAGTTAATGACAATCCCGCTGATTACCTGATCAGCCTTGAATGTAATAGAGGCTACAGCATGAATTAGCGAAACCAGAATACCGAACACCGCAGCTGACAGCATACCTACCCAAGCCGCAGAGGTGCCACCTAATCCTGCTTGCTCAGCATAAAATCCGCCCACACCTGCCGCAAACGCGCCAAACACCATAAGACCTTCCAGTCCAAGATTCGTTACACCGGATTTTTCCGAAAAAACTCCGCCAAGAGACGCAAAAATAATCGCCGTCGCAAAAACGAGCGTTGTATGGATTAATTCACCAAGTGTTAACCAACTCATTTTACAACACCTTCTCTTTCTTCCGCTTGGAGTAGAGCGGCTTCACAACCCAACGCACAATACCTTGGGCCGCAATGAAGAAAATAATCGAGCCAATAACTACCCGGATAATTTCTGGCGGTACATCCGCGCTAAAGCTCATCCCCGCAGAACCATACGTGAGCGTTCCGAACAAAACAGAACCGAGCAACACACCGAACGGATTATTCATCCCGATCAAAGACACAGCGATACCGTCAAAGCCGGTTCCTGGTGATCCTGCCATGACAGATTGATAATGGAAAACCCCCAGCACCTCAAAGGCACCAGCCAATCCGGCAAAAACACCACTAATAAACATCGCTTTTATGATATTACGATTTACATTCATACCTGCATAGCGGGATGCATCCTGATTAAATCCGACAGCGCGAAGCTCATAGCCCTGCTTTGTTTTCCACATGAAAATATAGAAAAACACTGCCGCCAGCACAGCAATAACTGTGCCCCAATGAACTCGAGCATTCCCCATCATCTGGGACAGCCAATCAATGGAAATAGAAGCGGAAGGTTGGATATCCACAGAGCGATTTTCGCCTTCCATAAGTGCGAACTGATTAATCACCAAATTAGCCAAATACAGACCGATCCAGTTCATCATAATACATGTAATAACTTCGTTCACGCCTCGCTTGGCCTTCAAATAGCCAGCAATCGCAGCCCACAAGCCTCCGAAAACAGCTCCTGCGATCACAGCAAGCGGTGCATGAAGGATAGCAGGCAGCCCATGAAGTTTGATACCTACAATCGAAGCAGCTGTCATACCGACCAAAAACTGACCTTCGCCACCGATGTTAAACAACCCGGCACGAGCCGCAAAAGCAAATGCCAAGCCTGTTAAAATCAACGGTGTCATCTCACGGATCGCTTCGCCAAAATTGTAGGAATCTCCGTACACACGGCTAAACAAAGCGGAATAAGCCACAATAGGATCATACCCGCCAATCAACATCACGATAGCACCCAGAATGAGGCCTAGAATAATAGAGACCAGAGCCAGAACAAAGGAGTCTTTTGTGAATATTTTCAATAGGTTAGCCATTCTCTACTCCTTTCTTCACTGCACTTCCTGCCATCATTAGCCCCAGTTCCTGGTCATTCGTTTCTTCAGGCAGCACTTCCCCGACAATCTTACCCTCATAAATAACAGCAATTCGATCGGATACATTCATAATCTCGTCCAGCTCAAAAGAAATGAGCAGTACCGCTTTACCTTGATCCCGCTGAGCAATCAATTGTTTCTGGACAAATTCAATAGCTCCAACATCCAGCCCGCGTGTAGGCTGCGCCGCAATGAGAAGGTCTGGGTTTTTATCAATTTCACGCGCTATGATTGCCTTTTGCTGATTTCCACCAGATAGCGATCTTGCCTTGGTATGAATATCTGGTGTTCTAACATCAAACTTCTCAATAAGACTTTTTGCCTGTTTTTCTATAGCGTCCTTGTTCAAGAAGCCGTTTTTACTGTAAGGAGCCTGATAATACGTCTCCAGCACCATATTTTCACTCATGGAAAAATCGAGCACCAACCCATGCTTATGGCGATCCTCTGGTATATGTGAAACGCCTGCCTCTGAAATTTTGCGCGGTGGCTGATTTGCCAGTTCTGTTCCGAGCAAACGGATACTCCCGCTATCCACCTTGCGCAAGCCTGTCAAAGCTTCTATTAGCTCACTCTGTCCATTGCCGTCTACTCCGGCAATCCCCAAAATCTCGCCGGCCTTGACCTGCAGGTTCAATTCATTCAGAACATGAATGCCATCCTTGTTTTTAGAAATTACTTTGTTCATTTCCAGTACAGTTTGTCCTGGTTGAGCAAGCTTCTTATCCACTTTAAAGGACACACGACGGCCCACCATTTTCTCAGCCAACTCATTTGGTGTTGTTTCAGATGTTTTGACCGTGTCAATAACTTTACCTCGGCGAATAATCGTAACCGTATCTGCAATTTGCATAATTTCTTTGAGTTTATGAGTGATAAGAATAATTGATTTGCCTTCAGCTACTAAGCGCTTCATAATGTCCAGCAACTCAGAGATTTCCTGTGGTGTCAGCACCGCTGTTGGCTCATCAAAAATTAGAATATCTGCACCGCGATAAAGCGTTTTGATAATTTCCACACGCTGTTGCATACCAACAGATATATCCTCAATTTTGGCATTCGGATTTACCTGAAGTCCGTATTGTTCAGACAACCGCTGTACTTCTGCGGCAGCCTTTTTATAATTGATTTTCAGACCCTTACGTGGCTCCGACCCAAGGACAATATTTTCGGTTACGGTAAACGGCTGTACGAGCTTAAAATGCTGATGCACCATGCCGATCCCCAGATCAATTGCCTTATTTGGACTATCAATCTGTACGGGGTTCCCTCCCATTTCAATGGTCCCTTCATCCGGCTGATACAGTCCGAAAAGAATATTCATAAGCGTAGATTTGCCCGCGCCATTCTCACCCAAAAGGGCGTGAATTTCTCCTTTATGCAGCTTGATGCTGATGGAGTCGTTGGCAACGATGCCGGGGAATCGTTTTGTAATTTGCTTTAACTCAACGACGGGGGTCGCTGCATCCATGAGATCACCCTTATACACTTTATAGTATGTGCTCCAATGAGCTGATTTTGACCGTTATAATCTTATAACTCCAGACGTAAGAACAAGGCTAGTCTTATGAACCAGCCTTGTCGCCACCTTTATGTTCTTCACCTAACTTATTTCGAAGGAACTGTAATTTCGCCTTTAATGATTTTTTGCTTGTATTGTTCTACAAGATCAAGCACGTCTTTAGGAACGTTTTTCGTAGATGTATCTGCCAAACCAATTCCGTTATCCTTCAGAGCCAGTGTTTCGACACCGCCCTTAAACTTACCGTCAATTACTTCTTGGGATACGCGTTTTACTGCTTCATCTACGCGTTTTACCATCGACGTTAATGTTACTTCATCACCAAACTCAAGGGATTGGTCTTTATCTACGCCGATAACCCATACTTGCTGACCTTGCTGCTTACGTGCAAGTGCTTCGTTAAATACGCCTGTTCCTGATCCGCCAGCTGCATGGAAAATAATATCTGCACCATCGTTGTAGATCGTTGCTGCTGCAGCTTTACCTAAATCCGGCTTATCAAACGCACCCGTATAGTTCACAATCAGTTGTGCTTTTGGATTTACAGCCTTAATCCCTGCTTCAAACCCTTTTTCAAAACGTTTGATCAACGGGCTGTCTTGTCCACCCACAAAACCAATTTTGTTTGTTTTAGTAAGCTTACCAGCTACAACCCCTACCAGGAAGGAACCTTCATTTTCAGCAAATACAACCGATTTGACATTAGGCGCATCCACAACACTGTCAATGATCGCCAAATTTTTGTTCGGATTGTCTTTTGCTACTTGTCCAATCGCATTCGCCAGATTAAAACCGATACCCCAAGTCAGGTTAAAATCACCTTTAACGAATTGGTTCAGGTTAGGAATATAATCTTGGTCGGATTTACTTTGCAGGTATTTAACTTTAACGCCTGATTCTTTCTCAATAGCTTGAAGTGCCTCCCAAGCAGATTGGTTAAACGATTTGTCGTTTACTCCGCCCACATCTGTAACCATGCCAAGTTGGACATTTGATGTTTTGGCAGAACCGCCTGCTTCTCCACCATTTGCGTTGGAAGCACCTTGATTTTTGTTACCGCAGCCTGCGAGAATGACCGAGATCGCCAGCAGCATAACCAAAGACATACTAAACAATTTCTTCATGCTGATACTGTTCCCCCTTAGTGTTAGATCCCTGGACTGTCTCTTTTCTTTAGAAAATGTATTTCATTTTCATGTCATTTACTGACGAGACAGATCGTACAGAAGACTTACTTTAGAGATTATACAATTATGATCGGCTAAAATCTAGACAATTAATAACCTTGGGTCAATTTTTTTTAGAATTCTAAAAATGTAAGCGTTACAAAGTTGAAAAAACCATACATTCTATCATCATACGTCATATTTATTCGTATTTTGAAGAAAATGAAGTCTTTTTTAATGTTAAGTATGTACAAAAAAAGGCGTCCCTACACAGCGTACTGCTCGGGACACCTTTGTTACCACTTTCGCGGTTTTCACGCCTTAATTAAGCGTTGATTTTGCCTTTAGCAACAGTTGCCAAAGAGTTGAATGCATTAATATCATTGACTGCAAGATCAGCCAAGATTTTACGGTTAATGTCTACACCAGCCAATTTCAGACCGTGCATCAATTTGCTGTAAGACAAACCATTCAAACGAGCTGCTGCGTTGATACGCACGATCCACAGTCTGCGGAAGTTACGTTTCGTCTGACGACGGTCACGGTATGCGTAAACAAGCGATTTCATTACCTGCTCGTTAGCTGTTTTAAAAATGCGGTGTTTGGAACCAAAATAACCTTTAGCAAGCTTCAATACTTTTTTATGACGACGACGAACGACGAATCCGCCCTTTACTCTTGCCATATCAAAAGACCTCCCAAATAATGTTTATACTTTATTTATTGCCGTGCTTATGCTATTTCAGGTTAGCAAGACCTTGTTTCAAACGTCTAACGTCCCCAGGTGCCATCTCAGGGTTAGTACCCAGAACGCGTTTTGCACGTTTGGATTTGTGGGAAAGCAAGTGGTTTCTGTAAGCTTTGTAACGCGTTACTTTACCAGTACCGGTAATTTTGAAGCGGCCTTTAAGGCTGCTATGTGTTTTCATTTTTGGCATTGAACTTCCTCCTTAATTTGTCATTGACTCTTTGGAGCCAATATCATAATCATGCTGCGTCCTTCGAGCTTGGGTTGGCGCTCCACGGTACAAAGATCAGCAACTTCCGTTTTCACACGTTCGAGAATTTTTTGACCCACATTAGCATGGGTAATTTCGCGACCACGGAAACGAACAGAGCATTTCACCTTGTCCCCTTCATTCAGGAACTTCACCACATTGCGAAACTTGGTTTGGTAGTCATGTTCCTCGATGTTGGAACGGAACCATACCTCTTTGATGTCAACGATCTTCTGGTTTTTACGGGCTTCCTTTTCTTTCTTTTGTTGCTCATAGCGGAATTTTCCGTAATCCATAATCCGACACACGGGCGGCTTCGCTTGAGGCGCCACGTTCACGAGATCCAAGTTTGCGTCAATCGCCATTTGCAAAGCTTCACGAGTCGGTTTAATCCCGATTTGTTCCCCGTTTGCACCAACTAGACGCACTTCTCTCACTCGAATCTCATCATTGATCATATGTTCCTTACTAATAACCCTCCACCTCCAGAACCTGTTATTGTTGTATTGTGTTTAAGCACAAAAAAGGGATGACGACTATGCAGCCGACATCCCTGTCTGATACTCAATTCATCATGAAAGTTCAATTCACAAATCATTGGATCATGACCAGCCGGCAATACCGGACAGGTGAGAAGTCGGTCCTTCTACTTGTTAATCCATACTTTTCAATTAACATACTCGAATATCATATCATGTTACTACTGAGTCGTCAACACTTTTATAAAAACAGTTGAAGCCCAGCCTCTGTAGGACACAAAGTTTTACTTTATCGTCCATTAACCTTGCTTGCTCTGAACCTCTTCCAGACGAACAACACGCGTATGCTGGGTGTGACTCCATTGCTTGTTGTTCTGTGTAAAGAACGCATAGAACGTAATCGGATACCACGAAATCAGATAGACCGGGAACAGCAGCAAGTACAAATATACTTTTTTGAACGTGACCTTTTCCAAGATCATCGCGATCAAAAAGGTAACAATATTCAGCCCCACAGCCACAAAACCGGTCCAAGCAGGGAATTGCACGTAGATATTTTCAATATTGGGTCCACCAAATAATGCAATATCTACCCACATCGCTACTGTCATCAAGAAGGTAAACAGTACGATATACACGTTTAGACCATAAAGAGCCATATCGAATTTAATCAGGCTTCTATGCTTGATACTCTGCCACAGCAACGGGAAGAAATAACGACGAGCAACCGTAAAGTGACCTTGCATCCAGCGCAGACGCTGTCTGGACGAAGCTTTGAACGTCAACGGCTTCTCATCATAAACCTTGGCATCGTAATTAAATCTTGGATATACGTTGCGTTGTGTACAACGCATAGTGAATTCCAAATCCTCTACCAGACTTGTTGCACCCCAGCCCATTTCCTTGAGCAGATTTGTTTCAAAGCACATGCCTGTACCACCGAGGAAATTAGCCATATTCAGGTTGTGACGTGACAACTGCCACAAACGGTTGATGTACCAATAAGATACCCCGTATGCGGCTGTGATCCAAGAGTCCTCAGGATTCTTAGTATCAATGTATCCCTGGATAACACGGGCGCCTGAGCACAAGTCATTGTTCATTTCGCTCAAGAAATTGGTATGCGCCAAATTGTCAGCATCAAACATGACAATGGCATCATATTGACGCGGCATAGCCCATAGCTCCTTGAGCATCCACTCAATAGCATAGCCTTTACCACGCAAATTCGGATTCGTACGTTCACATGCATTCATGCCGTGAGCACGAACGATGTCCGCTGTCTTATCTGTGCAGTTATCACAGATTACGAATACGTCGTACAGCTCCTTTGGATAGTCAAGCTGCTTGAGATTTTCCATCAATGCTCCGACAACTTGTTCTTCATTGTGGGCAGCGACTAAAATGGCAAATGATTTTTCTGGAGCCGCCTGCTCTTTCCTTTTCTTGCGAACCAATCCGAACAAGGAGAATGCAAACTGATAGACTGCGATCAACGCCAGTATAATCTGGAGCGTCACAAAAATAGCGTCTAACATGATCTCTTGTTACCCCCTTTTTATACCCCTTTAAAAATCTTGCGTTTGTCTGTTTTCTATCTGTGTAGCGCAAGTTGCGGCGCTTTGTGCGCCTTTTCTGTAGTTTTGACCCGACCCTTGCTTTCTTCTTTCGGCTCTGCGCAGCCCCCTTTTGGCTGACACAGGAATGCCATTACGATTTTCGTTGGTTTTCAATCTTTTGTCAAAGCCCCTAAACGGGTCTCAGCAGCAAAAAAACGCGACAAATTCCCGTTTGAACCGAGAATGCGGCGCTGGACCTTTCATTCATGACGCTTAGGTCTTATTTTCATCCATTTGCTAACTTTTTATTTCTTTGGTCCCTCCTTTTTGTGGGCCAATTAGCAACCACTTCTAATCACTCTATCTTATTAGACGGATGAACGCAAAGAAAGTTATACAATACTGCTTATATTCCATTAACATTTTTGTGTAGAATTGAACCAGATAAGTGGTGATTCTTGAAATGAACAGCGTTTAAAAATATGATGAGAGCAAGAGAATAATTACTTAGATCTGATTCTGTCAAATTGATTCAAAATATTTGCCGACAGACCTGAACCGGCAACCGGAGGAAACCAAATGCAACGTCTAGTCGTAAAACTTGTAAATCTGGAGCAGCGATTGTTCAAATGGATCAACGGGCGCTTACACAACCGTTTTTTGAACTTTTGGCTGTACTATCTCACACATTTAGGCGGCGCTACCTTTACTATAGCCTCTACGCTTCTTATCTGGTGGCTCGCTCCGTATCCATGGAAAGATTCCGGCATGAAAGGAGCTATCGCTCTTGCGGTCAGTCACATCCCCGTGGCTATCGTTAAAAAGCTGTATCCGCGGATACGTCCGTACTTGGCGTTACCAGGTACGAATACATTTCGCAATCCCCTGTCGGATCATTCTTTTCCCTCAGGACACACGACCGCAATTTTTTCGGCTACCGTTCCTTTTATGCTGCAGTCACCCATGCTAGCACTGTTGCTGTTGCCTGTAGCGATAATTGTAGGTTTTTCTCGAATTTATCTGGGGCTTCACTATCCCACGGATGTACTTGCAGGAGCAGTCATCGGAACGTCTGCAGCAATAGGAACGGTTGCATTCTGGCCTTAAAGCCGATATGGTATGATTGAGAACATCCCAGCAGGAACAGGTGAAATGAGAGTGGCTAAAAAACGAGTGTTATTATTATCGGAAGGTTTCGGTGCCGGACATACTCAAGCTGCCTACGCGCTCTCAAGCAGCTTGCGGAAGCTTTCTCCGGATGTGCAGACAAGAGTGCTGGAGCTGGGGAGCTTTTTGAATCCGAGAATGGCCCCGCTCATTATTACAGCATACAAGAAGACTGTTGTATCGCAGCCTCGCCTAGTCGGATTGGTTTACCGTCATCAATACAAAAAATCATTAAACCGTCTTACAACGCTCGCTTTGCACCGTCTGTTCTACACACAGACCCGAAATATTCTTCGGCAGCTTCGTCCCGATTTGGTGGTATGTACTCACCCCATCCCAAGCGCGGTCATTTCACGTTTGAAGCGCTTAGGTCTACATGTCCCGCTGTGTACCGTCATAACAGACTACGATGCACATGGAACATGGATTAGTCCTGAGGTTGACCGGTACTTTGTATCTACTCCTGAAGTCATGCGTAAGCTGCGCGCGCGTGGAGTACCCGTATCAAAAATCCAGGTGACCGGCATTCCGGTGCATCCCAATTTTTGGGAACATCCAGGGCACGATGAAATCAGAGAACAATTTGGACTTAAACCCATCCCGACAGTACTTGTTATGGGCGGCGGCTGGGGCCTGATGAATGACGAATTTATACATCGTTCACTTACCGATTGGAGAGAAAAGATTCAATTTATTTTTTGTTTGGGGCATAATGATAAAATTCGTCGTAAAATGGAGCTAGATCCCCGGTTTAATCATCCAAATATTCATATTTTCGGATTCACACGGGAAATCGACAAATTAATGGAAGTATCGAATTTGCTCATTACCAAACCCGGCGGAATGACATGCACCGAGGGGTTGGCCAAAGGGATTCCGATGCTGTTTCACAAGCCTCTCCCTGGACAGGAGGAGGAAAATTGTCAGTATTTTACGGCTCAAGGCTTCGGAGAACCGATTACTTCGCTGGATGTTGTCGTTAAATGGATGAACCGACTGCTATACGATTTTCCAGAAATCGTTCGCAAGCGACAGGAGCACATTCATAATATAGCGCGATATTATCCTCTTCAGAGCGCACAGAGTATTTTGGATATACTGGAACCAAACAGGGTGCTTTCCTAAAAGGAAGCACCCTGTCTTGTTTACTTTATTTAGTTTTCTGCTTTACTTTCCGTATTTTTCAAGCCGTGTTTTTCCGTACTCTTCCAAAGCGTCTTTACCAATCAGCACCTCGACGCGATGAATATTCATACCTTTACCCATGAACTTTTGTTCATATTCCGTCATGACATGCTCCTCATTGATTCCATCACGATGAAGGTTTAACGAAATATTCGTCATTTGCAGACCGCTGTCAGCGAATGAATTCAGAGAAAACTCAAACAATGTCTCCGAATCCGTCTTAAAATGAATTTGTCCTCTGCTATTCAAAAGCTGACGATACTTGTCCAAAAAACGCGGATGCGTCAAACGACGGCGAGCATGCTTGGCTTTAGGCCAGGGATCGCTAAAATTCAGATAAATGCGTTCTACTTCCCCTGGTTCGAAAACATTCTCGATCTGTTCGATGTTTGCCAGTGCCAATTTGATATTGGGCGGTGTAACAACCTCTGAATCACTCCAGGCCAGGCGGGACTTTTCCGTAGCACGGCGAACCAGCTCATCATACATATCAAATCCGATATAGTTAACCTCTGGATTTCGGTAGCTCATTTGGCTTATAAATTGCCCTTTACCCATACCAAATTCCACATGAATGGGGCGATCATTACCAAAAAGCTGCTGCCAATTCCCCTTATACTGTGATGGCTCCAAGATGACCAGATCTTGCTGTTCTTCCAGACTTTCACGTATTCCTTTTCTTCCGCGTAAACGCATGTTACTCCTCCATATGCTCTGTTATCAAGGAAAAAGGAATTCCACCCCCGCTTGAAGATACGGAAATGAAATTCCTTTTTCAATATATTTGGATTGGGGTCCAACTAGTTTAATTGTTCATAGTCTACCCCATCAGCAGGTGAAAAATCAATTGTCTTTTGGCAAGCGGCTCTGATTTTTTGACGTGCAGCCGTTCCAATCTGACGATCCTGCCCAAAACGGACACCAGTCAATGCTAACGCCTCATCAAAGGTTAACTCAACAGTAACTTTATCCATACGCGTCTTATCCTGCGTATTCATAAAAGATCACCTCACGGGTTATTTGTGATGGAACCGACGTGCACTTCCCCTAAAGCAGGCGATAGAAACAGCATAGCTGTCTCCCTGAAGAATAATCATTAGCGGCTGATAAGTTTTTATCTTCAGGATTAAAAACAGTCCTTTTATCATATGTCTGGTACCGCTTACAATATAACATATTGTGTAACCTTTTTCAATCCGCAAAGCTATAAAATCAGCACTTTTTAATGACTTTCTCGGGCAAGTGATTCCCATTTAAGATTGAATTTTGTTACAATAGGGTGATCGTAAAAAAAGGAGTCCTCCCATGAAAACAGATTTGTTGCCTGCTCCTCTCCTCTGGGGAGATAAACGGTTCCATACATGGAATTACGAAATGCGCGAGCAATTTCAAAATAAAGTGTTTAAAGTCATGCTGGATGCGGGTTTTACTTGCCCAAACCGCGATGGTTCCATTGCCAAAGGGGGCTGTACCTTTTGCAGTGCACGCGGATCAGGTGATTTTGCCGGACGTCGCCGCGATGATTTGGTCACCCAGTTCAATACGATTCGGGATCGCCAGCATTTAAAATGGCCCAATGCTAAATATATTGGCTATTTTCAAGCCTACACCAATACGTATGCCCCGGTTGAGGAACTACGAGAATATTTCGAGGTTATTTTGGAACAGCCCGGTGTTGTCGGTCTGTCCATCGCTACACGTCCCGATTGCCTGCCTGATGATGTAGTCGATTATCTAGCCGAGCTGAACGAACGCACGTACCTGTGGGTCGAAATGGGCCTGCAAACTGTCCATGAATCGACCTCTGAGCTGATTAATCGTGCTCATGATACTCAGTGCTATCTGGATGCTGTAGAAAAGCTACGTAAGCGGAATATCCGTGTGTGCGCCCACATCATTTATGGTCTACCGCAGGAGACGCATGAAATGATGCTCGATACAGGACGTGCAGTAGCTGCTATGGATGTGCAGGGCATCAAAATCCATCTCCTGCATCTCATGCGTAAAACGCCAATGGTCAAGCAGTACGAAGCCGGATTGCTACGCTTTCTGGAAAAGGACGAGTACATTAAGCTCATTGTAGATACCCTGGAGTTTTTACCCCCTGAAATGATCGTTCATCGGTTGACCGGAGATGCACCACGTGATTTACTGATGGGGCCTATGTGGTCGCTTAAAAAATGGGAAGTGCTTAACGGCATTGATAATGAACTAAAATCACGTGAAACGTGGCAGGGAAAATACTGGAGGAAATCTTAAATGGGATTCCTGTCTGTTCTGAGCTATGCTCATCAATTAGTAGCTGCGCGGGTGCAGCCAGGCGATACTGCTATAGACGCCACTGTCGGCACAGGAGCCGATACGTTGTTTCTGGCTAAAGCTGCTGGCAAACGGGGCCGCGTCTATGGGTTCGATATCCAGCAGGCAGCTTTGGATTACGCTCGTCGTCGGCTAGAAGAAGATTCTTCCTCTTCATTAGCAGAAGTATCACTATTGCTGCAAGGCCATGAGCAAATGCGGGAGGCCGTTCCAGATCTGCTGCATGGTAAAGTGGCTGCGGTCATGTTTAACCTTGGCTACTTGCCGTCCGAAGGCGCCGATCTTACGGTCATCACACATACAGACAGCACGCTCGTCGCACTTGAAGCTGCCTTGCATTTGCTGCGCCCGCGCGGTATTTTGACTGCCGTATTATATCCAGGACACGCCGGAGGCAGGGAAGAAGCGGAAGCGGTTCTTCAATGGGCTTCTGCCCTCCCAGTCTCCAGCGGTCAAAGCATTATTTACCGTCAATTACAACGAGACGCTTCGCCTTACGTAGTCGCGGTTGAAAAGAAATAATGTCGGGTTGTTAAACTCGCATATTTGGTAATGAGCGACTTTCTTAGCCGCCTTACATATATTTTTAGCGCCATATGGGTCTATTCATCCTGGTCTATTGCCCAGCGGCACGTTTTGATTGCCTGATTCTGTTAGATCGTACTCATTACTCATTATGGAGGAGAGAAATCATGCTAAAGCCATACCCGCTGCAATTTCAACCTGAGTTCAAAGAGAGAGTTTGGGGAGGACGAGCCTTAGAACAATTTGGTCTGACCCCACCAGAAGGACATATTGGTGAAGGATGGATGATTGCCGATCATCCAAATGGAACAACAACGGTTATCAATGGCGAGCTGGCTGGAAAAGGACTGGATGAAATCCGCCAGACCTACGGACAGGATTGGCTTGGCGCAAAGGGCGTATCGAAAAAAGGCGGACGTTTTCCACTTTTGATCAAGCTACTGGATTGCAACGATGACTTATCCGTTCAGGTGCATCCGACGGATGATTACGCTGGACTTCCAGCAGGAGAATTAGGAAAAACCGAAATGTGGTACGTGCTTGATGCCAAGCCGGATGCCAAAATTATTTATGGTCTGACCGAAGGTGTAACCCGTGAAAGTCTGCGTACAGCTCTTGAAAGCGGAGATATCATGGGCAGTTTGCGTCAGGTTCCAGTTGAAGCAGGCGATACATTCTTCATTCCCGCTGGAACCGTGCATGCACTGTGTGCAGGTGTTGTGGTTGCTGAAATTCAGCAAAATTCGGATACAACCTATCGCTTATATGACTACAATCGCCCCGGTCTGGACGGCAAACCTCGTGAGTTGCACATCGAGGACTCCCTTAATGTAACTTCTTACGAAGGTGCAGGCGCAACAACGATGAAAACGGACGGCTTGCAGCCTGGAGAATGGCTCCAACTGGCATCCTGTGAGTATTTTGTTGTGGAAAAGGGTATCGTAGAGGGAAGTTGGACACTTTCTACAACGGAAGACAGCTTCACTATCCTTGTGATTTGCGAAGGCAGTGGAACCATAACATGGGACAATACGGAGTCTCTTTCCTGTAAAGCTGGAGATTGCTTCCTGCTCCCCGCTAATCTGGGCGGTTACACGCTGAATGACGGAATGACCGTACTTAGATCTTATCTTCCTTAAAGCTTAAAGGATGTGATGTCTAATCATGCGGGAATACACCTTCACCATCGCTGAAAATGACGGAACAGAGCTTTTTGCTTACCGATGGCTACCCGAGCAGAATGTTCCCGTCAAGGGAATCGTTCAAGTTTCGCATGGCATGTGTGAGACGTCCTACCGCTACATTCGGCTGGCCGAAAAACTTACCGCTTCTGGCTACGGTGTGTATGCCAACGATCATATCGGCCACGGACGCACAGCTGGTGATCCTGATAAGCTCGGTATGCCGGGAGCTAATGCATTCAATCGAATGGCAAAAGGCATGCTGGAGCTAGGCGAAATTGCGGCCAAGGAATTCCCTGATCAATCTCGTTTTTTACTGGGTCACAGCATGGGGTCCTTTTTAACCCAGAAAATTATGTATGATGATCAGCAGTCGTATCACGGGTTTATTTTATCAGGGACCAACGGACGACGTAGTCTGCTGAAACTCGGAGAGCAGGTTGCCCTGCTGCAAGCCAAACTGCAAGGAATGGATCATCGCAGCATGCTGCTCAACGCTATGGTCTTTGGCGGCTTTAACCGTGCCTTTCGTCCGGTGCGCACAGCGTTCGACTGGCTGTCCCGTGATCCTGAGGAAGTAGATCAGTTCGTGCACGACCCATTATGCGGAGCTATTTGCACGACAGGCTTTTTCCTCGATTTTTTCAGGCTTTTACAAGAAATCCACTGGCCTTCGTCACTGAAAAAAATCAATCCCAAACTGCCCGTTTATATTTTTGCCGGGGATCGTGATCCGGTGGGCTTGTTCGGAAAAGGTGTGTTGTCGCTAGTGGATATGTATCGAAGCCTGAAGCTTCAAGACGTGGAGTATCGCCTTTATCCTGACGGTCGCCATGAGATGTTGCATGAAACCAATCGTAACGAGGTAATGAGTGACATCGTGGACTGGCTCGACCGTCATATTAACACAGGAACAACCTCTGTTTCCGTTTTGTCTGGAGCCTCCGAAGCGCCCTCTTTATCAGCTTCGCCCAAGTCACCATCCTAGTGAGGAATAAGCAAAAGAAACCTTTAAAGCACGATAAAAGTGGCTTTAAAGGTTTCTTTTGTATTCCTTTATATTTCATCAGAGCATCATTTTTAAGTTAATTACCATGCATTTCGTTCTTTCAGGGAAGTAATATGAGCTATGTGATGTTTGCCATGCCAGGCATAGATGCCAATGTTTCGTTCCAGGCGGATCGTCTGGCCCGATTCAGGATGAATAAATGTTCGGTGTAGCTGATCTTCCCCTAACGAGCGTAACATGGTCACCCATCGTGCATGCAGTCCTTCCAGCAATTGCAACGAAGGTTCCAGTGGAAGCTCTCTGGCATCTGGTATTTCAGCCCAACGCCCTTCATCATAGGGTTTGATTGTCGGTGTATCCTCGGTCAGCGCCAGCTTAAAACGGATATAACTGTTCATATGGCTGTCTGCCAAATGATGAACAACCTGTCGAATTGTCCATCCTCCTTCGCGATAAGGCGTATTTAGTTGTTGCTCATTCAGTCCTTCGACCGCCTGACGCAGTTGTCCAGGCAATTCAGCAATGTCGTCGATCCATGTGATCAGCTGTTCTTCTGTAATGGTATCTGGAACCACGAACGGTCCAATCGGGTAGCGCAAGTCTTTGTCCAAAACAATTCCCGCCCTTCTCTATATCTGAATGTCTGCAATGCCTATAGCCTTATGTTAGTACTATGCAGGAAAAAAAGCAGACCCGCAAGAGTCTGCTTTTGTCATGCACGTACAGAGGAAATACACTCGCCTAATTTATTTTTATCCTTCCAGCAACAATGATTCGGGATCTTCCAGCAATTCTTTGACCGTTACCAGGAACCGGACCGCCTCGCTGCCATCAATAATACGGTGGTCATAGGACAAGGCGATATACATCATTGGACGATTTTCCATGCGTTCCTCGTCGATGGCAATCGGGCGAAGTTGGATTTTATGCATTCCCAAAATACCCACTTGCGGTGTATTCAGAATTGGCGTAGACAGCAGGGAACCGAAAATACCTCCATTGGTTATGGTAAAGGTTCCTCCTTGCAAGTCTGCCAGAGAAAGTGAATTGGAACGAGCTTTGCTAGCCAAATCGGCAATGCTCTTCTCAATTTCAGCAAAACCAAGACGATCCGCATCCCGGACAACGGGAACGACCAAACCTTCCTTAGCAGATACAGCAATCCCAATATCATAGTATTTTTTCAGTACGATATCATCGCCATTGATTTCTGCATTCACAGTAGGGAAGCGCTTGAGCGCGCCAACCACTGCCTTCGTAAAGAAGGACATAAAACCCAACCCTACATCGTGTTTCTCCTTAAACTTATCTTTACGGCGTTTACGCACATCAAGAATGGCGGTCATATCCACTTCATTAAAAGTAGTAAGCATGGCGGCTGTTTGCTGTGCTTCAACAAGACGCTTGGCAATCGTCGCTCTCCGACGGGACATCCGCTGCCGCTCCACAGGCTTGCTGTACTCTGTTTGAGCTGGAGACGGTGACACAGACTTGCTGGCAACGGGAGGCGCAGGTACAGATGCTGTACGTGATACTTCAGCACCATTATGCGTTTTTACGTCCTCCTGGAACACACGTCCAAGCGGGTCCTTTCCCTGTACCTGCTCCAGATTAATCCCGCGCTCACGCGCCAGCTTCCGGGCGGATGGTGATGCCGTCTGACCATTTCCGTCACTATTGGAGGGAACTGGCGGCGTAGACTTTTCTACTGCCTTACCGCTGCTTTCTACAGAAGTTGGTGAAGTTGCTACGGACGGCGCTTCAGACGCTTGGGTCGCTGCGGCTTCTCCGGCACCGGTTGCTTCCGCGCCACTGCCGCTTCCGATCAAGCCAACAGCTTCACCGATAACCACAGTATCCCCCTCCTGACGAAGGATTTTCTGAACCACACCTGCTTCTTCCGCACTAATTTCCAGATTAACCTTATCCGTTTCCAGCTCCAGTAGAACATCTCCCTGTCCTACGGAATCTCCTTCCTTCACAAGCCATTTGGAGATTGTCCCTTCCGTGATGGATTCTCCCATTGCTGGCACTATAATGTCGCTCACAGCCGCTACCTCCCCAGTGTAATATTGTTTTTGGAATCCTGCTTCAACGCCGATTGAATAATTCGCTGTTGTTCTAGGCTGTGTACTTGCTGATAACCACTCGCCGGGCTGGAACGATCCGGTCTGCCTGCGTAGCGAATTTCCGCTCCCTGTGGCACAACCTCTCGCAGACGAGGCTCCATATAACTCCAGGCTCCCATATTTTTAGGTTCTTCCTGAGCCCATACGAACTCCTTCACATGTGGGAAGCGATTGAAAATATTCCGAATTTCCTCTGCCGGGAAAGGATAGAGCTGCTCCACACGAATAATATGCAAGTGCTCTTCTGCCTCATTCCCGTTCTTATCTTTCTCCAACGCTTCCTCCAGATCAATGGCAATCTTGCCACTACACAATACAATGCGCTCTACCCGATCTGGACGTGATCCCAGACCAGGTTGCTCCAACACAGGACGGAATGTTCCCTCACTGAATTCAGAAGCAGGCGAAGCAACACGATTGTTGCGAATCAGGCTCTTCGGCGACATCATCACCAGCGGGCGAGCTTCCTCACTTTCGCTTAATGCAGCCTGACGGCGCAGCAGATGAAAATACTGTGAGGCGCTACTCAAATTGGCGACAGTCCAGTTATTTTGTGCAGACAGCTGGAGGAAACGCTCCAGACGTGCACTCGTATGCTCAGGTCCTTGTCCTTCGCTACCATGCGGCAATAGCATCACCAGACTGGATTTCTGTCTCCATTTGGCACGACCAGCAGAAATGAATTGGTCGAAAATAACCTGCGCACAGTTGGCAAAATCGCCAAATTGCGCTTCCCAAATGACCAACGTTTCGGGAGAAAACACGTTATAGCCATACTCGAAGCCGAGGACTGACGCCTCAGACAATGGACTGTTATGAATACTGAACGAAGCACGCGCTTCCGGCAATGTATGCAGCGGGCAATGGGTACGCCCGGTTTCGGGCTCATGCAGCACAAGGTTACGGTGAGCAAAAGTAGCACGCTCCGCATCCTGACCTGTCATACGAATAGGCTTGCCGTCTGCTAGAATGGTGGCCAAAGCCAGCGTCTCTGCCAAGCTCCAATCTACCTTTTCACCCTCGTTCAGAGCTGTTTTTCTACGTTGTAAAATTCGTTCCAGCTTCGGATATACATGAAAAGCCTGTGGCCATTTGAGCAAGTTTTCATTGATTTGGCGCAGCTTTTTCAGTTCAACCGCAGTACGGACCTGAGAGCTCTGATTTTTTTTCCCCTTCACAGCTGTAAATTCAGGTTCCTCTTCTGGTTGATTTTTCACATGCTCATGCGCTTCCTTCAGTCGGTTTTGCACCTTCTCAATCAGAGCAGTACTAAATGCTTCATCAACTATGCCCTGCTTCATCAGCTTTTGAACATACAATTTGCTAACCGTCGGATGATTCTTCACCTTACGATACACTAGTGGTTGTGTTGTTTCTGGATCATCGGATTCATTGTGACCATAACGACGGTAACCAATCAGATCAATCAGAAAATCCTTCTTGAAACGATTGCGGTATTCGCCAGCCATACGAGCCGCTGCAATACAAGCCTCGGGATTATCCGCGTTCACGTGTACAATCGGAATTTCGTAGCCCTTAGCCAGATCGCTAGCATAACGGGTCGAACGTGAATCAACACTCTCTGTCGTAAAACCCAGACGATTGTTCACAATAATATGCACTGTACCGCCATTACGGAAGCCACGCAAATTGGTGAAATTGAGTGATTCGGCTACGATACCTTCACCCGGAAACGCCGCATCACCGTGCATAATAATGGTAGCTGCCTTGCTGACATCCAGCTTCGGATAGCCTGCTTCACTGCGGTCTTCCTGCGCCGCGCGCGAAAAGCCTTGGACAACCGGATTGACATATTCTAGGTGACTTGGGTTGTTCGCCAACGTCAGACGAGCTTGCACAGCTTCCCCATCTTTTACAAAACGATCCGCGCCCAGATGATATTTTACATCCCCAGTCCAGCCGTAATTAATTCCCGTAGAACCTTCCGACGGAATCAGATCCTTATTCGGTGAGTGATGAAATTCAGAGAAAATTTTGCTGTAAGGCTTGCCCAGCACATGTGCCAATACATTCAGACGGCCGCGATGCGCCATCCCCATCAGGACATGACTTGCTCCTGCATTTGTGGTTAGACGAATAATCTCGTCGAGTACAGGGACAAGCACATCATTACCCTCGATGGAAAAACGCTTCTGTCCGACGAATGTTTTATGCAAGAACTCTTCGAACTGTTCTACTTCTACCAATCTACCCAGCAACGACTTGCGTTCCTGTGTTGTGAGCGGCTTGGAGGACCAACCGGATTCAGCATAGCTATTCAACCAGCTACGTTCCTCCTCGTTATGAATATGACTAAATTCATAGGCGATCGGTCCTGTGTACGCTACACGTAGCCGTTGAATGGCTTCCCACCCGTTCAGTGTTCCCGCAGGAGCGTTATCCCATATTAAAGAGGCTGGAAAAGCCTTCAGGTCTTGTTCAGTTAAACCGTAAGATGCTGGATCAAGCAAACGTGTATCCTGCTCTGCATCCAGTCCCAGTGGGTCAATTTGGGCGGCCAAATGTCCGTATTCACGGATATTCCACACCATTTTGCCCGCTGTAACCGCTTTCTGTAATATGTTTGAATCAAGGTGCCCCAGAGCACTTGTAGGGGGGCCTTGCAACTTGTTGTCTATCATGGAAGCAGCCGAATATTCGGATTGTGGCGGCTCGCCCCATTGATCAAACAGCTCGCGGTAAGCCGGATCAACTGTTCCGGGGTCCGCTACATACTTTTCATACTGGTCCTGCACATAACCTAGATTAGGTCCGTAATACGTCTGCCAAGGTACCTGTCTGCTGCTCTCTTCCATTGTCATCTCGTTCCCTCCGTCAAATTTTGAAATTCATAGCTGGACGGAAATCATTTTCATTTTGATGTTTTGTTAAATCTTTAATTTGAGTAATTCACACTATGTTCACATTATATGAAATCCATCATCAAAAGTCGAATTTCACAGTGCTTATTTCTCTTATTTCTCTTCCATTGTATAAAGTTTTCTAGCTATGAGCATTTCCTTTTTCTCAACATATCCATGCGTAAATGAGATGAATCGGGTTGTTCTGTAATTCTGTAGCCTTGATCATTTAAAGATTAGAATGTGGTATAAAAGGATATCCTAATCAAAAAAAGTTAACAACGCTTTCAGATCATACAACTTATCCGTAAGGCTTGTTATCGGTAATATGGGCAAAACCACAATGGAGATGATATTTAATTTCAGGAATCAAACACTTGGCAACTTAAATAACCAGCCACCGGATATCAACGGACGGCTGGTTATTTCTCATACTACGCCAAACGAGTTAAAAACAACTTTCCAGTCCAACCCACTATGATTATCGTTGACAGCAGAATTAAAAAAGGTAGATGGCCGTTACGATGCAAATTCAAACTTAAAGTGACATTAAAGTCACTTTTCTGTACAATTTTCCTACTTTTCACTATTATTTTACTTAGGCATCTAAAAACCGCTTTGAAAGCGAAAGGGATGGAACTGTGACTGGACTAAAACAAATACTCAGAAACAAGAATTATGTCAGGTTTTTTCTGGCAACCTTCGCCTCACAAATGGGGGGAATTATCGGGGTTACTGCATTCATGTTTTATTTGTTGAAACGGTTTACAAATCAGCCTTACTATGCAACACTTGCCGAGTTAATGTATTCGCTCCCGATGCTGGTAGTATTTCTCGTGGTTGGAGTGCTGGCAGATCGGATGGACAGACAAAAAATTGCTGTTAATTGTGACTGGATTAGCGCTTTTTTATCTTTATGCTTACTTATTTTTATTTGGGTCGATTCGATTCCTTTGGTATTTGCCCTTCTCTTCATCCGTAGTGCTGCCTCCAAATTTTTCTTCCCAGCCGAAAGTGCCATTATACAGGGGATATTAAACGAAGAAGATTACACCATTGCCGCAGGCCTCAATCAAATGATGGGGAGTCTTTTCATGTTATTTGGAGGAACTTTGGGGGCCGTCGTTTACTGGCACCTTGGAATTACTGGAGCCATCCTCATTGATGCTGTTTCTTTTATTGTGTCTGCACTGCTTATTCGTTCCTGCAAAATTCCCAAGGAAGTACGCCTTCCGAACGGGGCACATCAATTTAAACAATTAAAATTCAAACTGGTCATGATCGATTTTAAACAAGGGTTTCTTTACATATTACGCAACAGACTATTGCTTTGGTTGGTTTCAGGCTTTTTTATGTTCGGTATTTTAAATGGAGGTTTTAGCGTTTTACCGATGTTTATTCTTAAATATAAGCTAGCTCCAGGTAACTATGAGCAGTATATGGTTTGGACAGGTATTATTTTTGGAGCTGGTGTGTTGCTTGGTACCCTAATCGCTTCGCTCATCTCCGTCAAGCTAAAGCTACACCAAATGATTGCAGCCGGAGTTCTGGTTGCCGGAATAGGTATGTGCATACTTGGATTTGTTAACCACCTCTATGCTTTTCTGATTATCAATTTTGTCATTGCACTGATCCTTCCGTTCATTAACATCGGCATAGGAGGATGGCTGCCTCGTATTGTAGATCCTCAAATGATGGGACGTGTGCAAGGTTTGATTAATCCGTTAATGATGCTGTCCCAGTCACTTACATTAGGTTTCATTGCTGTAAGCTTTCCTTCGTTTATTTCAATTGAGCTCTTGTTTTTATTAGTTGGGGTCTGTACCGTTATGGTAGGCATATACTACACTATTGTGCTTCCCCGTTATGCTGATTACAGCACTTCTTCTAAGGCCCTTCAGGAATCTCTATAGGTAAATTAAAAAATCATAAATGGCAGCATTGAGAGATTGTTGATTTGCCACTTTTGCTTCCGAATCCCGTGCAGAAGTGGCTTCATCCTATCTCCCCTCAATACTTCACAAGTACATACATTTGTTGTCTACGACTAGCTCGTCACAACCCAGTAGAGGCGATGACTGATAGAGTATGTAATATACAAAAAAATGCCCGGCAGGCGCACGATCCGCACCAGCAGGACATTTGGATTATAATCGGAGTAGCGGGATTCGAACCCACGACCTCACCCACCCCAAGGGTGCGCGCTACCTAGCTGCGCTATACCCCGATAAACCAGTGTATGTAAAACGTTTTTGTTATTTATCATTATAATATGGTGATAAAATGCTGTAAAGTCATAATTTAGTCTGATCGACGCAAAAAGTATAGACTAAAATCTGAGATCATAGGAGCTAACCATGCAGAGCAAAAAAATAATCATTTCCGCAGCATTATTACTTTTTTTAGTACAATTAAGCAATCCTATGTGCTATACCTTTGCACAGGATGAACTTGTCATAGATCAAAAAACGAAAGAGAGGCTAGCAGAGCAATATGGCTTGGAAGAACCTCAGCCACCTACATCTGAGCAACAGCAAAAAATATTATTCGGAGCTGATTGGGGATTTAGTTTTCCTGTTAGTGCTGTTGTGCAGGACTTAATTAGCTTAACTCACGACCCACTTATATTTATTAGTCATCAATTGATTCATTCGCTAAAATCATAAGCCTTTTTTCATATATGGAAAATTCAATAATGTAAAACATTAGGATCATTTTTTTGTAGCAAGTTGCCTGCTGCCTGGAGTCATTTCATCCTTTTTTAAGAAGGTTTAATTCAATGGGGCCCCTACCATATAACCACAGCAGTTCATCGAATAAAAATGTCAGTCCATCCTTCGCGCGTAAGCGTTCGATAATCTCCGTGACAACTTGCATAACTTCCCCTTGTACACCCTCTGCCAGTTGCAAGCCTCCGCTCTCTCCATCCAGGTAAAGATGCGTATGATATGACTGCTCCACCTTCTTCACATGGCGCAAACACAGTATGCCATTTTCGAGGTAAAAGAAATATTGACAGTCATAAAGAACTCCTTCAAATATCTCATACATATGAGGGTAATCATACGGCCCCTGTACCATGGATACCCGCTCCAATTCTATTACCGATTCTGTCATACATCCTCGCTCCAATCTTTCATTAATCACAACTTAGTTCGATGAAATATTAACCTGTATTACAATCTATTCTTTAAAAAACATTAAAAACAGTTTCATAACGTTGTTAAATGCATTTCAAATGGAAACTTCTATACGTTTTTTAAGCCTCCTCACGCATTTATTTGTTAGGATTATCAATATAGTGACTGTTGCTAATTTTAAGGCATTTTGATACTATGAAGGCATCAAATTAGTTTACTTATAATCTTGTTAACTAGATTACTTGATACAAATATACACCTCTGTTTTATACATGTCAACTAGTTTACTTGATTACTTCTTGGAGGAATTGTTGTGATTAGATTTTCTCTTGATAAAATTATGAAGGATCGTGGACTCGAACAGAAAGATATTGTTTCTATTACGGGAATTAATAGAAATACGGTTAAAGCTTTGGCCTCCAACGCAAACGCCCGAATTGACTTCCCAACCTTGAATACACTTTGTAGAACCCTTGGCGTACTCCCTGGTGAACTGATCGAATACTTGCCAGAAGACGACAAAGAGAGCCGTTAACATGTTAAGGGCTCTCTGTTCTTTGTATAATATTTAAAGTACTTTTTTACCGATCTTCCCACTCAATTAGATTTCACACCGTAATCCCTTTCTATAAGGTAATTTTAAATATATTTTTCCCACGTATGATAAATGTCCAATAAAGGATTAGGATTACGATCACCGTCTAAAACTCGATACATTTTATTCGTTAAGATCATGATCACATCCATATCTATTTCCTTAGACAAACCAGTGATAACAGGACGATTTACGCTAAAATAAGACTTTGGTTCCTGAATGATCCGCTTCTAACTCCAAAGCACTTTCACTTTGAATCTGTACACTCCCTAGATACCATTCCCAAATATCTATGTGCAAAAAGGTGGTTGCATTAATTTATATTCCATTTCAAAATCCCTTCTTGCTTTGCTATCTTAATTCGAAGAAAAATTCACGGTGACACCACCTGATACTAAGATCGTTAAAAGATCCATAAAATATTGCTGTGGTGAAAATCCATAACTTCTTTCTTCTCGATCCCATTCTTCCTCGAATCTTTCCAAGAAATAATGTGCGTTTTTCCAATGGATCGTGAACGGTCCTACTGCCCCAAAACCTCCACAAAGACAGTCCGATATACTGTCCAAGCTAAATCCAAAGTACCCTCCTGGCCCATTAATCGCTTCACCAACTGCTATAAAAAATGTTGTAAAATCAAATATGTGTTCCCCGTCTAAGGTGTAGACTTCTCCTCGTTTATCCGGTCTGGCAAAATGATTAGATGCAGAATGTATTCTAGTCACGTTTAGCCATCCAGACCGTTCTTCGTTAGAAAAGCCTTGCCACATATTATTTTCAAGCGACTGAGAGCACTTTAAGAACTCCCATAATCTTAATTCAACAGGAGAGGGCTTCGTTTCAAGTATACCGGTTAGTTCCAGATTGAAGTTTCCTTTATTGTAATTTAGTTTATGGATTATAAAGGATTCAGGTAGGTGATAATAATAGCTTCCAATCCCTTTTTCTTCGTCATTTAAAATGACAATGCACAAGTTGGATACAGATTGTTTTGTCTTTGCTATGTTTCTTATGAATTCCTCATTAAAGACAAATTGTTCAAAAATGACCTTTTCATACGTTTCGACCATAATATCACCCGTTAGCCCAACCGCATCTTGACAATAACCAACTGTGAGCCCACTTTCATCATCCATGACAGCAAATCTCTGCCTCATTTTGTATCATATCTCCTCACAATAATTTTAAGGAATATAGCATTTAAGGTATCATTTTTAGCTTCTTAGGTAGAATAATCAATTATTTTGAAGCCGATAAGGTTTAAAGTCCTCATGTAAAAAGCCCTAAAGACTCCAACAAAAAATCACGCTTATGTTTGTTTTTATGATCGGCCAGCTTTCTTCTTATCATTTGTCTATCATAGTTCCTTTTGAGCCTCAGAGATTTTATCTTGCACGGTACTTATCAATTGATAGGATTGTCTACTCGCTTCAAAGGTATCATCCAGTAAATCTACCAGCGCCATAACATGAGTAGATGCGTCAAAGAATCCTAGAGCATATAAAATTGTGCCTCTATTCCCCTTCGTCTTGGGATTTCTTAACAAGTCGAAAAGAGGCAACACCGCTTCATTGTCTCCTAGATCGGCTAACGTAACAGCGATTGCATTTCTCAGCAATATACTATCCGTCGTTACTAAATATCTCAATAATATTGGAGTGAATGTATGATCCTGCTTTTCACCCACATCCTCTATAATCCTTATCGCTTCCTTTAAATCTCCACTTTCTATGGCTTCTTCTAATCGCATTTTGTTCATAGTCCCCCGCCTTATTACAATATATAGAAACTATCCAACCTTATGCATTTCAACAATTTACATATGATAACAATCCTATATCTGTTTTGTATATAGCGAACATGTTCGAGATCCTAAAGAAATATCCACCCATTGATTTAAAATAAACAAAATGTTATATTGTCTATAAAATAATCATCATTTAATTGAGGTGTTTGCTAAATGGACCATTCCGAACTATTCTGGAATGCTGGTATTGAAGAACTGAAGCGCGGATATATTCGCCAAGGGGAGCAGGTGGTTTGCCTGCTGGACGGACAACGATATGAACAAGGCATCATATATCAGGATCAAGGGGTATTTTATGACGCGGAACGGTATATGCGTCTTCATATTGAGCGGACGTACGGATCGGTCTTTGACTATTTGATCGGTCTGGACAAAAAGCTGACTGGACTGACGGATCACCAGAATCGGTTACTTCAGTTATTTTATCAAGGCATGGGTGATACGGACATTCAAAAGGAAACCGGAATCGGCAGCGCATCCACCATACGCAATCATCGCTTTGGTCTCAAGGAAAAAGAACGACAGGCCAAAGTATTTCTCACATTAATGGAACTGTTAAAGGAGAAAGACCATCACGCTCCCGCCATGGTAGACGTACCCGTACGAGCACGGATGGTAGATGAACGCTACAACATTACGGAAGACGAGAGGCAAAAGGTACTCACGAAGTATTTTCCGAAGGGTACAGACGGGCGCCTAAAGACCTTTAAAATGCAAGAAAAGCACAAGCTGATTGTGCTGCGTGAAATTGCAGACCGTTTTGTAAAGGGACAAATATATCATGAGAAAGATATCAATGCGATTTTACAGGAAGTATATGACGATTATGTCACGGTGCGAAGATATATGATTGAATACGGTCTATTGGATCGCAAACCGGATGGCAGTGAATATTGGTTGAAGGAATCTTGAAGCTAGGCGCTTATAAAATCAGCATTTTGCATAATTCGATTCTCGACGCTCGTAGGTACAATATATAGACGAACTAAAGCGTTTCGATCTATACATTGCTGATTTGAAAACGCTCTTGGGATTTATGCAAAATGCTCAAATAGGAGGATTGGACAATGGATCGAAGAAAAGAACTAGTTCAGCAATACATGGAGATGAAGACAGAGGCAGGAATCTATTGTATTCGTAATACACGCAATGGGAAAATTTTTGTCGCTTCCACGCCGAATTTAAAGTCGCTGAATGGAAGGCGTTTTGAGCTGCAAATGGGTGGATTTAAGAACAAACCACTACAACAGGAATGGAATGAATATGGCGAAGATTCGTTTGAATTTGAAGTGCTGGACGTTTTGAAGAAAAAAGATTCGGAATTCTTTGATGTCAAAGATGCACTGGCAAAGCTGGAGCAGACCTGGCTTGATCGACTCCAGCCTTACGGAGACAAAGGATATTTATAAACTTACTGCTTTACGGGAAACTCCGTCCGAAGATAGCCAAAAACAACAGCGTCAACAAACTGACCTTTTTCATAGAAGTAATCTCTCAGGTGACCCTCTTTAGTAAAGCCACTTTTGAGCAGCAGCCGTCTGGAGCCTTCGTTATCTGGATCAATGAAGGCTTCTATACGGTGAACCTGCGGCAATTGAAAGCCATAATCCACTACCGCTCTCAACGCTTCTGTCATCAGCCCTTGTTGCCAATATTCCGGCGCCAGCTCATAGCCAATTTCAATACGAGAGTGCTCCTTCTGCCAGTTATGAAATCCAATTGTACCCACCACCCGCTCAGGAGCTTCTTTTAACGTAATTCCCCAACGAAAACCCGCTTGCTTCTCGTATCTGGTTAGCATGGAACGAATAAATTTCTCAGCTTGCTCTACCTCCGTAAAACTTTCCAAATCATAATATTTTGTAACCTCATCTCTGGAAAAATAGGCAAATACATCCCTCGCGTCTCCTAATGTAAGCTGTCTTAAACGAAGCCGATCGGTTTCCAGAATCGGAAACGTTTCCATTGTCATCATTCATCTCCTCCTTCACATTCACAGAACCTACCTTGTCAACCACCAGCCGATCCCCACCATCAATCCATTGATGAAGAATAATGCGATACATGCTCTCCACTTGTTGATTTTACTTGTTTGAAAAAAGCCGGTTACCGTACTACGGCACATAAACAATGTAAACAATAAATTCCAAATAATACGCATACCATATTTAACGTAGTATAGAGCAGGGCTTAGCTGCACACCACCTAACATTGGGGAGACATCGGGAATAAACAGAATTGCACACGCATAACGCATGGTCTCATATGTAAAATAAAATAATGCCAGCCACCAAGCCCACTTCTTACCGAACAACATACCAATACCGGCAGCCGTTCCTGCCAAGCCAAGCAACGCGATAAACCCTTGAAACATGCCTCTGCACATGCCTAATAACGTAGAAGCCTCATTTAGTGCATTGAGCGTCAATAGCTGTGTCACCAACAGCAGTGCTCCATTAAAAATTAGTAAAATAGCTGCAATGCTTACACCTAAAGGTCGTTCGAAAACCACGTTCGTTACATAATCTTCTACTTCTTTTTTCGTATACAAATCGGACACTTCTTCTACTCTCCTAACCCAATTATATACCTCCATTTTGCGGCGGGCATAATAACAGTGTGTTCTCGCCTCATTTCCATATATCGGCTTTTAGGAAAATATGGTTTAATCTTCCCTGAAAAATTCCGTTATCTATACAATAATTTATTATTCAGGACAACTATGCTATCAAATTAACGTCATGGGAATCCCGATCATTAACAGAATCCCAAATAGAGTAATATCTATCCTTATACTACCATTCTAAGAGTGAATCTGACAAATGATTGATACTAGCACTTATGAATGTATACGCGTTATTTTCGTAGCTCTGTAACCTTTAGAGGACTCGATATACTCTACTTGATACCCCATTCGGGCATCCAAAAGCTCTTCCATGAATAGGAGACATGGACTGTAAATAAAGCTGCCTCCTGGCCGAATGGCTCTAAGCAATTCCATATATTTATGAGCGTACTCATGAATATTACCGTCTGTCTTCAGATGATGATGTATAAAATGATTGGAGAATGCCATATGTGAAACGATCGTTCCCCATGTACTTTCTTCATAAGTAGTCGCTAACCAATCTCCTCGGGTGATACAACCGTCTGTTTCAGCCAGCCGATCTGTTCCGTATGCCTCAATTCCATAGGCACGTAAATAAGTAACCAACCGTGCCTCTGATCCGCAGCCAACATCTAGAACAGGCTCTTGCAAACGAGCAATGTCTAATCCTAGCAGATTCGCTTGCAACTCCGGTGTATATTCCTCACAAGGTACCCAAAAGGTATATTCATTCTCTGCATACTTAGCGAACACTTCACGTCCATTGGTACGAGTTAAAAAATCTCTCAAATGCCCATAATGCTGCTGGAGCAGTAAGTCCAGAGTTGCCCCTGCTATAGACTTCTTTTGGAATAGCTTTTCAATCCGGGTGAAGAATCGATCATACAGCTCCGTAAGCTCCCTCGCATGATCTGTGTGAAAATGTAGATACTGATTGGTATTTACAAACTGGGACAGTATTTGGGCCGCTACATCCTTCACAAAAACATGATACGTATGCTGGCGCTTCAAGCTTTGAAGCATGAGGATCAGTTCCGAGCTTCGCTGCGTCAGCCAGTACGTCATTTCCGTTGATGGTCCTAACAGAACAGAGCCCTCGCGCATATAAAATAAACTCCGATGCTGATTATGCAGGAGTTGACCGGTAATAAGATTATTAAGTTGAGCGACTGTCATAGTGCTTCCTCCTTAAAGTCCAGAACATTAAAGCCCCACCCAAGCCTAAATCATGCTGGGTTTGGGCAGGGCCAGCTTATTTTCTGAGTATATCATTATGGAGACTCGGTGCTATTGCAGATTCTCCGTCTTTACATTTGAAGATAAAGGAATATTCAAGTCACGAACCCCTTGAGCTACCAAGCGAGCTATTTGCTCCGCACCATACTCCTGAAAATGAGTATCATCCTTCACGCCATCAGGAAATGCAGGATACACACCTGGCTCCAAATGTAAAAACAGTGGAAGTGTTCCTTCCAGGCCTAGTGTATCATAGTAGGCTACACTCAATTGACTAAGATCGACCAGTGCAACACCCGTCTCTGATGCTGTTTCCTTCATCGCCTGCACATATTCCGGGAAACTGAGCCGAAACGAAGCACTTGCTGCATCATAATCGCGGCGGCCTACAGGAGTAATTAGCACAGGGACCGCACCGCGTTGGGTGGCTCCTTGGATGTACGTTTTCAAGTAAACTTTATAATCGGCAGGTGAAACATAACGCTCCTGATTATTGATCGCGGCATCATTATGCCCAAACTGTATGAACAGATAATCTCCTGGACGGATATTCCGTAAAATATCATCTAACCGCCCTTGAACCAAAAAAGTCTTCGTGCTACGTCCACCAATAGAACGGTTCACAAAAATAGTCTCATCTGTAAAAAATGGAGCAATCATTTGCCCCCAGCCCGCCTGAGGCTTCATCGAGGATTTGTAGGTTTGAACCGTAGAATCGCCCGCCAGGTATACGGAAGGATGTTCTCCAGCCGTTCGAGCTTTATTGGGAGTGATAACCAAGGCGTTAATCTTCGCTTCGTCTCCTGAAAAATACAATTCGAGTTGACCGTCGATAAGTGCAAGCTCAAATCTAGCCTCGACAAATTGTCCTGCTGCTTTGACGGTAGGTTCTACTTTAACGATGGATTCTGCTTTAACCGTGATGTCCGTGTTTCCGGCAGTATCTCCGGCAATTAGAGAAAGCGTGTAATCCGCAGGCGGTAAATTGACGACAAATGATGAGCCTTGAACACGAACAAAATCTGAGCGGATAGCGTCACTTCCACCACGGTTCTCTTCATTTACCTTGGAAAGATCGGTAAATCCATAGCCACGCTCAGGCGTGTAAGCATCCTTGGCAGTGACCTGCGTGTAGCCGTCTGCTACATCCCCAGGACCAAAATCAAAACGAAGAGGCGCCGCAAGCTGCTTTTCCGCTAATGCCTGCCCTGGAATAAGTATGGTTGCAAACAACAAGCTGAACCCTACGCATAACCCAATCATCTTACCGAACGACCTGTGATGCTTTCCCTTTTGTTTCAAGCGCAACCCTCGCTTCTCAGATTATTTGAGTGGTTTGTCATCGTCCATACGTCTATTGATCCCCACCAGCCTTTGGCAGCCTTGGTCCAGTACCCAGGATACCACAATACCAACCGTGTACCTGATCAGATCCACGGTCAGAAACCCTTTGCCAAGCACTAGGCCGCCCAGGGTGGTCGCCCGAATGTGGTTAATCCAAGGAGCCTGGTACATCTGACTGAATTCAATAGCGAAGCAAAACAGCACACTGCCCCAAAGGGCTACAGACAACTGACGGTTCACCCACAACATTCTCAGCCCAAAATAAATCATGCATGCCCACAAGGCATCCCCAAAGTGATTGGCAACGAATGCAGGTAACTGGGTGGAGAAAGCCCTGCTTCCCAAGCCCAACAAGATCATGACCAGCACGGCAACCAGATACGCAGCGCGAGCCTTCCAGTGGAACTTTTCCTTTATTTCCTGATTAATTCCCCTACTGCTGCTCTTACGAAATTTTCTCATACTAAATTACCTTTCCTAACACCGGAAAATACCTACCAAACTTCTAAAACTTCGTAAAGCATCCTCTAGGGATAGCGCTTGCAAGATTACTGAACCTTAAGCTGATGTCACATTGTATGCACACCAACTTGTCTGTATTTTTCGTCATATTATGAATCATATAAGCTCCCGCAATATCATACAATCGCTTGCTAAAATTCAATACCACGCACTTTGGCAAAAACCATATGGTGTACCATATTCCCCTCTTCATCATACTCGACATTCCTTAAAATCCCCTCTAATGTAAAACCTGCCCGTTCCGCTACCTTGGCGCTGCGCGTATTTCTGGAATCACAAAGAATCTCTAACCGGTTAGCATGTAAATGCTGTATGGCAAAATCTGTAATACCGTGCACGGCCTCTGTTATAATCCCCTTTCCGGTCCATGAGGTTCTGAGCCAATACCCAATTTCGAATCTTCGTGCATCCCAATTAATTCGGTGCAGACCGCTACTGGCTACAAATTGTCCCGAAGCCGTATCAAATACGTACAGCACCATGTCAGACCGATCCAGAAATTTAAGTCTGGCTTGGCGTGAACGGATTTCAGATTCCTCTACCGTAGGGAGATTTCTCGCAAAAGGAAGCCAAGGCCGCAGCTCATGTACACTCTCGCGTATCGCCTCATTGACCGCCGCACCATCGCCCCATTGCGGAGCGCGTATAGTCAATCGCTCCGTCTGGAATTGTTCCGGGAATGATAACAGAATGGGATTCGGTTGCTGCTCGATACTCATGATGCTCCCTCCTCCATATTCGATGGATAACTGAGACGATCCAGCCAGCCAGTGATTTCTCGTAGGCTCTGAATCTGATGATCAGGTACAATGCCTGCTTCATTCCACGTCATAAAGCCTTCCAGCCAAATGGTATGCAATCCTGCACTTTGCGCCCCACGAATATCATTTGTCGGATGATCGCCTACATAGCAGGCATGACCAGGTTCGGCAATGTCCAGCTCATGCAGTGCCAACTCGAAAATACGAGGATTAGGCTTCTCGACGTTGACTCCGCCTGATACAATAATGGAATCCACATAATCTCTCAGCATCACTCGGTCAATCTTCGCCTGCTGTGTACGGAGTGAACCGTTGGTAATCATACCAAGCTTCAAGCCCCGAGACCGCAGTTCAGACAGCACTTCCTTGGCTCCGTCCATCAGTACCGTGAATTTATGGAATTCACCATACCAAAAGCCCAACATCTCCTGTACTGTCGTATGGGGATTTTTCAGTTTCAGGTCTGCATGCAGCTCCGTATACAGCTCCCTTTTATCCCGGTAGCCGTCCTGATCTGCCAGACGTATTCGTTCAACGACCGCCGCACGGCTGGCCGGTTCTTCTGCCACAATAAATCGTTCTATAAACCGCTCCGTATATGCAGCAAATGCCTGTTTGCGATGAATCAGTGTATTATCCAGATCAAAAATAATGGCTTCTATAGACATAACGAGCTCCTTTCTGTCCGTAAATTTATAACGATCAGCTTGAGACGAATTGAAGAACTCCGATCACAAGAAGCAAGAAAAAAATAGACAAGAAAATGATGATCATGTACTTTAAGATTTTGCTGAAAGTCGACTTTTGTTCCAGTTTGGTCTCGATCTGGGTCAACCTTTCTTTGATTTCTTCCAAATCCTGCTCCAACTTCACCTTAGTCTCTCCTTCCTTTATCTCGACTTATTTAATTTCCTAACGATTCGGCGATTCAGCTACATAAATCACTCCAAAAGCGAACTGTTTTTACCGCCTCAAAATTAATCTGTTCGTAAGTCTTCTCCCCAAATTCCAGCTTGAAATACTCCTGCAAACTTTCTCCATACACGATAATATCCGTTTGATACACTGAAAATACCGGATTTCCTTCTTCACATGGCTGCTCTGGGATATATCGGTGACCATAGACGGGGATCAGCTTGGGCACACGCAAAAACTCACGTTTACATGTATCAACGGCTTCCTCCAAATCTGTTGGTCTTTCTCCCCATTCGGAAGGCCAGAACATATTCTGTTCTACATCAAAAATCATACCTTCAAGCGGCCAATTCAGCCTTTGCCGAATGACACCCATCCGCTGTGGTGACGTATCTCTCCATGGGATGAAGCTTTTACCGACTGGAAGAACGTTCATCAGCAGCTCTCTTAAGTCGGGCGGAAAGTGAATATCATACCTGTCTTCGACTTCAGTAATCTCCTGGGTGGATAAGCCTGGAGTTAAGGTTACATCGTCTTTACGTAATAGATCGATAATATAAGCGACATCCATCTTAGATTGAACACCTCCATCGTTGTCTAGTTGTACCTTCTGATTGATTTTTTAGCAGTTAGTTGAGTGGATTGGACAAGAGGCCCACCAGACTTGTAACTTCAAGTTCACCAACACGGCGCGGACCTTCCATAAAATATCCCCTGGTTCCTACATGTATCCGGTGTTGGTGTACCTTTTCCCTCATTTCTCCAAACAAAATCCACATTCTTGCCTGACCTTCCCGATGAACCGGTCGCTCCATATCTACAATCAATCGGCCCTCTTCATCTTCAAACTCAGGATGTATCGCATAAATTCCTGTTGTTGTAATATCGTCGCCCTCATAGGCAAAATCGCAGCGATAACCCTGAACAGGCAGTTGTTTCCTGCCTCCTTCTTCCAGCGTGTAAAATCGATATTTTACTAGAAAATCGTGCGGATGCTGTCTACTATTTTCATAGGGATTCCACATTTATATCATCCCCTCTGCTCTTTCCCAAAAATATGTACTTCCTTCTAGTGTAATCCAATAGGAAAAGAAATCCAAGACCTATCCGCAAGGCGCTGCTGAATAAGCTTGGATGATATGAGAGTCTTTTTTTTCAGAATATATGACTTTTATACTTGCTGTCCGTTCACCTGAATATCTAGGTCCACCTGCTGTCCCAGCCAAGCCCGCATGTGATCCCACGAAAAAACCTGCTCCATGTGAAAAACACCATATGGAAGTTCTGAGCGATACAGAGCAAGCGCTGCAAAGACGGCGGCTTTAGCAGTTAAATCAGACTGATGATGTCCCCTTAGCCTGCATTCGACCCTCGTCTCCTTGCCATTAAGAGTTCCTTGGGCGTCTACCTTGACCGCTACAGCATTTCCTCCAAAATGCACCTTGCCAAAGCTGCGAACTACTGCCTCACGAACCGTTGGCTGTCGGAGCAGACCTGATATTCCTATTGTCCGAAGCCCTGCCAGAAGCCGGGTGGTCAATCGCGAATCGAAGCACAGGCGTGTGCTGACCGTAGGAACATCAAGTGTACGTGGAAGTGTCTGTTGATCCGAAAAAGGAAACCGATACGCCCGATGACGACCCACTCCTGCACCAAAGTCTGCCACTATGCCGTCGGTAAAGCTTCTTCGAGTCACTAGGCGTCCCTGTTCTATCACCTCCAAGTCGGTATGAATCTGATCTACAGTCCACTCAATCGCAGCCTGACCGTGTCGATCACCCAAGCCCAGCATCAATGATATGTTCAGTTCATCCGTTTGATCCATGAGCTGTGTCGCTTGCAATGCCAATAGATTAGTTAGCCCTGGAGCTAATCCTACACTTAGCAGCGCAGTGGCCTGATAAGCTCGGGCCTCCTGATGACACTGCTCCACCTGACTCAAAAAGGCCGCATTCGCAGTAATATCCATGTAATGCACCCCATGCTGAAGACAGGTGCGTACCAAGGCTGTATTGTCCTGATCCAGACACATAATAACCATTTTGGCTTGCTTTAATATCGACGGGTCCAGCGGTTCATGAATATTAAGCTGCAAGGGTCGTATCTTGCCATTCGATTGTTGGCTGAATGCAGTGGCACGTTCCAGACTGCGGCCTGCGGCAAATACCTTGCCGGGGAACATTTCACTTAACTCTGTACATACAATTTTTCCAACATGGCCATACCCGCCAATAATGATGATGTTATCCTTTGTCATAAGCCGTCTCTCCCTCTTTAACCGCAAACCAAGCATTCACTAAAAAAGCACTATAATACCGAGTGATGTGGGTAAAGCCTGCATCTATCAACAGTTCCTGAATTGCTGCATTGGACACCGGGTTTGACTCACGGCCGATGGAAGCAGCGAATCGCTCCCAATCCTCCAGTGAAATGCCCTGACTCAGCATATGACCTTTCCATGCCTGCATTTGGATGGAAAAAGAAGGCTCCTGCGGATTCCCATTAATAGAAGCTAGGCAAAAAGGTGCACCCGGCTTGAGTCGACCGGATATCTGGCGCAGCAATGCCTGTTTATTTTCCAAGCTCTGAAGAAAATGAAGCACCAGCAGGCAGGTAGCAGCGTCATAGACCGGTTCTCTGCATGATTCTTCGTTGCGCTTTTCGTACTGTTCTTTAGGTGATTTTCCAGACAACTCTTCCAACGTACCTGTAACAAATGATATTTTTGAACCGCTGCCCGCTTGTGTCACACGTTGACGTGCCAAATCCAGCATGTGCGCAGAGGGATCAACTGCCGTAAAGGACCATGCCTCATGCCGCCCTCCGAGCGTAATCAGTTCCTGACCGCCCCCGGCTCCGACAATCAGCACATTCGGATCAATATTTTTGTTATGAGCCTGCGCTTCAAGCTGTGCGGTTATCAAACAATCTGTCATCTCATACAGATGGGTATATCCAGGTATTTTTAAAGCAATCGTATCCGCATATTTATGTACATTCGGATGATTCCAGCTCATAGGTTGATTTGAGTCGGTATTTCCAATATGGGGTTGTTTCATATGTGCTCTCCTCCAAACATTTAGCCTTGAACTTCAACGACCATTCATTTATTGTAGATTTAATTAAGAATCATTCTCAATTATAAAGACAATACGAATATCCACCATCCCATAAATATGGGATTTAGGAAGAGGCACTTTAAGAATCTCCAGCTTTCACGATAGGAGTAAACGATGAACGCACATTATACTCAATTTGCACAGCTTAAGAATGATCAACAACCAATCATGGAAATGGGAAATAAATCACCCTCATCTCCTACATACAAGCACACGCTAATCGACCGCTTGCGTACTCAGATTTCTTTTGATGCGGCATGCTGTACCTCAGTAGATCCGCGAACGCTGCTTTCCACGGGTGCATTTACGGAGTCGGGTGTAGAGGACATTCATAGCAAACTGCTAGAATACGAGTATCTGCACGATGATATCATGAAATACGATCAATTGGTGCGAGAAGGACAGCCTATCGCGACGCTTCATGGATCTACACAAGGCCAGCCGGATCGCAGCACACGTTTTAGGAATGTTTTGCAGCCCGCTGGATTCGGCGATGAGCTGCGTATTCCATTTATGTACAAAGGAAGCTGCTGGGGATTTCTTACGTTGTTCCGCCACTATGGAAAGCCTGTATTCAGCGCGGAAGAGCAACAACTGCTTGAAGCGTTAGCGCCATCCATAGCCTACCATCTGCGTCAAACCAGTGTCGGTGTATCTCCAGCCCCCACTATGGCTATGGAACATGAACTTGAGCCAGGTGTTCTGACGCTTTCCGCTCAACTAGAACCCCTCTCGTCCAATATAGTAGCAGAACAGTGGCTAAAGCTGCTTCGGCAGCAGGAGGGAATCCATGAGGACGAGTTGCCGGCCTCTGTTCGAGCGGTAAGCTTGCGAGCGCTATCCACTTCTACTGCACCAGCCAGACTATGTATCCCTTCCGCAGACGCTGGAACTCCTTGGGTCACCGTCAGAGCTACTCTCCTGCAAAGCGGACGTGAGCATACGGGCGAGAAGCAGCTGGCTGTATGGTTTGAGCCTGCTAAAGCAACCGACATGTTGCCGCTCATGGCTGAGATCTACTCATGGACTGAACGAGAGAGACAGCTTGTCCGGCTCATTGTCCAAGGCTTTTCTACCAAGGAACTGGCAAGTGCACTTCATATTACGGCCTACACGGTGCAGGATCATCTGAAAGCCATTTTCTTGAAAACAGAGGTAAGCAGCCGTCGTGAGCTAGTATGGAAGGTATATTCCAGATTCAATTAATTATGTAAAAAAGACAGATGACCCGGTTAAGGATCATCTGTCTTTGCATTACTGCTCTATTGAGACGCAAGAGTCTTATTTCTGCGAAGAGGATTTCGTATCATCGTATGATACTGGTGAGGGCTTCGCAATCCATTCATCAGCCTCAGGCTCGATATCCACGCCATTGTCCAGCTTCGTTTTCTCCATCAAGGAATCTCCGTCCTCGTTCTTCTTGTTGCGGATTTTCGCTTCGTCTTGAGTGTGGTCGCTCATGTTGATTCCTCCTTTTTTAATTTCATCTGATGGTTGTACCTTATTCATAATTACCCATTGCCGTCCTGTACAAACCTCTACACCACCAGATGCCCTTTTTTCTCCGCCGGTCCAATGGTCGCCTCAATGCCAGCATTAAACTCCAGAAAGTCGCTCTCTACTCCATCACTAAAAATAACTCCATTCTCCGGCATCTGCGAAGCAATTCGCAGTGGTCTTTCAACGGCCACCTGCCCAAACACCAGCTCCGCAGCAGTCGTCCGACTGGGGAATGGTTCTCTCACTGTAAAATAAAGCGAGGGCGAGCTCCAGGTAGCACGATGATCATGCCCCATTCCTTCTACTGTCCCTTCCTGGCTGAAAGCTGCATCTGACATCAGGTGATCTGGAGTCAGCGAGACCGGATGCCGTGTAGCACTGCCGACAATCCCGGCCGCTCCAGCCAGCACACTGGTCAGCCAGCCTGTTGCCCCCAATCCGGTGGAAACAATAATACCGCTGGACGATTGCTGCTCTACCTGATCCTCCAATCTCAGCTCATATCTCGCAGAAACATGAGTTTTGCGCCCGATGAACAAATCGTTCACAGCATATATGAATTGGCCATCATTTAGTTGGGCCTTAGCCAGCGTAACCTCCTTAATCGGCCGTCTGTGCACGAACACATCCGGCACCACCCAGCGCAGATCAGATACAGTAAACGGCAGCAATACCCCATCCCAGCGCAATGGATCTGGATTTACGCCGATTAGCGGCTGCTCGGTCAAATATTTTAACGTGTTGGCTACCAACCCATCCTGACCCAGTACCACCACCGTATCCTGCTCACCAAAAATAAAGTTCGGCACATGTTCCCGCTCCACAATCTGGACACGCCCCAAGGCCGATAACTCGGACGTCGCCGTTGCCACCGCCCTGCGGTAATTTTCATCCTCCAGCACATAATCACTAAAATCCGCACCCAGCCGTTCCATAAAGAAGCGAGCCTGCTGCACCGTATTGTAACGAACAATCAGTTCCTCCAGTCGCGTTTTACGCTTCACCAAAATAATCTTCTGCTCAGTCATTCGGCTGCTCATCGTGATCTTCCTCCAGACCCTCTCGATCCTGCTGATCCACTTGTTCCCGTATCTGACATGAGACCTTGCAGCAGGTCCGGTGTAATATTCAACTGACCAATTTTCCCTGCATTTTCTGCTAGCTCCTGAAAGGCGATCGCAATCAGCTTATCCGGGCTCATATCCATGTTGGCCATAGCTTGAAGTACGTTAGGCTCGACATCTTGCAACGATTTCATCACCGCTGTCAGCTCATAGGCCTTGGCATCAGCTTCCGCCTTTTTATTCGTTACGGTCAGCTCAATCAGTTCGCGCTTTTTCTCTTCCAAAGCCGTGTCAAACCGTAGCTGCTCCTCCTTCATCTCACTTTGCTTTTGCTTTACGGAACGCTCGGCATCCAGTTGGGTTTCGCGAATCTGTCTCTTTTTCGTCTCCACCGCAATTTCCGTATTCAGCTCATTTTCCTTCACACGCCGCTCCTGCTCTATGGATGCGTTACGACGCTCGTACAAAGCGTGATCCGCACTGCGAAGAATTTCCTCTCTCGCCTGCGCCTCCAGTGCTCTCATCGTCTCCTTATTTGGTAAAATCGCCAAAATGGACAGCCCCATGACCTCAATGCCCAGTTTCTCCATTTCTGTATGCTGAGCAATATCCTTCGTCATATTTTGAGCCAGACGTTCACTGGACTGAACCGCTTCTTTGAGTGGGACACGTTCCAAATACTTTTTGGTAAGCACCTTGGCGATGTTAATCACCCGTTGAGCCAGCTTGCTTGGATCGTCCGAAATGTAGCGACGTTCCTTCAAATCATACGTGTAGTTTAAAATCTGCGTCGTTCTGCGGTAATCCACAATCCGATAAGTCAGTTGCCCCTGCACGGTCACCGCCTGGAAATCATTTGTCATATCTTCAAACATAAACGGTACATCAATGGAAGAGACAGGCACGACAACGACCGAGGTGGTCGGCGCGTAGTAATAAAAAGATAACCCAACACCCTCTCGAACCACCTTCCCGTTCTTCACCTTCATGACATACTCACTGGGCTGAAATTTAACAAAATTAAATCCAAACATCAGCGCTTCCTCGCTTTCTTTACAGTATTTATTTTTTTGTTATTTCTATATTGTTATTATCAATTTGTTATTAACAATAAAATAACACAAACAATCTATAATATCAATATGACATTTATAAAAAATTAAAGGCTGTTTCCTCTCCGATACGCTCGGTTAAAGGAAACAGCCTCAGATTTCTTGCATTTTATTTTATAAGTACACTTTTAAAAATTTATACCTAACTGCATATTTACATAGAATCAGCAGCAAAACGAACCGCTCTGCTAACTAAAACAGGCAGCACGGATATATGACCTTCATCTGTAAATTCTCGGTACTCTACGTGTAGTCCTAGATCGTCCCTAGTCGTTAAACGCGTAGCTAAGTCCCTGGCCTTTTCCTGCATGCCACTAAAATGTCCGGCCTCTAACTCCCCTACAGCAATCAACAGCTTTTTATTCCAATGCTTCTGAGCTATAGAAGCTACAAACTGTTTCTCTTCATCCATAATAACTTGTCCGCCCCAGTGTATAGACGGACTTCCCGCCACATACACCTGAAAAGAGTTTGGTCTTGTAAACAGGGTATGTAATACGAACAGTCCTCCAAGCGAATGCCCGAAGATCGTCTGTCGGTTGCGGTCGATAAGAAAATCACGCTCGATCATTGGCTTAAGCTCATCTTCAATAAATGACAAGAAATGCTCGGCGCCCCCGCTTTCTTTGCAGGCATCTTCATTTGGCTTTACCGGAAGCTCCACAGCCGCCCCAGGCAGTGTAAGATCGTAATATCGTGAAGGATGAAAGGGAGCCTCTGTTGGATAGCCTATTCCTACAATGATAGCTGGAACAACCCCCGTTTTGTCAGGTCGTCTCCCCTGAACGCGCACCGCTTCCACCATGGTTCCAAAAACAGAATTGGCATCCAGCACATAAATAACGGGATAGCCAGATACAGGAGGTTCCTCGGCAGGAATGGCAATATAAATATGATACTCACAGTTTTCAGCCTGCGAGTACATTACTCGATGCTGACTGCGAGGAACATACACAGCTCCATGTGCATCGCTGGAATGATAATCTTGCGTAAATACGTTTTTAATGAGAATTACCTCCTATAGAACCTTAATTCCAATGAAATCAGGCCGTTTTTTTCATAAGCAAGACTACAAAATAAGGGACCCCGATCACCGCAATAATCAGTCCAACGGGAATTTCCGCAGGCGCAACCACCGTTTTGGCAACAAAATCAGACAACAGCACCAGTACCATACCGACCATACCGCATACGGGAATCACAAAACGATGATGAAGGCCAACAAGCCTTCTGGCGATATGAGGAGACAATAATCCTACAAAGCCTATTCCTCCAGAAACAGACACACAGGCACTCACCAGTCCAATGCTGGACAGCAGGAGAATAGACTTTTCCTTTTCGGTCGCAACGCCGAGACTTTTAGCTGTATGTTCATGTAATTGAAATAGATCCAGCACATACGATTTCAACCAAATAACAGGAATTAATATGACAAGCCATAGAATTACGGCAGCAACCAGCTTCCAATCAGCACTCCAAATACTGCCCGACATCCATACTGTCGCCATCTCGAAATCCGAGGCTTTCATTTTCAGCGACAGATATAAGCTTAAGGAACCGAAGCCAGAGCCAATCGCGATACCTACAAGTAGCAGTCGCTGCGAATCCAGACGTCCTGCTTTCCAAGCAAATGAATAGATCAGCAGCGCAGCCAACAAACCTCCAATCAAGCCAAAAAAGGGCATAGCCAACGCCGCAGTCCAGCCTGTCGTCTCCATCTGTCCCTGGTAAAAGAACATAAATATGACGATTGCTGCCCCTGCCCCTGCGTTAATGCCTAAAATGCCGGGATCGGCTAAACCATTCCGTGTAACTCCCTGTACCGCCGCCCCAGCTATCCCCAGACCTAAGCCGATCAAGGCCGCAATCACAATACGCGGTAGCCGAAAATCAAAAATCACCAAATCCAGCTGCGGAGTAGGGTGGATACGGAACAATGTCTGAATTACTTCCTGAAGGGTCATGTCGAACTCTCCATGGGTCAGACTAACATAGGAGGCTGCTAAAATAAGTGCAGCCCCACCTGAAAGTACGAACCACAGCCGTTTCACACTGATTTTACGCATGCTCTCCCCCTCCTTTTCTACGTATTAAGTACAGAAAGAAAGGGATGCCAATGACCGAGGTAACCACTCCAATAGGCGTTTCAAACGGATAATTAAGAAAACGGCTCAACACATCAGACATGCCCAAAAAAACACCACCGATCAAACCAGAGCATGGAATGACCCAACGGTAATCTACTCCGATTAAATATCGGGTAATGTGCGGAATCAACAAGCCAACAAAAGCAATTTTCCCTGCCAGCGCAACAGAAACACCTGTCAGCAATGCTACACAGAGCATCGCCCCCAACTTGACTGGTAATGCCCGCTGTCCCAGACCTGTGGCCACGTCGTCGCCCAAAGACAGTAGTGTTATTGGCTTGGCCAGCAGCATTGCTCCTACAATTGCCACAAGAGCAAAGGGAATTGCCAATTGAATCATCCCGGGGTCCATTTGGTGCAGACGAGCGTTAAACCAGAAGCTTACATTTTGCGATACATTAAAATAAATGGAGAGAACGGCCGACAGGCTGCTTAAAAACGTGCCAATGATCGTTCCCAAAATGGCCATACGAACCGGGGCAAGACCGCCGGGAATCATCCAGGCTAAACCGAATACAATAGCCACCCCCAGAGCCGATCCCACAAAAGAACTTCCAATCAGGCCCATCGAAGTGGAGTTCGGTGCAAGGATCATCATTAAGGTGATCACAAACGCCGCCCCATCCGACACCCCCATAATTGAGGGTGAAGCCAAGAAATTCCGTGTCATTCCTTGCATAATGGCTCCTGAAATCGCGAGAAAAGCACCGATTAATATAGAGCCGACCGCTCTAGGCAGACGCGAGTTTAAAACGACCTGATGGTCCACGTTTCCAGCATCAAAATGGAAAAAGGTAGCAGTTACCGTCTCCCATTCTATCGTCTTGGCTCCGTACATCACAGACAGCAGTAATGTTAGTACGATAAACAAGGGAGAGACGAAGATTACAAGGTAAGGAGAGATCAACTTTTTTCCCATGTTCCTACCTTTACTGCGAAAGTCGGTTCATAACCGCTTCCAAAAAGGCAAGTTTGCTCCATGAAGTACCACCTTGAGCATTGGGATCTACAATGTTGACGAAGGTTTTCCCATTCTTGACGGCATTGATACTGCTCCAAATCGGATTCTTCTCCAAATCTGCCAATGCCTGCGGCTGGTCCTTGTTCTCTCCTTCGGAGAATTGCACGAACAGATAATCGGGGTTCATATCAGCCAATTTCTCCAGAGAAACCGCCTCTTGTGCTTTAACTGTATTTAACTCTTCCGGTACCTTAGCTCCTAGATCAGCATACAGCGAAGGATTAAAATATACATCCGCAGGGTATACATACAGATTGCCTGTACGAATCCGTACCATGAGTACCTTTTTATTTCCCCATATTGGTTTGAGCTTCTGTTGGGCCGCCTCCGCATCTTGCTTGTACTTGTCGAGGATCTCCTTCGCCTTCGCCTCTTTGCCTGTAAGCTGTCCCAACATTAATAGATTCGCTTCCCAGTTCGTTGAAATATGGGATACTGGAACCAATGGAGCGACCTTCCCTAGCTGTTCTGCCACCGCAGGCCGAAATTTAGAACTCCCAAGAATCACATCTGCCTTCAGTTTCAGGATCGTTTCAGCGCTAGGCTGCATTCGGTCACCAACGTCTGCGGCTCCTTCCATCGCTTTTTCCATGAACTCAGGAAATTTTCCGCCCGAAGTAACCGCCCCAGTTGGTTTCACTCCCAGGACAGCTGCATCTTCCATCGCTTCCAGACTAGCTATAATAATATGATCCGTCTTGGCCAGCTTATAAGTCTTATCTAGATATGTAATCGTCTTGGCACTTCCTACGTCAGAAACAGACGTTTGTGTCGATGCATTGGTATTCTTTTGAGCTGAGCTATCCACCTCCTGCACCTTTCCACCACATGCCGTCAACAGCAAACTTGCCGATAATAAGGTACACATCCATACTGCAAACTTCTTCATAAACTGAAAGACTCCCCTCTACCTACTTGAATTTACAGATAATAATTATCATTATCATTGATAACTATTATCAATAGTAGGAGAGAAATCGGCGTATTGCAATATTTTTTCTAATATTTATTAAAAAGAGAGCTAGCTTCCCCTGGAATCATTGCAATTAGGAAGCATCAGCCTCCCCTGTTTTGTTGGATATCATTCACATTCCATTCTTTATAAAACTGCTCCAAATACATTTCCATCCATTGATGCCGAACCTCCGCCAGTTCTCGGGCATAAGGGGTATTCATTAAATCCTTAAGCTTGAGCAGCTTTTCGTAAAAATGATATATGGCACTTTTACCTGCGGCGCGATAATCATATTGTGAATAGTCTTGATCCGGATCGTGCATGATACTGCCTTTTGAGCCTGCATACATAAAGGTTCTTGCAATCCCAATCGCTCCCAGAGCATCCAACCGATCTGCATCCTGCACAACCTGACCTTCCAGCGTTTCCATAGGCGGATTTTGTCCACCATTGTAGGACATTGTAGCAATAATGCTCATCACGTGTGTGATCACATCCGCATCGTTTACATGCAGATGCAGCCACTGATCAACTTTATCCAGCCCCGCTTGTTTGGATTCATTTAATTTTTCATCCGCTACATCATGCAGCAGTGCTGACAGCTCGCACACGAACGGATCTGCACCTTCTTTTGCAGCAATTTCAACAGACAGCTTCCTCACCCGGTCAATATGCCACCAATCATGACCACTGTGGTCATGCTCCAACTGCTGCTGTACATACGGCTCTGCCTTTTGAATAATATCTTCCATCATCGCTTCCTGCTGCTCTGTTCGTCTCTTCATAAGTCACCTTTCCATCCCGTCCATATTTGCTATGTGAGGTTGGTTTATTTTTTTATATGATTGTCCATTTGCTTAGCGCGAATCATCGAGAGCGCCTTACGGGCTGCCAGCTTCCCATTCGGGCTTCCATGCTTCACTACTTCTTTTAACAATTCGGTCGCGGGTCCATACCCATGATATCCCAATAGAATACATGCACGTTCCTGTACATACATATCTTCATCATCCACATAAGGAAGCAATGAATCCGCCTCACTAACAGGTGTAATCGCCATTAAGCTGTAAAGAAGCTGGCACCTCACATCATCCTCCATTGATGAATCCTTTTCCAGTATAGCCTGCATTTCATGCATACAGCGAATATCTTCTGCTAGTTGTTCGGTGCTTATGTCGTTGTCAGACGGGTAATCCTTACGCAGCTGTTCCCAATCCAGCTCTGGGTTTTGCTCCAACTCTGCAATCAGCGAAGCTGTACTTCGGTACATCGGTGACAAATCTGTTTCCTGGTGATTGATGTAACATAATTTATATGCTAGTGGTCCCTCTACATATAGACCTACATAATTAGAATGATCATCGGTCCATAGCGGGACGATATGTTTGAACACCTTGATCTGCGTCATCCACTCGATACTCTCGGAAAGCTCCTGTTCACTTAGCAATCGTAGCTGAACCTGCCGCCCTTCCTGCTTCTTGCTATGGATTAGTAAAGCTTCCAGCGTATCGTCAGGTAGATCAATCGCTTGGCGTTCAAGCACCTCTTGTAAGCTCATTTTTCCACACTCCTAATCTTTTCTACTCCAAATCTATTATCTAATCCCTGAAAAGGACAGGCTATCTCCATTTTATTCTATATGTGTATGGTATCCAACCTTAGGTCGACAAGTCCGTAACTATGAAAAAAAAGAACCCCCTTAACCACATCAGCTGTAGTGGGACTGACCCCATAACGTGAGACAAATCAAAACACTTTCGAGAGAATCAAGCCATGTCGTAAGATATGGAGATAAC
>NZ_JAAMNS010000015.1:0-158003 GCF_011066175.1 Paenibacillus sp. EKM211P
TTTCCTCGTCACTCCTTGTGTAGATTTGGATACTGCTTTTTTAAATATTCAATCTCCGCCCGTAGATACGCCATCTCTTCTTCCATACTGGAAAATTTCGTTTTGGGTCGTCCCTGCCTTGTGGTCGTTGGCTGGAAGTTCTCCCCCGCTCAATATTTCATCCCCCAGCTTTGCACTTGGGATTTATTACGAATGTCTATGTGTTTCGTCACTTCACGAATACTCATATGTTCTTCGTTCACCAACCGGACTGCCTCCTTCTTCACATCTAAGGAGTATTGCCGGAATGATTGTCCCTTTTTAGCCACGAAAAATCCCCTCCGTTCAACAAGATTAAATCCATCTTACCAGATGCCTTTTCTCTCTTGTCTACTAGAAGGGGATAATACCAACTAAGTGTCTTTCTTTATACGCCTCCGAATCTAGCGGACGCTTCACCCGCCGATTGCGTTTGCATGGGATCACAGGAGTAATGGCTCGGCTTTGCAAAAGCTCCAAAATGGCATTAGTATCGTAGGCGCGATCTGCTAACACTTCTCTCGGGCAAACGTCCAGTTGTCCAGTTCATGAAGAAGGCGATAGCCCGTGACCGAATCGTGGTCTTGTCCCGGCGTCAATTCGAAACGCAGCGGATAACCAAGCGCATCCACCATCGCATGAGTTTTGGTGGTTAATCCTCCACGCGAACGTCCGATGGCTTGCCGATCCTGCCCCCTTTTGCGCCCGCTCCATGCTGATGGACGCGGACGATGGTGGCATCGATCAGCACTTGCTCCCAATCGGTTCGATGGCGACATGCTTCATAATGATTTCATTCCAAATATTCGCCTTTTGCAACCACCAGAAAAAACTATAGGCGGAAGACCAAGGACCATACGTACTGGGTCAATCTCGCCATGGCGCTCCGCTTCGAGCAACCCATAGCACGGCATTCAGCATCTGACGTCGATCTTTGGGCGGACGTTCTCCTTGTTTTTTTCAGGCCGGGGGCAGCAGGGTTCAAGGATATTCCATTCTTCATCTGTTAACTCATATCTTCGTCTCATATTCCTTATTTCACTAGATTTTTACGAGTTGTGCAGTTTGCGTACAGGCCCTAGCTAACGTAATCGTATAACTCTAGTTCTAGTGATGAAGACCATATAAGTCCATTTGGTAGATAAACACCTTTCTCATAGATTTATAGCGGCTTCAACCACCACGTTGTCATAAGGCAACCCTTCAAGCCGATCGAATCGTCGATGATTTTAGAGGTCTTAAGAAATTCATCCTTCTTTTTCAATTTTAAATTCCCTACCTCGGTTTGTATGGAATCACTGAATCTGACTTAGAAGCACGGAAAACCAAAGCTCATCCTTATTTGTGACCTACGATATCTTGATTAAATGAGTCAATCAGCACGCAAATGTAATTCCGAAGGTGATCTTTCATGCCGATTTATTGCTGATTCCTACGTCTTTAAGTTCACCTCGTAAAAAACAGATCAGCGGATTATTGGCTACATACGTATATCCATTCAAACTCAACGGCTCGTTTATCTCTCCCTGATACGTATCCTCGCCCATAAAACGGGCTGTACCCGGATCATACCAGCGAGCCCGTAGGTACAGTAGCCCGGTCGTATCATCCCAATACTCACCAGCATAACGCAGCACATTCGGAACGGTCTCTTTGACCTTCTCCGGGCCGCCCCAGATATCGTAGCTGTAGCTATTCAGTTCCTTCCCCGAACTATCACTTAAGCCTACCACATCACCGTGACCGTTCAGCTGATAATATTGCAACTGTCCGCTTGCCTTGTCCTGTCTAGCCCACAGTTGACCGGACAAGTCATATACGTAAGCGTAGGTGATCTTGGCTGTTCCACCTTGGACTTCGGCCTCCGCAATCAGCTTCGCTTCTTCGTCATAGTAATACCGAGTCGTTTTGCCGCCCTCTGTACGCTCGTACAGTAGACCGTCTCCGTTATAGCTGTAACCTACCTCTTTGCCTTCACCGCTCACCTTTGTCAGACGGCTGGCAGAATCATACGTATATTCAGCATTTTTCATGCCGAACACTTTGCCACTGCCTTCAGCACTTCGGTTTCCATTCGGATCGTAGCCATAGGTCTTATTCTTTTCACCAGCGGCTTCGCTGGCAATACGGTTTGACGGGTCATATCCAAACTGGTCTGTTGTTCCGTTTTGTGTACGTCCGATGATGTTTTTATTCCCATCCCGCTCATAACCAAATTGGTGCAGCGCCGTACCGCCTTGTTCTACCGTAACCCCGGATAAATCCAGTCCGTTGTAGCTGAATCGCGTATTCAATCCTCTGCTTGAAGACTGACTTTTCAGCAACCCATTCGGAGCATACTCAAATGTCATATGATCCAATGATCCGCCCGCAGCAGCACTCGCTTCTCCCAAGCTTTGCACATTTGCTATACCAGCCCCGGCGCTAATGTCCATTTGAGTAACTTGGCCCACACTGTCCAGCTTGGATTGAACATGCATAGACGTGCCAGCAGCATCTGTTAGCACATAGCCTGTACGAGACTGCTTGTTGTATTCATAGCTGATGTGCGTACCATCAGGATACTTCAGCCCAGTCAACGACCCATCTGCTGGATCATAGGTATAGGTGGTCGTTCCCTGACCATCTGTCATGCTTTTTCTTCGTCCTGCGCTATCATAGGTGTAATTGGTTTTAAAATCAGGACCTGCCGCTTCGGTAACTAATCCGTCAGCGTTATATTGAAAGGTAATGGCCTCCGATTTTCCTGTCAACATACGGGAGACGGTTCCATCCGTATCGTAAATATTTAACGTAGTTCCTCCGCTTGATTTCTCAAGTAACGTACGTCTGCCCAACTCATCATACGAATACACATTCTTCTGCCCATCAGGATACTGAACGGTCTTCAAATTTCCGGCCAGATCATACATATAGCTGACCTGCTGTCCGGATGGCTCGGTAACCGAGGTCATTTGTCCCAGAGCATCGTAATCATAGAGCGTGCGTTGACCATTACCGTCTGTCCGGCTAGTAACCATACCCGCATAATTATAAGCTAACGATTCCAGCGGCTGAAATGATCCATTTTTATCTTCTTGTGTGGAAGTCACACGACCTAAAGCATCTGATACTTCACGCACACGATAACCGGACGCATCCGTCTGAGTGACAGAACGATCCGCCGCGTTATACGTCACAGTATCTGTTGTTCCATCCGCATAGGTCGTCTTCACAGGTCGTCCAAAGGCATCATAGGCATAGCGAGTGGTTGCTTGTTCGGCATCCGTGCTTTCTATCAAATCTCCATGCTCATCATAACCATAACCATAGATTGCATCACCCACTTGCTGCTGAAGCATCTGCCCGAACGGATTATACAATCTTTCGACGCTGACACCATCGGGTCCTGTGACAGTGACATCATTCGCATCATCCTTGTACACCACGACGGTTTGAGTTCCATCTGGATAAGTAACCTTCGTTACACGTCCCAAAGCGTCATATACATAGGACTCTGTTTTGCGCTTGGCATCTGTTTGGGACTTGATTTCTCCAGTCGGATAGTAGTCATACGTATACTCAACACCTTTAGGCAAAAGCTGCCTTGTTGGAAGCTGTGATCCATATGGCGACTTATAATCAATAGAAACATCTGTATAGTTTCTGTCATCTATGAGAACTTTCTGACCGCTTACATTCCCTTTTGCATTGTAAAAAGTATAGGTATGTGATAAAAGTTTCCCTTGCTCTGTACCTTCATAGTTTTTCAGTTCATACAATGCGCCCTCTGCTTTATAGGTTCGAACTGTCGTTCCAGTTTTTCCTTCACTTATTTTAGTAACCGTCTGGGTAGGTTGAACCCAGAAAAAAGGCTCACTAGAGGTTTTATACGTATGAACAGTCTCCAATCCGGTACTTTGGGATACTTTTAGTGGAAGACCATATTCATTGTAGTCATAGGAGGTGGTTACAGGTTCTGACGAAGAACCTCCCTCCGTATACGACTCTTGCATTTGCACAGGCAAATTCCAGTCCATGGCATCATTATATGTGTAATTTATATGATAGCCGGTAGAATCACCCTCTTGATCATAGCGGTTAAGAACAAGCTTGTCTGGTGTGTTATCTCCTCTAAAGACTTTACCAAAATGGAAGGTTTCTGTTGTACGCGTCCCTTTGGCAACCACCGTCCACTCAGCATTTTTGCCATAACTGGCTAGATCTTCTCCGGAATACGCGAAATCAATTTTATTTAAAAAACGATCGCCGGCAGTTGTACTGTACATATCAGCGCGTGAAGCCACCTTGAACACGCCTTGTGTACCGTACACGCCTATCTGCTTGTTATAGGCTTCATAGCGAATGTCTGTGATCGATGAAGTAGGTCGTACAATTCGTGTAAGCAACGCGGTTTCATTGGGCTTTAGGGCTCCAGTCTTTCCTTCACCATCTATGACCACATTAAAAGGAGCATCCATGAATGTATACGCATAGCTTGTGCTTCGGGAAAGAGAATCCAATACTTCTGACAGCACCTTGCTGCTTCCCTCACTACTTTGTCGATAGGTATACTGATGGTCCGTGCCCTGCTCTTTAACAACAAGCTGTCCAGCATTGTAAGTGAAATCAAGCTCTTTGCCATCATTGTTTCGAATCGAACGAATAAGCTTTGCTCCACCAGAACTTGTATAATCAAATTCTACTCGATTCTTATACGCATCCTGGATCAAAATCAAATAACCGTCCTGATCGAGATAATAGTCGTTTCCATTCAGTACTGCTATTTTGTATGCACTGCTTACTCCCTGCACACTTGCGCTTTGATCTGTACTGATCTTCAGATCTTTGTATGCATATCCTTCTAGCTGCAAATCATCTCGCAGTTCATAGGAGCCTGTTCCCGGAATATATAAATACCGTTTACCATCCTGTTTCTGTATATGAGGAAGATCCCATTTCCAGCCTCTCCCCAGACCAGAAGCTGCTTCTTCCTCGCGGATCGCACTTGTGTTTGTATACAACCCTTCATTTTGCTGCACACCAAGCTGGTTACTTGCCAATGAACTGTTATACACACGAGTCAGTGCAAAGGGCAATGACCCCGGCAGTACCAAATCCGTATTTTGAACAACGAGCTGTCCTGAAGCGGTGGACACACTGTTGTCACCATAATCCATTCCATAACGCGACGTATCATCACTCAACCTGCTTTGTGCAATCGCCACCTGATCAAAAGGAGCATACACATCTGTTGTAGCAGATACCTGAAACAAACTCTGTTTAAGTAAATCCTGCCCGATTAGTCCGTTTTCTCCTGGAGTCGGAGCATATACGGAATCATTTACTCGGGGTATAGATGGGATATCCATCTCAGTCGTGTCTGGAGCCGGCGCTTTACCCTCTTCCTTATCTAGTGGATGTTGAGTTAGCTTTTCATCCTGGGTGACCTGAGCGGGCTTTTCACCCTCCTTCAGCGCAGCCGACTCATCGGACGGCTCCACCTTTGCATTTGTACTCAATGTCAGTCCATTCTGCTGTACCCACAAGCTTGGACTTTGTTCTGGCAATGAGTTTTCTCCACCATCTTTTTGCCATGCTTTATAAATATCATATAAAGTATAGCCTTTGGATAACTGTGCATTGACCCACGCCTGACCCTTACCTGTTTGCTGTGCAAGCCATGCTCTGGTAATAATCTGTGGAGTAGAAGACGTAGAAGACGTAGAAGACTGAGAAGCTGCTGCCTCCCTCTGCCCTTCTTCTCCATATCCCCATGTGCTCCATGGACCCAGCAACATCAGCACACATAGTAGACTACAAATATAACGTTTAAACACTCGCTCCCCCCTATTAATAATGCCTATACATCTAATGATCTGTTATATTTTTTCGAAGCCAAGAGCATCCTTTTAATCTGTAAAAGGAAATACCTTTTTTGTCCGTTTAATGACGTTTCCGTTTAAATCATAATCCAATTGAATTTGGTCACCGGTGAATAAAATAACTTTATTCAGTCGGTTTCCTTTGCCGTATTCATATGAAGTGTCCTTGCCAAGCGCCATATGGGCTGCTGCGCAGCAAAGTTGGATTCCTCCTTCACCGCGAAACGGTAAATCCCGTCTTCTTTGGGTGTAAAACGATATTTCCCTTGCTGACCTGCTGTAAAGTCAGCTTCCTTTTCTATGAGTTCAATGAGCTCATCCAGCTTGCTGTCATCGTTATTTTTTACAGCAAATACACGATAAGGTGCTCCAAAGTTAACAGCAGGAGTAGTTGCTGCTACGGTAAGATGAATATTTGCGTTAGCTGGTACTTGTTGCTGATTGTCTGTCGCCTCTTTATGTTCTCTAATCACTTTTCCAGCACGATCTGCAACAAAGAACTGATATATTCCACCCGTTGCTTTCGCATTCGTCAAAACAGGTACTTCCTGGCCCCCGTGATTGATCCATACTTCTTGCTTGCCGCCAGACAAAGACGTTTTTAATAATGCTGGTTCTGTGCTTGGATCTGCTTTAATGTCATTGTTGAAATGAATGGTTACAGTTTGCGGCGAAGTGACGGTTACAACAAGCGTACCTCCTGCTCCAAGTGAGATTTCAGGTAAAGAAACACTCATACCTGTTCTATCCACCTTGGAATTCACACCGCTACCTTCTCCATACATGGCATAGTCATAGAGACGGCTTGTGTCTAAAGCATCTGTGGTTAATGAGGAAGCCTGTGAGCCAGTATTATGGAATACATAGCTTTCTCCCTGCTTGATGGTAACCTGATTGACTGTTGGCACATCGGCAGCCTCAACATCGAATATTCCTAATACAGCTCCATAAGTAACTGGCACATCAGAAACAGTCGTTACAATGGCGTAACCACCAGCCTGAACTAATGGTAATTGAGTCGTATCATTAGCTTGGCTGTATACAGTCCCATCTGCCTTATAAATAATGTAATTCCATTTCATACCGCTGACTGAAATGACGTCCAGGGCTTTGTCCAAAGTGCTAACGTTTATAAATTTTCGGCTTTCACCGCGTTTCAATGTAATTCGATGGAAGGCTGCCTGCCCGCTGAGCAAAGCCTCCACCTTATTGCTATAGGTAAAGGTTATTGGCCGATCGGATACATTGGTGACAATGGCTTTACCGCCAGCGACAATCTCTGGATCCACTGTATTGTTGAAATGATCTGATGTCAGTAATCGAAGTACTTTATAACTTGCAGCATCAAAGCGTGCATTGCCACTGCTTTTGTCATGCCGCAATGAATTCGATTGACTGTCATGATTACGGAACTCATATGAATCTCCCGGCTCCAATGTCGTTTTCCCGATACCATCATCATCTCCGCTGGCCTTAAAGCTCCGATAGATACCACCAAACGTGATTGGCGTATCACTGGTTACCGTCACGCTGGCCTTTTTACCTGCTCCAACCAAAAAGGTTGAGTTCCCAGTACTACGCCTGGATTGATCTGTACCATCTGCTTTATACAGGACCACATCAAATTTTCCTTTAACGGTTTTGGCTGTGCTGTGCAGATTCCTCAAATGATCACTAACATTGGTAAAAGCATAACTTTCACCTTTCGAAAGTGTTACCCGCAAGAAACTCGTTTCCCAGGAAAAATCATCTGTATAGTCAAAGATAATAGGACTCGGACCGATCACAGTCACAATGGCATATCCCGAAGGCGGGATCATGGACTGGCTGTTAAAACCAGAGGAATTTACCGTTCCATCCGGCTTGTAAATAACATAGTCGAACAAGCTTCCTACCTTTCTGGAGTTATTGTAGATCGGATTCATTAGCGTACCATTATTGTGGAAAATGTAGCTCTTGCCTACCTCAAGCTCCACACGGCTGATTGCATCACCACCCACAGGGCGGGCAATAAAATTGCGATAAGGGGCCCCGTATGTAACTGGATTTGCAGTGACCTGGGTAATTACCGCATATCTGTCCACAGCAATCTGCGGCTTTGCCGTAGTGCTGCTGCCGCGTGAAGCCTCTGTTCCGTTTGCCAGATAAACAACATAGTCAAGTTTATCTTTAGATGTACCGTCACTTTCCACCGTATCCAATCGGGTTCCCACATTGATAAACTGGTAGCTTTCCCCCTGATTTAGGATAACCCGCGCATAAGCCGGCTCGCCGGTGCTTTCTATACTGTATTTGCCGTAAGGAAATCCGAAGGTCACCGCATTGGCAGTGGAACCTGTAATAATCAGTTCCTCGCCATCACCCAAAGAGGGATGAGCAATGCTATTAAGATCAGATGCGGATAAAGTTCCGTCTGCCTTGTATTTTGCGTAATCAAAACGGCGATTGTCTGTATTTGACCCATCATGCTGAATGGAACGGGCTGTCCATCCTTCATTCACAACTCGGTAGCTTTCATTCTTAGAGAGCGTAACTCGCTCTAATGCTGGGTCCTCCGATGTACTGTAGGTGAAGACGTCTGTTACTTTTACGGTTAATGCTGCTGTTCCTGTATTCGCAATAAACGCTGTGCCTCCCCCAGGAACACCAATGGGGCTTATTCCATAGTCCATATGGACAGTGCTAATATCTCCGTCCTCTTTGTAACTTACACTATCGTACAGAATGCCTTTAGATTGAGAAGCGTTGCTGTATATAGATTTACTAACTGTATCTGTATTCTGAAATTCATAACTTTCTCCAGGGTCGATAACGATTGACGTATACTCCACCGCTGCCAAACTCATCATGAGTGCGTTATACACGCTGTTTGTCGCAGAAGTTGGCGGCTCAAAAGAAACTGTTTCATTCGTGAGCCCCTGTTCCTTCTGTACCAAATCTGCTTGATTCACTTCCATTCTGTCCTTTAAATCTTGTTTTTCTGCTCCTGCCACACTAGGCAAGCACAGCAAAGTATTCGTTGCCAAAAGTGCCGTCAGAAACCATACCATTACCTTTTTACAAATCATCTAGCTGTATAACCTCCCTTTTTCTCGTCAAAAAAATTGCATGTTGGGCTGTAAAAACCCACTTTTCTCTCTGTACAACCTTACAATCATAAGAGAAGAACATATTACCTCCATTTCCATAAAAAATGTCACATTTTAATATATCAACACCTTAAACTTCCATTTTTATAGGCCAAATGGACCTTATTTTCCATAAACCGGTTAAGCCCATGGGATTAAAAGAAAATCAGGAGAAGAGTCACTTGCAAAGCCCCCTTCGGGTATAGTAGTATGTGTTTAAAAAAAATCGGAGGGTATATGCCTAAACAACAAGACAAACATTCCATTCAGGCGTGGTCTCTGATCAATCGCAAATATTTGGGAAAAGGCGTGCGTGTCAAACGTTTTCGCAAACCAACACGCTGTCAAGTACGCAATCGCGTTTTGCTTGCCGTTTTGATGGCTAATGACATTAAACTGTCCCAACTTGCCGAGGAGCTTTCCATCTCCTCTCGCAGCGTCAGCGCGTGGGTATATGAAGGTCGCATTCCCGGCAACACTAATCTGGAAAAGACGTGTAATACACTTGGTTATCCGCACCATATTCTATTTAATGAAGAGGTTGTCCGGCGTTCACCGCTCATTTGTCAACCATCACCGTCCCGTTTCATGAAACGGACTGTAACTCGTTCTCCAGTTAAAAACCGGATTTTGGCGGGTTTGTGCATGGTACATGATATTTCGGTGACTGATGTCAGTCATTGGATTGGCGTTCACCCGGGTACATTTCGGAAATGGTTGCATCAGGGTACCGTTCCTTCACAAACCTTCCAGGATCAGGCGGAACAGTTTTTCCGTATTCCAAAATCCATTTTGTTTGCTGATGCCATGCTGAAAAAGTAACAATGTCCTTTAAAACGAAACGATTGAAATTTTCATGAAAGTCTTTGAAAGGAACGCATTACCATCTTTCATGCATAAGGCTTTCACATCATGTGATTTACAGAATATAAAAGCAAAAAAGCACAGTCTGCCGATTCTGGCGTACTGTGCTTTTTAGATAGCAAAATTTAAATGCTTCTTGCTTATAATTTGTAACTTCTTAGGAATGAGTGCTTGCCGCTTCAGTTGAACGTCCAGCTTCTGCCTTGGTGGCCTTCAGCCTTTTCATAATCGGGTTGCCCCCACATCCAAAGTAGTCGTGAAGACGGCTGTATTCCTCATAGAGCTTATTATAGATGTCCACATTCTCAGGGATTGGCTTGAAGCTCTCATCACGCATACGTGCCATATGACGTGCTGTTTCGGCGATTGTCATATCCTCCGCCCCAATTTCAGCTCCCATAGCCATGGCTGCCAGTTGACCTCCCAAACGTCCTTATTTAATGTTTCTAACATACATAGGTCACTCTTCTTACCTGCATTTCTGGCACCACTCTCACCGCACACTTGTACGTACAACTCAATCAACCTTTTTATATATCTTTTTGACAGATTTATGTACACATTTTCAAAATGTATAGAAAAACAGCCCCTTTTCTGCAATCCAGAAAACAGGCTGCTCCGTGTATCCAGTAACATACCATCAACTTAAAATTCACTAAATATTTCCTAAGCTGGCCCCGTGGATTCGCGTACAATTAACTCTGGAGGTATAATCCACTGACGCTCTTCTTCACGATACCCCTTTTCTTCAATCATCGATAGCATGGTATCGGCGGCACGTAACCCCAATTCTTCCTTGGGGTGCCGAATGGTTGTAAGTTTGACTTCCGTGGCTGTCGCCAAAAATGAATCATCAAACCCAACCAGTGACAGATCCTGGGGAATACTGAGGCCCGCCGAACGTACAATATCCAGCAGCCGCACCGCCAATTCATCATTATAGGTCACCCATCCGGTCGGACGTTCCCTTGTCTCCATCGCCAACAGCTGTGATGCGCGTTGTAACGGAAGCTCATTTTTTTCTTCAGTCCGGTACGTCGTTACTGCGTTTGGATGTAACGTCACTCCATATTTACGGTGAGCGGCTACAAATCCCTTCATCCGCAGAATTCCTTGCATATCATCGGTTTTGAAAAATCCGGCCAATCGCCGGTGCCCCAGCTTGATCAAATGCTCTGCCGCCAAAAAACCACCCTTTTCATCATCCAAACGCAAACAAGGTGCATCCATCTCCTCATAACGCGCATTGATCATTAAATAAGGGATTTGGCGATTCTCCACGGTTAAATAATAGTTCAAATTGGGATTACGTTCCCCGCTTTTGGTCGGCTCAATAATAATTCCGCTCAGTGGTTGACTCAGCAGCATTTCCAAGCACTGACGTTCTTGTTCAGGGTCATTGCCTGTGCTTGATAACAGCAGCTTGTAGCCCTGCCGGCTTAGCTTGGATTCAATTCCCTGTACAATGGATGGAAAAATATAATCCGATATATAAGTTGTCACAACTCCAATCGTCCTTGGATTTTCAGGCTGCTTATGATCCCGTACCGCGACAAAGGTTCCTTTGCCCTGTATGCGAAGCAGCCAACCTTCCTGTACCAGCTCACCCAGCGCCTGACGCACCGTTTGCCGACTAACTGCAAATTGTTCAGACATTTCATGTTCAGAAGGAAGCTGGCTTTGCGGCTCCAGTCTAGATGAATGAATCCATGATAAAATCTCCTGTTTAACTTGTATATATTTGGGCGCCATAATGTCCTCCGTACTTGCCATATCATGTACCTATTCGTATTCCACAATTATAGCATAGCATTCATTTGTACATACAAGTGTTACAGGAGCATAATATCGTTGTATAGGTGCCGGAGGCGTAAACCCATTCACCAATCCCTTTCTCATGCTTAGACTGAATGTATAAAGAACTCTGGTGTGGTGCAGCACATTATGAACGAAGCAACAGATGTTCATTCATATACTTGAGTCCGGTATAGCGATCACGCAAAGTATGTGCCGTGCGCAAAGCACGAGCAAGTTGTTCCTGTGTAACCCCCAGCTCGGCAATGGTAGACGGACCTCCCACCTGAGCTAGCCATGCACGCATCTGTTCCGATGTAGGCAAAGTCCGATATACTTCAAATGCCTCCACATCCTGATCGGCAGCCAATTCCCTATACATGTCAGACAGCAAAGCGGAGGCAACGCCCACCTTGGCACCATGCAAAACTTGCTTGCGCCCCTCTGCAATAAAATCCATTTCAATTCGGTGAGAAATATGATGCTCTCCCCCTGAGGCAGGACGGGAATGATCAATCATCAACATCGAAATACCGGATGCAATCAGCGCATTCATCAACACCTCGACCCCTGCCTTACTGCCGGCCGCGATCTCATCGACATGCTCTACACAAGCACGTAAAGCCTCCTCGGTAATTCGATTAGCTACAGGTGAATACGGCTCGTTTCTTAAATCTCTGGACACATGCCAGTCCGCTAATGAGGTAAACTTACCGAGCATATCGCCAAAACCCGCGGCAGTCATCACTTGAGGGGCATTTGCCAGTACGGACAAGTCAGCGAAGATCGCCTCCGGCGGAACGGCTTGGAACGTCTGCTTGCTGCCATCCACGATTAATGGGGCCCCAGCTGAGGTAAAACCATCTACAGATGCAGCCGTTGGGACTGACAAGAACGGACGATTCATTTTATAGCACACAAAGCGAACCAGATCATGAATCGTACCTGACCCTACAGCAAGCACAGCCTGACTTTGATCCGCCACACCCAGCAAAACCTTCATGATATAAGTTTCATCAGCAATAACATCCCCTACCGCATTCGGAGGCAGCCGAACTACATCAACTGTCAAACCTGCTTCACGGATTAAATCAGCTACTTTCTTCCCTGCTGCCGCTGAAGTATGCTCATCCTCTACTAGAGTAACATGCTTATAATTCTGTTGATTCAAATAAGAAGCAATGGATTCAAGTGCTCCATCCCGTACCTCGATAAACAATTCAACCTTTCGGTGAGGATGATCAGTGTTACTAGCCTGCGCCTCTTCGTTCCACAGCTTAATCTGCTCATTCATATTCATTTCATCAGCCTCCTGAAAAAGGAATAATTTGTACAAGAATGATCCATACTAATAATAGATTCCGTTTGAAAAACGATTACTATTTAATTGTACGCACAAGTGTGGGTACAAGTCCAGAAAAAACGTACAAGTTACGATTCAATTCAACCATTCGAAAGGAACAAGATTATGAAATTTGGAACAGATATTGCCTGTGCGCTCGGTTTACTGGCAGGTACAACGTTTGGCAGTGGGGTTGCTTTTTTGTTCGGCTGGCAAGCTTATCGTGCACTGACTTCTGTCACGGTTTTTGGCATTGCAGGGATTATCATTACCATTGCCGTTTTTCGCTTGCTGCACCGAAAGTCGCTTTCTACGTCCAATTCTCAATGAATTCTGTTGAAAGCCAGACCATTTTAATTTGACTGCATACATAAAAAACGGGCCTCACAAGCCATTTGCAGCTTGAGAGTACCCGTTTTTGGTTTAGCACATTTTCACCTAAGTTGTGTGAACTTCTGGATCAACGTCCAATTCATAATCAATTTCATCAAAACCGAATCCAAACAATTGAAGGAAATCCAGACGATATTGCTCAAGATCACCCAGTTCGGATACGTTTTCGGTAGTGATCTCAGACCAAGCCGCTTTAACAGCTTGCTGCACATCCTCTCTCATTTCCCAGTTGTCCAGACGAATGCGTCCTTCATCGTCTGTTTCCACAGTGGACCCACTGTATAATGCCTCGAACAGACGTTGCGCCTGCTCAATACAACCCTCGTGCAGTCCCTTTTCTTTCATGACCTTAAACAGTAAGGAAATATACAGAGGCACAACAGGTATAGCCGAACTGGATTGTGTAACCAAAGCTTTATTCACTGAAACGTAGGCCTTCCCACGATAACGCTCCAGTTGCTTTGTTAACGTATGTGCTGTGGCTTCCAAATCATTTTTAGCTTGGCCAATGGTTCCTTTACGATAAATAGCCTCCGTAATCTCAGGACCAATATACGAGTAAGCCAGTGTGGTTACCCCTTCAGCCAGCAGGTCGGCTTCTTCCAACGCTTTTAACCACAGGGACCAATCCTCGCCACCCATGACCGTGATGGTGTTATCAATCTCCTCCTGCGTTGCTGGTTCAAGCGTAATTTCCGACACAACACCTGTGTTCGTATTCACCGTTTTATTCGTAAACGGCTGTCCAATGGGCTTGAGAACGGAATTGAAGGTCTCTCCTGTATCTGGGTGGGTCCGCCGTGGTGAAGCGACACTATACACGATCAGGCCTACCTTACCGAGCTTTTCCTTAACCAACTTCAATGTCTCCTGCTTAATTTCATGGGAAAAAGCATCTCCATTAATGCTCTCCGCTATGTAGCCATCCGCTCTGGCTGCTCTTTCAAAGGCCACTGTATTGTACCAGCCTGCCGAAGCCGTGCGTCCCTCTGAAGCAGGACGTTCAAAGGATACTCCTACGGTGTCAGCTCCCATACCGAAGCTCGCAGCAATGCGGGAAGCCAGTCCATAACCTGTGGATGCTCCGATCACAAGTACCTTTTTAGCTCCTTGTAATGCCGTGCTGTCTTTGATGTAGTCGATTTGACGATTAACGTGAGCCGCACATCCTGCAGGATGCGCAGTCGTACATATGAAACCACGAATTTTCGGTTTAATAATCATTGCAAGGGTCCCCCTACTTTGGCATTCATTTAATATTGATGGAATGGTTGTCCAGTCATAACTATATTACAAATCAGCTTATGGCTCAACATATAACATAGTCTTGAAGGTAAGTGATCAAATACTATGACACAGATATCCCCGAACTGCGACTCTACGCCAAAAAGAAAATCGCCGTAAACATCATAGTCTACAGCGCTCTTTAACTCCAATATTCATTTGGACTTATTTTCTAGCAATATCACATCTTCTCCTTTCTCTTGTCTTATTTTGATATTAGTCCTTCCCCAGGTACACATTAAATCAATAATTTCATTTGCTGTAATTCCATATTCCGTTATATAGTACTCCACTTTTGGAGGCATTTGATTATACACATGTCTGCCTATGATCCCATCCTTCTCAAGTTCACGAAGTTGCTGTATAAGAACCTTTTGAGAAATGCCTGCAATACTACGCTGTAATTCACTGGTCCTCTTTCTACCAGACATTAATAAGCATATGATTAAGGATTTCCACTTACCTCCGATGATCTCCAGTGTTGCTTCTATGCCTAAATTATATTGTTTCATACGACCACCTCTTCAAGACTAAAATAACTAAGTTTATCGAATTCATTTTATAATCACATATCTTCACTCTAAGTACCACGCACACTTTCAAGTAACTATATTACTTTATTGTGTGTATTTACATTTTTTATAGCCTACAGAATAATAATACGTATCCACAAAAAGCAAATGATGCGATGTAAGAAAGGTGATTGATGATGAAGACTCTCGTAATTTTAGCACACCCGAATATTGAAAATTCCAGAGTAAATCAAAGATGGAAACAAGAATTACTTCGATATTCCAATGAAATTACAATTCATGAAATTTATAAAGAGTATCCCAACTGGAAAATTGATGTTTTGAAAGAACAAAAGTTACTTGAAGCACACAGCAATATCATATTTCAGTTCCCTTTATACTGGTATAGTTACCCTCCTCTATTAAAAAAGTGGTTTGATGATGTTTTTGCCCATGGATGGGCTTATGGTTCAAAAGGTGATAAGTTAAAAGGAAAGAAGCTAGGGATCGCCATGTCGATTGGCGATAAAAAAGAAAACTACTTATCTACGGGTTCCGTTACATTTACGGTAGATGAAGTTATAGCCCCTTTTAAAGCAAGCGCAGTACATGTGGGCGCCGTAACATTACCCTATTTCGCTGTCTTCGGAGCCTCGTTTCAAGCAAGTGATGAAGACGTTAACCAGAGTGCAAAAGATTATATTAAATATATATTCCAGCATAAATAAAATGGCTGTTTAATAGCACGCATCTTAACCATATAAAAACAGGCTCTTGGAGGCATTCAGCCAATCCAAGAACCTGTAATTGTTAGGTATAATGCGGTCGAGAGGACTCGAACCTCCACGGGGGGTTAGCCCACACGGACCTGAACCGTGCGCGTCTGCCAATTCCGCCACGACCGCATACTATGTATTGATGGCGATACTTTAATCGCCGTAATTAAAATTATATCTTGAATAGAGCTTAAAAGCAAGCCGATTTATATTATATTTTCTATGAATAATGCTAGTAAATATAAGAAAATCACTGGATATCACCAACCAGATATGGTAAGATGAACGCATCAGGAAAGGAGGTGCGTCAACATCAATAATCATATGTTGAGCGTATCCCTTACCCGGTCCGTTATTCTCTAATTTGCAGAGTTGACGGAGGCGCGGGATACGGATCAAGGCTTTAATTAAGCGCCACGGGTAAAAAGACCGTCTACGGACGGTCTTTTTTATTTCAGTATCATACTTAATATAGATAAGATTACATAATGTGAAAAGAGGCGTTACAATGTCAATTAGACCTGCGAAAGTAGAAGAGTTGAAAGAACTGGTAGCCATTTGGCTGGACGCTTCCGTAGAAGCCCACCATTTTATTGCTCGGGAGTATTGGACATCTAAAGCTGCCGAGATGGAGAACAAGTACCTTCCCCTCGCTCAGAACTACGTTATCATACAAGATGACCATACGATCGGCGGCTTCATTTCCATGATGGACGGATACTTGGCTGCTCTGTTTATACGGGTTGATTCTCAAAGAAAAGGCTATGGCAAATTACTATTAGATTGGGTTAAGAAGCAGCATGATGAGATTCAGCTAAAAGTGTACCAGTCCAACACGAAAGCATTTAACTTTTATACTAAAAATGGATTTGCGATACAAGAGGAATCTGTGGATGCTGAAACTGATGAGAAGGAATTTGTGATGATATGGACAAAACATTAATGATAATGAAGCACCTCTAGCTTTTTAGAGCAAAGGCTCCGCTCCCGTATCTATACGGAACAAGCAGAGCCTTTTACTTTTATCTACTACTGTCTAGTCTCTTATTTAAGCCCATAAACCTCGGTATATAAAATCTCTTTAAACGGAGTAAATTCCTGTTCAGACAGCGCACCTGGATAGCTCATAATTTGAAGCCGCAGATCCGTCTGTCCTTCTCTTAGAGGGGGCTGTACATATTCAAAATGGTTCAGATGGAATCCCATTCGTTCGTAAAAACCAATTCTTCTCCGTGACCATCCATCCACTGGAGGCTCAACCTCCAGCACTACCGGTTGGTCAGACTGTGATATAAATCTACCCATAAGCTTTTTGCCTAATCCGCCACCTCGTATACGGGAATCTACCGCGATATGCTCTACAAACCGAAAATGTTCAAATTCCCAGCCCGCCAAAAAAGCGACTATATTTCCCTGCTCATTTTTTTCAGTGATAATACGATAGCTAGGATGCTTCAATAAAGCCTTTTGAGCCTCAAATGTCCTGCATTCTGATGCTGGAAAAGAAGATTCCATAATCGCATATATTTCAGAAAAATCGTGTTCATTTATCATATATCCCTAGCTCCTTTACCTCTACATCCCCCCAACGACAACAGCCTGTCTTTCATTAAGAGAAAGAGGGGGTTAGACCTTGTTTAATTCCATAAGCGTCAGCAACACGTGTTCCAACAACTCTGAAATATCCTCCATCTGATCTTCGTTAATTTGCCTGGAAAATCGGAGTTCAATCCTGTTTTGGTATGTAGACGTCTTCTCTCCGTAAATCTGACTTAACGTTTGTACTGGTCGAAGTTCGGGCTTCCAAATGTCGGTCAGTATATTTTCAATCCGGCTGCATTGTGTCACAATCTCTCGAATCTTCATATCAAAATACAGCAACAAGCTACATCCCGGAGTTTGATCTTCCATTTCCAATATTTCTGCAGCCAGGTTGTTTAAATCCATCTTTAGTTGAAGCTCTGCCGTCACACCCGGCTGTTCTCTCAGGCTGAACTGTACGCCAAATTCACGGGACATTACCGACATCTCCAATCTATCGATTCGCTGTGTAATGTTAATACGTGAATCCAGATTATCCAGATCGTAAACCGCATTTTCCATAGCCACTTTTAAATTATCAAAAACGGTCGGGTCAAACATTTTTTCACCTCCAATTATTGAGTATAACATAGCTTCTGTACACTTCTTAGATAGGATACCCCTTTTCATCAAAGCATATTAAGACGGAATTTTATAGTATACAGCAAGTCGGTCAATTCCTATGTCGAAGATTAGTGAATAAATTTGTAAAAACTCATAATTGTGACAAAAATATATATATTCTTGTTTATTATTACATTTTTATTCCAATTTATTGGAATACACTATATAATAATGGATGGGATTAGCAATATATATCATATAAATCTCACAAAACAAAAGAAGGGAAGAGATTATAAAATGAAAAAGGCAATAATATCCACACTAGGTCTAGCACTTCTATTAAGTACATCCACCGCTGTTGCATCTGCTCAAGAAGCAGCACCCGCATTACAAAAGGAATCTATTCAGCTTTCATCTTCATGGTATACCGACGTTGAGCCTAATAACTGGTTTGATCAAGCCACTGGAATAACAGTAGGAAGTGGCGTCGATATCTATGGGAACTTCGGAAAATTCATTTCTGAAGGCAATATAGGCTATGACTTTGCAGATTATTATAAGTTTACAGCCCCTCGGTCTGGATTTTATGAATTTAACATTCAAGGGGAAATATATCCTAATTCATGGATGATGCTTAGTGTGGCTGACAGCAATGGAAGTATCAAAAGAAGTGCAGCAGATCGTCAATACCGTTTAGGTATAAATCTTGAAGCCGGACAAGATTATTACTTGTTAGTAGAGGTAGCCAATCCTGAGGTTGGTCAATTGTTCGACTATAGAGTTTTTTCTACGATTAAATAAACTAAACAGCCAATGGAGCATATCAACAACGTAATCTTTTTTACAGGGTCTACGTTTTTACATCTTTGAACAGCTATTGTCTTACGACAAATGTAGCTATGGAAAACCATCACTTTGTAAAAAATATTATATAAACCCTAAAAAGAGAGGTGTTTTATTTTATGAAAAAAACGTTATTAGCTTCATTAGGTCTTACACTTATGCTAAGCACCTCTGCGGGTGCTACTTTTGCCGCCGAAGCAGACTCTTCACCCGTAGCAAAGGATGCAAAAATCAGCTCCCTACTTGAGTACCATGAACAGGAACCAAATGATAGTTTTGAGCAAGCTAACTATTATTTTATAACTGATGCTGTCATTGGAACTCTCGGAGAAAAAGTACAAGGAGCTTTTGAAAACTACGATGTATATAAAATTATGGTCTCCAGATCAAACGAAGTTCTGTTTACCATTCAAGGCGACATATTTTCTGATTCCTGGATGGAGCTAACCCTCTACGATAGCAATGGTAATAGGATTAAGCGGTCTAAAAACGGTCAATATTCTCTAGATGCGGATCTTGAAAAAGGTAAGGATTACTACCTAACTGTCACTGCGTTAGGGCTTGAAGCCGGAAAACATGTTTTTGACTATAGACTCTCTTCTGAGGTTATAAGGTAAATCCACTATTTTCTGATATTGTATTGGATTGTACTAAAGGCACATGTACAAATCAAAAAATCTCTAGCACGCCAAAAGCCGCGTCCTTATCATCAAGGAGCGCGGCTTTTTATTGCTTAAACATTATACTTAGTTATTTACACTCTTTATTTCCTATGACAAACGCGAGCTAAAGTCCTCGTAGGAGAACTGACGGATTACCTTGATGCCTTCTTCGTCATTGTAGCTGGCGATGGCTGGCAGGTTGACTCCGTTGAACATGTGGTTTTTGACCATCGTGTAATGGGCCATGTCGCAGAATACAAGCTTGTCTCCCGGCTTCAATGGCTCTTTAAAGGAATAGTCACCAATCACATCTCCAGCCAAGCACGTAAGCCCTCCAAGTCTGTAAGTATGTGCATACTCACCAGGCTTGCCAGCACCAATGATATTCGGGCGGTAAGGCATAGCCAGCACATCAGGCATATGACATTCAGCCGAAGTATCCAGAATGGCAATGTCCATTCCGTTTTTCATCGTATCCAATACGGTTGCAACCAGATATCCGGTGTTCAGAGCGATAGCTTCGCCTGGCTCAAGATAAACTTGCACACCGTATTTATCCTGAAAATATTGGATACAGCGTACCAGTGTGTCCAGATCATAGTCTTCTCTGGTAATATGGTGACCGCCGCCAAAATTGAGCCATTTCATTTGCTTAATGTATGGCCCGAATTTCTCATCCACGACTTTAATAGTGCGCTCCAGCGTATCTGAATTCTGTTCACACATCGTATGAAAATGAATACCGTCCACGCCATCCAGATCCTCAGGTCTAAAGTTAGCTAGAGTCACACCCATTCTGGAGTTGTTGTAGCAAGGATCATACAGCGGCGTTTCGATTTCCGAATATTCCGGATTCACTCGAATGCCGATATCGATTTTTTTGGAAGTTACGCCTTGCACTCTGCTTTTGAAGCGTTTCAGTTGATCAAAGGAGTTGAAAACAATATGGTCAACATACTCCAATAGCTCATCAAATTCACTGTCAACATAAGCTGGTGCGTATACGTGAACCTCCTTGTCCATTTTTTCGCGACCGAGTCTTGCCTCGAACAACGAACTGGAGGTTACGCCTTTTAAGTATTTGCCAACCAGAGGAAAGGTCGAAAACATCGAAAATCCCTTAAGAGCAAGCAGAATACTGCAACCTGTACGCTCTTGTACGGAATTCAAAACCTCAAGGTTTTTGACAAGAAGTCTTTCGTCAACAAGATAACAAGGTGATGGGAGTCCGGTAATATCAATATTCATCGCAGACCTCAATCAAGCAACGTTGGCGAAAAGTTCTCTTGCCATGGCAATCCGTGTTTATTTAGTGCTTCCATGAATGGATCTGGATCGAATTCCTCAACGTTGTAAACGCCTGGCTTTTTCCAGAGACCTTTGATGATAAGCATTGCACCGATCATGGCAGGAACACCTGTTGTATAAGAAATGGCTTGGGAGCCAACCTCTGCATAACATTCTTCATGATCACAAACGTTGTAAACATAATAGGTTTTTGGCTTTCCATCTTTCACGCCTTGGATGATGCAGCCAATGTTTGTTTTGCCTTTTGTTCTTGGTCCCAGAGAAGCCGGGTCCGGCAAAATAGCTTTCAGGAATTGCAGTGGAATGATTTGTTGCCCTTCATAATCAATAGGCTCGATCGAAGTCATGCCCACGTTTTGAAGTACGTTCAAATGATTCAGATAATTGTCCGAGAACGTCATCCAGAAGCGGATTTTTTTCACGCCTTTAATATTCACTGCAAGAGATTCCAGTTCTTCATGGTACAAAAGATATATATTTTTCGGTCCAATTTCAGGAAGATCGTATACTTTTTTCTCAGAAAGTGGCTCAGTTTCAATCCATTCTCCGTTTTCAAAGTAACGGCCTTTCGCTGTAATTTCACGAATATTGATTTCCGGATTAAAATTAGTTGCAAAAGGATATCCGTGGTCCCCTGCATTCGCATCCACAATATCAATCGTATGAATTTCATCAAAATAGTGCTTTTGAGCATAAGCCGTAAATACTCCAGTCACGCCTGGATCAAAACCGCTGCCCAGCAGAGCGGTAATTCCTGCTTTTTCGAATCTTTCTTTGTAGGCCCATTGCCAGCTGTATTCAAACTTCGGCGTATCCGGCGGTTCATAGTTCGCCGTATCAACGTAATGAACACCTGTCTCAAGGCAAGCATCCATTATCGTCAAATCCTGATAAGGGAGAGCCACATTGATAACTACATCCGGTTGAAAGCTTCGAATCAAGTCAATGACCATGTCGGTGTTGTCAGCATCAAGCTGAGCCGTTTGGATCTTCGTACGACCTCCACCCAGCTTCTCTTTAAGCGCATCGCATTTCTCAACAGTTCTGCTTGCGATACAAATTTCTTCAAATACATCTGGGTTTTGGCAACATTTATGCACCACAACGCTGGCCACGCCACCGGCGCCAATAATCAATGCTTTTCCCAAAATAAATAACCTCCTTATTCCATACGCTAATCGCTATTCATTCTTGCAAACAAAATGATTATAAAGACATCCAACCAAATAATCAAGAAAAACGACAATTTGCTGTGTCAAAATTCACAGAAGCATGTCACAAAAATTTTACAAACCCCAAAATTAGGCATAAATTCTCCGTAAAGCGAGCAAAAAGCAAACATTTCTCCATACATTACAGGGAAGCCAGCACACCTTTAACGGAAGTTTTCTTGAATATAATGCTCATAACCTTTAAAAAAATTATATTATCTTATTTTTTAACAAAAGACTACCCCTCCGCATGCTATGAAGAAGATTCATGAGGGGGTAGAATAATGGGCTGATAGCGTAATGCTTCATCTACAATCTCTGCCGCACTCAAATCACGGTCATCCCAGTAGATCAAATTACTAATCCCCGGATGAGGTGTATTTTGCATGACTACGGTAAGCATGCTGTCGATTTCCTCCTCTGTTCCCTCGCCTCTGATGATTTTTTCCACCAACTGTATAAGCTCACTTCGGCTTAAACTTTGGGGGTTCAATGGATCTCGATCCAGACTCATACAATCGCCCTCCTAGGTTTTGAATAGTCGGCACAGTGCAAGGCCTTATGCTTCTACTGTAAGCGTTATATGGCCTATTATGGAGCTTTAAGAAGTGTCATAATAAATAAAGCCGCCCCCGGTGTGGGAACGGCTTTATATCGTAATAAAGCATATTAAACCATGATTTTGCAAATATCGTTCGTGAATTCAACCGGATCTTGCAGTGGCAAGCCCTCGATCAGCAAAGCTTGATTGTACAGTAATGCCGTATAGAGGTTTACCTTCTCCTTATCCTCGGCAAAGGCTTCTTTCAAAGAGTTGAACACCGCATGGTTCACGTTGATTTCCAGCACTTTATTTGCTTTGACATCAGCGTTATTCGGCATGGAGTTCAAAATTTTCTCCATCTCAATAGTCACTTCGCCATCAGCGGACAGACATACCGGATGTGTCTTCAAGCGCTTGGAGGCTTTAACACTGGATACTTTGCCTTCCAGCAAACCCTTCATGTACTCGAACAACTCCTTGTTGTCGTTTTGTTCCGCTTCAGTTTCTTTCTCATTTTCGTCAGACTCAATGCCCAGATCGCCACTCGATACGGATTTGAATTCTTTCTCTTTATAGCTTAAGAGCATTTTAATAGCGAACTCATCAATATCATCAGTGAAGTACAAAATTTCGTAGCCTTTATCGGCCACCAATTCGGTCTGCGGTAGCTTTTCAATACGCTCATTGGACTCCCCGGAAGCATAATAAATATACTTTTGATCCTCTGGCATACGAGATACATATTCGTCCAAAGTAACCTGCTTTTTCTCTGTAGAAGAGTAGAACATAAGCAGATCCTGAAGGGTTTCTTTATGTCTGCCGTAATCGTTGTACACACCAAATTTCAATTGTCTTCCAAATGATTTGTAGAATTGATCATATTTCTCCCGATCAATTTTGAGCAGAGTCAACAGCTGGCCTTTAATTTTGCTTTCAATATTTTTGGCAATCAGCTTCAACTGACGATCATGCTGCAGCATTTCTCTCGAAATGTTGAGTGACAGGCTTTCGGAGTCAACCATACCTTTTACAAAGCTAAAATAATCCGGCAGCAGGTCAGGAGATTTTTCCATGATTAGCACACCGTTAGCATACAACTCGAGCCCTTTTTCATATTCCTTAGAGTAAAAATCAAACGGAATATTCTCAGGAATAAACAAAATCGCTTGGTACACTACCGCGCCGTCCGCGCTGACATGGATATGCTGGAGCGGCTTGTCGTAGCCATAGCGTTTTTCCGCGTAGAAATTTTGATAATCCTCGTCGGTTAGCTCGCTTTTATTTTTTCTCCAGATGGGCACCATGCTGTTAATACGCTGTTCTTCTTTGTAATCCTCAAACTCGTTATCGCTTCCTTCTTTCAGACGCTTGCCTGTAACATCCATTTTAATCGGGTAGCGGATAAAGTCGGAGTATTTTTTAATAAGTGCTTTTAAACGGTACTCGTCCAAATATTCGTCGTAGGACTCATCCTCGGTGTTTTCCTTGATTTTCAGAACAATCTCGGTTCCGACCTCGTCCTTCTCAGCCACCTCAATGGTATAACCGTCAGCACCTGTAGATTCCCATTTATAAGCAGTATCGCTTCCCAAAGCCTTGGTCGTTACTGTAACTACATCTGCTACCATGAAAGCTGAATAGAAGCCGACGCCGAATTGACCGATAATGTCATGACCATCCTTGGACTCATTTTCATTTTTGAATGCCAGTGAGCCACTTTTAGCAATGACGCCCAGGTTATTTTCCAGTTCTTCCTTGGTCATCCCAATCCCGGTATCACGCAGAGTTAGCGTTCTATGATCCTTATCGGCAATTACTTTAATATAATAATTCTCTTTGTCAAAGACTAATTGATCGTCTGTCAGTGCTTTGTAATAGATTTTGTCAATCGCATCACTTGCGTTGGAGATCAGCTCTCTTAGGAAAATTTCCTTTTGAGTGTAAATCGAGTTAATCATCATTTCGAGCAGACGCTTGGACTCAGCCTGAAACTGTTTTTTCTCCATTCGAATATCTCCTTTCAAATATAAACCTATGTAAGGCCAGCGGATAAGAGCTATGCAAACGATTCAGCTTTGTTAGCACTCCCATCATTCGAGTGCTAGCCTACCTTTTTTATAACATTCCTCATTTTTTATGTCAATATCTTGGTTAATCTGCATAGTAAAATTCCATTTCAGGGAATCGTTAGTGCCCGATTTGCTTAAACATAACGTTAAACATTTCGACAGTGGATGGAAACAGCCCCTGCACATGAGGAAGCAGGTTACTCCTAATCTGTAGCTCATCCTCATTCAAATGCCGGAGATCCTCGTGAAAGAACCAGACAATAGGATAATCGCCGTCCTTATGTCTGCTGCCTACATTTAAACATACAGGGCCTTGATCGTCTTCTGCAATGGCAAATGGAATATAGCCTGCTGACAGCAAAGGTGACCATTGATCGATCAAATCATAAAATGCCTTTAAGCCATGACCTGCTGGCAGACGTGGAAACTCTACAAACGTACAATCGCTCCAGTATACTCCTGGGATAGATTCATTATCGAATTGTAAAGATACATAATGGTAGGACATGATAAAATTCCTCAGCAGAGGCGGCAGTTCAAAATGGTATTTTTCTTCCATCTCCCGAACTTCCTGTTCTGTAATCTGTGAAGGAAGGGGCTTCCACTTGATCCATCCCTCCTCATCGACGTTCCCATCACGCATTTCGAACGGTACATTTTCTTCCACATCCATAAAAAAGGCTTCATCCATCTGTGCAAATAACTCCTTCATGGATGTGCGAATATCCGCTTTCTTGTCCATGTCCTCACACCTCTTTCCTTTTTATTCGCATTTTGCATCATAGGTGTATGCCCATGCGTCTCTATATGGAAATAGCATTGCAATCATATGCCACTATACTTTTTATGTTCAGCTTATCAGAACTTGCTTTTTTCACCATTTGCGGAATATTAGTATTACCAGCGCAATGGCTCATAGTTACGCCAGAGCAACCAACGCTCTATCTCGTGAATTGGAGCAGTGCCAATGGTATATTCATCCTTTGAGCCACTCTGCAAATCAATCAAATGAAGCATACCGCCATACGTCCCAACCGCCAGCATGCCTTCATCAGGTGTAACTGCCAGCCCGGATATCGTACTGCCGACAAAATAGCGCCAAAGTTCACGTCCCTCTCGATCCATAAGACGGAGATATCCGTAGGCATCACCTAGAATAGCTCCTTGCGTCAGCGCTACTGCAGCGTATACTCGCATTTCTTCATTTATTATCGGCCATTCTTCCGTATTCTGAGCAAGTCCCTGCTCCACTTCGGCAATCGGCACCTGAATGGTGGCACCGTTGTAGAAATGACAGGCATTGTACCAGACATCCAGATCATCTTTGGAAAATAGAGCATAATGCGGATAGCTGGAGCTCGGCTCCCATGTATGCACCGTCTTATCCGTTAAGTCCATGAGCAAATGCTCACTCATCTGGCTTCCATAAGCGATCCAGCGTCCATCCTTCGACACAGCTCCATGCGCCATATCCACAATCGTGTCTTCCAGCCCCAACTCCCTTCGTTCAGACGCCATGGGATGAATCAAATCCACCTGATCACCAGCCAGCAAATAAACACCGTAACCGCAAACCAGCAACAAGCGCTGTCCATCGCCAAACGGAATCACTTCATCTAATATATCCTCAGGGTGCTCCTCATCCGCCAAGCATTCCAAGCCAGGAATAGCTGCCTTTAAGCGGGCCTGTATATCCTTCCACTGAAAAAACGCTGTCTCTTCCCCTTGTAAATTTCGATCCGGTTGTCGAACAATCCGAATCCCATTCCCATCCACCAACGCAAAATAACTCCCGTCCGGCGAACAACCTACACGATGCAGTCCAGGGATTTGCCTGATTCCATCTTTCCCCGTCACATAGATCTTTCCGCGTTCCCGAGGACTGCCTGCATGTAGAATGACTTCATTGCCTCCATTTATAAAAGCCATCGGCCTAACGGCTTGCAAAGCCTCCTCAAACGCTGGTGTAAGCGGCCAGGATGCAGCCGGAATCTCCTGACGTAACTGCTCTATTTCCCCGGCCTGATTTGCCTCCTGAATCATACGAAAAATATCTTCGGCTAGTTTGGAGCGTTCGTCTTGCTTTGGCTCTGGCTGCTCCTGCTGCCACTGCCTTTCCATACCGATTCTGACAAATTCGTTCACATCTGCGGCATACCTTTTTCCTTCCTGTCGCCACTGTGCTGCCAATTCATGATTCAACCAGCTCATTCTGCTCCCCCATTCCAGTCGTCTATGTATGCCCAGTTTGTTCTACAAGCTTTATTCATTCTGTTAGGTGGTTTCTCACCTTCGTCAACACAGACCACAGGTCTGTCACTGCTTTTACCTCCTCATAATCCAGGTAGGCATCGTGCTGTTCGTAATATTTGACCGCCACAATCACCATCTGAATCGTCACTGGCTGTCTAGCAGCCTTAAGAACTTCTACAATACTTTCAAAGGTGGCCAGCTCAAACCAAGTTTGAACCTGACGATCTGATATCCATAGGGGAATATACTCGTCCTGTTCGTTGGTTGCGGCTGTACCGTCCTCTGCACATTCCTCCAGCCAATGCTCATCCAAATAATAAATCGGTGTTTGAACAGGGTCCTGATCCCATTGATCCACATTCACATATAACCAGTTATTATGAAGTTGCCCCACGCTGCGCACCAATTCCTGCAATCCTTCAAATACACAATAAGAAGGGCGCTCCCTGCGACGGTAATCCTCAAGTCTTGTCTCATACCTGCTCATCTCCAGCCACCCCGTTTCTGTATCATCCAAACACTCAAAATTCGCGTAACATACATTTATAACTCATAAAACCCGATATAAGTACAAGCACCTCGTCAATAGTTAAGACTACATAAGGAGATTGATCTATTCATGAAAAGAATCACCGCACTTATTATTCTGTCTATGCTCTTACTTGTAACCCCGATCTACGCTGCTGCACCAGCACCTATGCTGGTTTATGTGGATCAGAGTAACCACTCCTTCATCCCGCTTCGCCTCCTAAACAGCTATGAAGGGATCACACTCAACCTGAACCCAGCAGACAAAAAAATAGAAATTGCGCAAGGCAATACCCGGCTTACATTATTTACGGGACAAGCTGCTGCTAAAGTAAATGACCAAACAGTTCGTTTGCAAAATGCACCTTTTACCGATAACAGCACTACCTATGTACCCTTACAGTTCATCAGCCAACATCTAAACCTGCAAGTCTTATGGCTAAAAGAAAACTCAGCTGTGCGTATTACGCAAGGTACAACGTCTGTTACGCTTCCGGTACTTATCGGCAAGCTACCCGGAAGCACTACCCCCATCACGACAGCTCATAAAAGCTTCAAGGTTGGATCTCGTACCTTTTCCGCTAAGGTAGTCACCATCTCCATGCTCCATCCCAAGGTGAGTTTAGACGTAGCACTGGCAGGTGATACCCTTGGTAAAGTGGAGGACTTAAGCAGTCTCGCCAAACGCAATCAAGCGGTTGTAGCCATTAATGGCACATTCTTTGACGCCTACACCAAAAGCTCCTACAAGACACCTTACGGCTATCTGGTCAGCCATGGCAAGATGTTGAAAAAAAGCTCCGGCGATCAACGCACTGTCTTCACCTACGATGCTAACCATTTAGCCGAGCTCGTGTCGGGCTCTGCCTTTGAACAACGGTTAACAACCCAAGGTAGCGTCGAAGGTGCTCTTCAAGCTGGACCTCGTCTGGTCACGAACGGCCAGGTTTCCCTGAATGTCAAAGCCGAAGGCTTCAAGGACCCTAAAATATTAACAGGCGGCGGCGCCCGTAGCGCACTTGGAATTACTAGGGATCATAAGCTGATCCTCCTGACCACAAGCGGAGCGACTATTCCGCAGCTCGCCCAAATGATGAAGCAGGCTGGCGCTTATCAGGCTATGAATCTGGATGGCGGTGCTTCCAGCGGACTGTACTACAACGGCTCTTACCTCACCACACCCGGCCGTCAAATCAGCAACGCCATTATTGTAAAGTATCAATAGACGAATAAAGGGCTGTCTTCACGGATATGCAAGCCGTGGGGATAGCTTTTTCCTTTTCCCAGTCTCGGTTAATCGGCTTTCACCTGTTCGAGCGGCTTATCTGATCCGCTACGGGCTTATTCTACCCCTACAATCGAATCAGACTGGTAAAGCTGTTGCTGCCTTCGCTTCCTTTTTTAAAAGAAAGGTATATACGGTTATTTTCTCTGCTGGCCAAGCATTCATAAAGTCCGGGTTGCACAGCCAGGAATGACCCTCCCCATACACAATCAGGTTCCAACTCACCACCTGTGGCTTCCTCTCCTGCACCAATAAATATGTTTCCTGAGGGTACCTTCAAAAACAGCCGCACCGTCGGCTGCTCGATATGATCTGCTATCACAACCTCATACGTCCCGTCCGCTCCCAGATTCAAAAAAGCAGCGTTTCCCGCATTCAACTCCCCCAGCTCGTCCTCTTCGATGGACCACCAATCAGGCTCATCGTTCAAGCGATGCTTCAGAGCTTGCGTATCAAATAGGCAAAGAGTCGCCGTGTCTGTCGTAAATTGAAATGGACTACCTGCCATGTTCATCATGCGATCCTCCTGATAATAGCCAGCGAATTTCCGTTTTCTCACGTCTTCCGCTATCCAAATTGCTATACACTTGAGGGAAATTATCCCTGTATGTAAAGTATAACAATGCTTGCAGGGCCAGACAACATACTAGGGCTACCATCCACTCTGCATTAAAAAAGCCCTACCTCACGCTGTCGTGAAAAAGGGTCGCTTTGTAAGTTTGAGCGATGCTAACCTAACGTTAGATCAGAAAAGATTTGGTGATAATCACCAACAAAATGAACAATACCAAAATCGCGCCTGTGGATGTCCATGCTCCACCGTAACCTACTTCACCCATGTCTAAATCCCTCCTTGCGTTAAAGCTTACTCTTATCGTATGTAGAAAAGCGGATAACGACCGGGCGAATCGGCAAATTTATTTGTGTGAAGGAGCCTCTTAGAAAATGGACTGGTATGTTTCGGATGGGTCGGTAATGACTCGGGATGACAACTGGCAAAGAATGTCGTCTGTTCTGCGCAGCAGCCTGCTCACATCCTTCTGCTTCATCTTCTGAAGGAGCGGGGTTTCTAGCTGGGATGAAAGAAATTGAGTGGTGCCTTCATCTTTAACCGGCTCAGTAGCCTTACCGCTTTCTGTCTCCGTTGCAGCTTCGTCCACAGGAGTTGATTCAACCGTGCTTATTATCTCTCCGGCATTATCACTTTCTTTGTTTTCTTTGGTTGATTCTCCGCAACTAGTTAACGTTATAGATAGAGCAATACATCCTGCCATAATAAGCAGTCTCTTCTTGTAAATCTCCATACTCAGCCCCCTTATTTATACAATTATTTAATTCTAGCTACATTTAATAATATAAAAAAGTAAACTCGCAGTCTGGACGCTATCTGGTGTATCGCTCAATGTCTTCTTTATTCGAACTTCTTCTCATCTGGTCCTTATATTCATGTACGCCATTATTTAATTTGGCCACAGCTCCCCAACCTGAGAACACAAGCAGGAGTACTCCCATCAAGGCATAGGCGAATGTGAAATAATTCAAATAAAAGTTTAAAACAATACCACCTAAAATCAACAGCAATACAATCCACAGCGTCCACTTTAAGCCGTTCTTCAATAAAATCTCTCCCTTATAAATATTACCATAATTTCCCTTTATATACTATGATACATACGACTTACATATCTAAAAGGTTCAAGAAATTTAGGCATCATGAGTGCTGTAACTGCTGTTATCTTGAATCTCCCATTGACTTCTTTATGAAACGTTAGGTGACTAACTTTTGTGAATCCCAAAACAGAGGCTAAGAGTTGTTCAACAACCTCCGATATAATTTTGGACATGTACTTATCCGAGTGGATACTTTTATAGTCGTACATAGTTTCACCTTGCTCATGGCTGCCATAGTTGCCTTTTGCTACTTCGAGGGAGCTTAGATAGGTAACGAATCAATATGAGCTTCGACTTCAAAAATAAATTCTTCAACGCTTTCACAATCAAACCATTCACTTCCTTCATTTATCTCAAACAATACTGGATAGCTATGATGATTTATTAAAAATTGCCAACCTTGTCTTGAAATCATAGCCTCTAATATTTGACAGTAATCAAATAACTTTTCAACGTCAGCTCTATTCATTAAGTCATAATCCTGGTAAGTAGTTCCTAATGGTTCAGGAAAGATTCGATATGCTAACCATTTTGTTTCCATTTAATACACCTCTTAGAGTTACAAAAGCATATGCAGTCATAATTATAATTAGCGATTCAACATTTTCATGCAGTATCCTGCTCATTGACTTAACGAGATTGGATGAAGTAAAATCTGAGTTTTAGCACAAGTTTCAAAATATTAAGCTTCGATCATAAAATTTCAGACTCTAGACCGACTGAATCAATTGAACAGTCCCATATAAACTATCTGGCGCATCATCATATTGGCAGTTTCAGTTTTAATCCTTTATCTGGTTATTATATCGAATATTTGCTGCATTGAACAGAATATGACCCTTCTTAACTTCTGGTTCCAGACTAATAATGCGCTTATGTTTCTGTCCCTTGGAATGTACACTTGCCGTATTGATCCTGTCCTCGTCTTGCAAGTTATTATACTTCGTTACCACTCTGACCACAGATCAGAGTATTGATATCCCCGTGCCAATAAGCAAAATGACATCCGTAAACGTATTTTTAATTTGTTCTCGTTTGGCTTCAGATCGTGTCGTATCCTCCTTGAGCAAATTATCCATTAGAACCAATGTAGGACGATGATGCTTATAGTGAATACCTCTCAAGTTACCGTCTATGCCACTAATCATGATACAGGAATTCAGTCCCCCTTTACGAATCCCAAAATCCTCAATCAACATCTGATTGGTTTCTAGCTCATCTTTGATCATATCAAGGAACGGCAATGCAATCTGCTCTGTTGCTGATATGATGAGCGTGAACTGTGATTTATCATAAAGCGTGGCTTACAGCGGAAATAAAAAGAAACTGATCGTGGACTTTCCATGCTCCCTTGGGAGTCTGAAAGCTGTGATCAGTCCTCTATTTGCAAGCATATGTATTCAATGTCCATCTCACCTATAAGCTTTCTTAGTTCAGAAAAAGAGAACGTTTCGATCAGTTGTTTCATTTTGAGCGGCTTGAAATGCTTCTCCATGTATTGTTTCAGTAATTCGGTTTGTCGCTATTGTTCTAGTTTATCGTTTCAATTGTTGCGGCTCCTTTTTATTGATTTGATGTATTCATTTCGTTGTAAAACTTTAAAAATCACACTCATCTATCGTACTGGTCAACTCAGCCCATCTGGCCGATAACAACTTCGCATAGTCCAAAGAAAACAATCCATAATGTCCTAAGGAATAACCGTCATTAACTTCTACTAATAATGTTTCTCCTTTATCTGTTAATCCAAAATCCACCGCATACCCTTTAGGAGCAGCTTGGAATTGTGAGACCACATTTTCAACTACCTTATAATCAAAGTGTGCTCTCCAGTTTCCTTTATATCTTCGAATGTCTAATATCTTCCCATACCGAACAAAACATCTCCACTCTGCCACGAAATTCACAATGTCTGCACATAATATTTCCGGGTCTTCACCATATGTACTGCAGCCGATTAAATCCTTCATGCTTCTAACGACAACGCCAGTAAATTTCTTATCCTCGACAGGCTTAATAAAAATATTCCAGTTCTCAGGATTATTTGCTATGACACTTAGTTTAGACTTCCAAATCTTTCTGCCCAAGTAAGCTGTTAACTCTTTCGGATAATCAATTTCAGATGCAACAATGTCATATATATGGAGTGCTGTTCGTACATCATCCACATAGCTAACTACGATATCTTCTTTATTATGATCAGTTAGCTTATTTATATTTTCAAAATAACGTATTTCAAATCCCATCTGCTTAAATCCATCAAAAGCTGCATAAAAATTGTGATTTGCAATTTCATGATCAAAACCCTTTCTAATATATACCTTCATAAAGACCTCCTACGCATACGTCTCCGATGTGAATCTCTTACTTTTATTCAAACAATACAGTCAGTCCTAAAATAATTTCACCAAAAATTCATCTTAAAAAAATCTTCACTCTTTGCTGGCGGCTCCGTTTCCACCGTTGGAAGTCCCCTGCTATGCAACGATATAAAGAGTGGCTCATTACCACTCAATATTCGACAAAGCCATTTCCATATCCTGCTGTGTTGTTAGGGTATAGATATTGGTGGTTGCTACGTGATCATGTCTAAGGATTTGCTGAATGGTCGTCAATGGAGTCGTTTTTACCAGCTTATAGCCAAGCGCGTTTCTTAGCATATGGGGTGTGACTCTTAACGTTGATTCGATCTCCATATTTGTTCAGAATCAGGTTTACCGCATTTCGTTCCAATGGCCCACGCTGCCCCATACACAGATATTCTGATTCTACTTTTGACTTGATTTAAGATACCGATTAACGGCTTTTTGCACATCCTTATTCAAGGGTATGGTACGGAAGGAGTCCCTTGCCGAATACCTTCGCTAATCCTTTGCGTTCACTGATTTCACAGATCTGCTCCATTTGACTAGTTCAGCCAGCATCGAATGCTATCAATATACTTGTACCAAGCCTTTTTACCTATATCGAGTTTCTTGATGATATCCTCCGCGTTCACGTCTTCTTCGAACCACTGTTCAATCTCCGTTGACCGAGGATATACATGGGTTTCCCACTTTATTTGTTGAGAAAAGATAAATAAAAAAGAGCTGCCGAAACAGCTCAACAGATACTTAATAAACACACACTTTATGTTACTTTTTTAAAATGGGGATCCATATTTCACTTTTGAAAGTCGGTGAGGTTATATCTTTACTCTCATTCCATAGGATTTCAGGGCCTTCTATTTGTTCATAGTTTGAGGATGGGAACCATTCGGAATAAATACGTCCCCACACATCTTGTAGCGCATCAGGAAATGATCCGATTGCTTCGAATACTGCCCACGTTGAGGCAGCAACTTCAAGTTGTGTTAGGTTATCCGGACACTCCTTTGTTGTTGCAACGCCAATATAGTGATCAAGCTCCCCTTTTTCCTCCATTCTACCTTCAGAAAAGTTCGTGGACGCACTAAGCAACCCCATAGGCTCGACATTAGAAATTCTTTTAAGATTATTGATCTTTTCACCATCTAAACTTTCCCACATCGCAGCAATCTCTGGATTGACTCCGTTGAACATAATGGGAACTCTTTTTTGGATACCAACGATGCGAAATTCCCCTTTTTCTTCAATTCGATAGTTCATTTCACTTCCCCCTTTAATTGATAACTGGAAGGTCATTCGTGGATATGCTTTAAGTGAACGGCCATTAATTCTGGCTTCAGACGGCGTTAATCCATGTAAATTTTGAAAAGCTCTTGTAAAAGAATCTGGTGAATTGTACCCGTATTTAATCGCGATATCAATAACCTTTACATTGCTATCTTTAAGCTCAAATGCTGCAAGAGTGAAGCGTCTGCGGCGGATGTATTCTGATAACGTAACACCTGTAAGAAAAGAAAACATCCTTTTAAAATGAAATTCAGAGCAGTAAGCCAACCTTGCTACCTCTTTAAAGTCAATATCATTAGTCAGGTTTTCTTCAATATACCTTATCGCTTCATTCATGCTCTTAAGCAAATCCACTATATGACCTCCTTCATCAATAGAATAACAGTAGTCAAATGCATCCATCCGACAATTCCTGCACAATTATGTAGGGTATGTAGGGTCTATTCTTATTCATAAATTTAGTGGGAAACATATGTAACAAAGGTCATTCCCCATATGTATTAACTCAGCCTCGTAAAACAATTCGATATCCTCAATTACCTTTTGAATCAACTCATTGTCCTCCCGAGCTTCCTCAGCTCCCAGCACTTACCTTTTCGGTTTACATGCCCTTTAAAAATCGAATCACTATATTCACTTTTGCCTTACCCAATCAAATCACTCTTTCGGTTTAGTCAGCACATGATACCTCTGACCTTGCCGAGTCAGCAACAACTCATGATAGTCATACTGATTATTATCCCGAATCAAATAGTTGTATAATATTATATAATGGGGTTCATTGAATACTAATCATTGTAGAGAGGAGAACTGACCTATCCTCAAAAAAATGAATATATTTCTAATTCTTAAATTTGCGTGTGCTGCTGCCGTTGTTATCACGTCCCTTTTTTCACTTGCTTATACTGGTAGTGACCGACTCCTATCCTTTTTACACAGCTTTTTCTCAGTCTCATGTTTTTATTTTTTGGCATCTCCGAGTTTAAGACAAATCGAAAAACGTATGCCATAATTAGCTTCAGTGTATCCTTGTTCGCTGCAATTGCATTTATATCTACACTTTTATTGAGAAAAGGTTATCTACGCATTCTCTAATTCTGGCTCAGCAACTACTTCTTGATAGCTATATTGCTTACCATCCCGAACCAAATATACATCGCTATCGCTACCAACGTGGGCAATATACCGCCTTACAATCACATCTACATATTTGGGATCAGGCTCACTGTATAGCAAATTCGATTAGTTTCCTCACAAGCAATCAACATTGAACCTGAACCACCAAATAGATCAAACACAATATCACCAAGCTTACTGGAATTTTTAATTGGATAGCTAATCAAGGGAATCGGCTTCATCGTGGGATGATACTCATTGCGGAAGGGACGATCAAATTGCCATAATGTCGTTTGCTTCCGTTCATAAATACTTACTCCGTCATCTGCTACTTCAAACATTTGAGTATAGGCAGCCAATAGGAAATTATAAACTGGTGATTGTCCATCCTATCGTTCTCAATTTTCAGAGCATGCTTCGTTTTACCTGTTACCTGTATAGTCCACATTGTAGTGGCGATCAGTTCCAATGAGTTTTGCCTTCTTACATCCATCAAGGTTGCGATATCCTGTTGATTAGTCGAGTCTCCGCATATGAGCCTATGTTTACCAAGTAGCCAAATGTCACCTTTTCGGGTTATTGGATGTTCAGGCAATGCTTCTTCTAAATCGAAAGTATCCTAATCATCCATAGATTCTTCATATAATGTATCCAGCAACTTCTCACACTCACTCAAGTCCAGTTAAAGAAAAATTATATCAGCCAACTTTAATACTTCCAGTTCCTGCGCCAACAATTCGAAATTCCAATCTGCATACTCAGCCGTTTTGTTATCAGCTATTCTGAAAGCTTTGACCTATTACCAGTATTGTTGGGACTTCCTTTAGTCCAAGCTTATTGGCTGCCAACAATCGTGTATGTCCTGCTGTGTGTTTCATGTCAATGTCTTAACATTAACGATATGGCAGAGATAGCGCATCAATATGCACTTTACCCTAAGATGGTTCTTAAGCAAGTCACCCAGCATTGAACTTCCCCTGTACTGCTTCTGCAAATGCTTATTACCTGTAGTCGTTTTTATCCCAATTTGCATATTCCCCATAACTAGAAACTCACGTACTTCAAGAACTTTCTTTACTTTGATAATAACTTCTATGCCATCTTCAAAATTCCATACCAACCAAAATGCTTGCTCCAAATACGGCTCCATTGTTATAATAGGGATTTCTGTTGATAAAAATATCGTTTACTGAAATAAAGCGTAAAATATCCCTACCTTGAGCATCCGACAAACCATCCGGGCATTTCATATCTGGATAACAACCTGTCATTATACCATCCTTCCATACACATTTTTTGCTTAATTCATCAATAGTTTCATCAGGCAGATTATTTAAACAATCTTCGATATATGACTCTCTTTCGTTTAAACTCATGGCTTCCTCTCTAAAATGATATTCTATAGGTTCATTAGATAAAACGAACAAACCAAATCCAGAAGTAGCTTTCCGTTTGATACGTAAATGTCTCCCTCTATTCCAACATTCTCCAAATGAAATTTAGTATCCAATTAGATATCGCCTCCAAAAATATAAGTACTCTGCACATTGCAACGGCTTTTTCAATCACTTTCTTGTTGCAATACACGATAAGCGCTTCGATCGGATCTTTAATCTCATTGCTAATCAGTGCGAAATCCCCGTAGTTCTTAGCAACGGCATCAATTGCCTCCTACTAATTTACAGTTACATCATTCCATCATATTAAATATTGTTTTGTTTTCACGTGCCCGAGCCAATTCCAAAGGTGTTTTTCCATTATCATCTTTAGCCTGAATGTCAGCCCCATATTTTATTAGGATTTCAGCTGCTGCTGCATTTCCATTGCTGACAGCTCTATGCAAGGCTGATTGTTTATACTGGTTCCTACATTCAATATTAGCCCCATGATCCAACAGGAATTGAATACCCAAAACGTTATTACAATCCGCAAAATTATGTAAGGGAGGAAACGGTTTCTTTTCGCAATTCACATCACAGCCCAGCTCTAAAATATCATTTAACAGAGCTTCATCTTTACAATGAAGAGCGATCCCGAACCCCTTCTTTTCTACCTCTTTTTGATAGATATCCGCATATTCCGTATGTATATAATTCACAATATCACTTGAATATCTAAATGCAATTTCAAGCGGTGTCTCAGCCAACGCACGTTTTCCTACATTTGCCCCTTTTTCTGCTAAAAGTCTAAATGCCTCTAAATTATTGTGTTTACAGCAAAACTGCAAAGCTGTGCCGTGATATTTCAAAACCTTATCTAAATTGGATTTACTTGCGTTCGCAACGAGTTTCTTGATTCCTTCCATATCATTCATATAGCATGCAAACACTAGAGTTTCTTTAATTTTCTCGGCCTTTAATGATTTCCGTAAGGTTACTTTACTTTCCTCTCCCTCCGGTTCCAAATCATATCTCTGGTACATAATCAATTCGAAGACATCACTATCAAAAAGCTCTGGATTCATATCGTTCACAATATTATATTCCATTAATTTCCCAGCTTCCACTTTGATACAAAGAATCCCCTTTCCCTTCATTATCCTCTCAATCTCATTTGTATATTTTTCAAAAAGAAAAACAGTTACATCACTAACATATGAGACTTCATTTTCAATAATCTTATAATACCCGCTGGTAAATGAATTCTCTGTGCCTGATATTAAATAAATATAAGTTTTCCCTTTAATCACAGATTCATCGACAATGCTGTTAACCAAATTCTCCACATTTTTCATAAATTCATGCCCCTATTGATTTTACCTTCTCTGTTCCTGTTATATTAGCTTGAAATTCCTGCACCAGTAAAAAATCAAACTGAGTTTGAGCCCATTCAATTAAATTGTGTGAATCTAGAGTTTTAGCCTTCTTGGAGCCATTTAACGCCGTGCCTCCATCCTGTAAAGGTTGATTCTGCATTTTATTTAGTCAACAAAGATAAATGTGATACTTCTTAGGTACTATCTCGCAACAATGACCTGTCCTTTTCGGAAATTCCAGTTGCAAGTAGACTCCTCCCACACCTGTCCCTTCCAAAAATACACATTGTAAATACCGCTTTAAATGGGCCATTATGTAAAAAAAGCATCTCTATTTTAACCAATCAATACATATGATGGGTTGTTTATTAAATACCACCTCGCATCCTTTGGCACCCAACAAACTCAATGATACATATTGATCTTGAGCCAAAGCACCGATCCGTATTCAATAACCAGAAACGGATTAAAAAATGACGTGCTTATATTGAGAAAACAGCCATCACATTAGGATAGGAGACATGAACTCACTTGAGCTTACTATCAGCCGGAATTGGCTATGAAAGCCTCAGCTTTTATGGTTCCTTTCAGCCACAACACATCGAAAAGCTTCAAATAACACGTGCCATCAACGACCATGCCTATTTGCATATTAGTGGTGTGCTCTCAGAAGAACAAGAAGCCGCATGTATAGGACAGGATATGGAGCAAGAGCCGTACACAGTGTACGAGGCGTATATACATTTGAACTGGAGGCTGCTTCCCATTCGTATCAGATGGATATCAAGGTGAATAGACGCTCCTATCAAGATATTCACCGTACTTATGATGATCTGGTCACTACGATGATTCGAAAGTATCAGTATGGAGATGCCATTGATACCGTTAGCAACTATGCCAAACTGGAGACATTTGTTTTACAATATGAGGAGACCGATAGACAGAAAGAAAGTCAACTCATTTAAATATCAAACTAACAAATTAACAGAGGGAGATCAGGATGGATATTGGAATTTTTAATGATTTTGAGCTACATGAAAAGGCTTCTGAAAAACTGATTAATAAATTTGAAGGTAAAGTACCTGAGCAATTAATAGAAGTTTGGAAGCAGTATGGCTTTGGTAGTATTCTAAATGGATATCTAAAAATAGTAAACCCAGATGAATTTCATTCTTTGCTAGAAGAGGTGTATGTAAGAAGCAAAGAGGCTCTGGTTTTATTTACTACTTCCATGGGAGATCTACTTATTTGGGAAGATAATAAATATTTACTTTTACTTAATTTTAGAAGAGGAAAGATGCAAGGCATATCATCTGGGTTTGAATTTTTTTTCTCTGACCTAGAGGATGATTCATCCCTACAAAACGATCTAGATTGGCTACCATATCCTGATGCCATTGAAAAATACGGAAAACCAGCATTTGATGAATGCTTTGGTTATGTTCCACTTCTAGGATTAGGCGGTTCCGAAAAGGTAGAAAATCTAGAAAAAGTCAAACTAATTGAGCACATATATTTGAATACCCAATTCACGAGTCTTGTTGAGTAAGAAAAATTGCTTTCAAAATTATTATACTCCTAAAGGCTCATTCCAACTTGATTTATAAGGTGGATAAGTCTTTTATCTGTTCAAGATCAGTAACAAAATAATATAGCCAGCCAATTCCCCATAAATAAACAATAACTTGCCATCCCTCCCCATCTGAGTTAACATACAACACTTCAACAACGAAAGAGAAATATGTTCATGGAGGTTGGCAAGATTGGTTCTTAGAAGCATTACGCCATAGATTTTATCAATATGAACTTGCTAGTGAACAACAACAGGCGAAAAAAATTTGTTCACTCAAATGGATCAAGTTTAAAATGAATCAAAACAAGGATATTCAACAACTGCTATCCGAATGGGAAGAAGCCATAGGCTATAAGCTAAGTCAAGACAAACATTCCATTTATATGGAAGGAGTAAAAGACGAGATTCGATTGATTCTTCCCGTCATGCACTCTCACAAATATTCATTAGCTTAATGATTGCATTAGCCCCTAATTACATTAGTCCAATATTTCATCTATGCTCATTCCACTTTTCAAGGTAAAAACAAAATGCGTCGGTGAGAGAATCGTGATCTTCTCCACCAACGCATTAATAGGTTATCAATTTGTTTTAGTATACTGTGGCTGAAAACTGGCCATCCGAGTCGATATAGTTCAATTCAAAACTCTCACTAAAGATTTCAGATTGTTTTCGAAGCTGTAGATTGTGCTCTTTATCCCAATGAATCATATGTACATCTATATTATGTATGGCTTCATCCTGATCTGACTTGGACACATAGTTTACTGGTTTACCGAGCAGATAGCCAACTTCATTATCTACGAACTTACATGGGAAATTGAAAATGAGCTTTTGATTGCTTCGACTTTCTTGCATCGCATAGTTCTTTAGATAGCATGCTGACCACTGTAGTAATCTGAATATTTCCGTTTGGCTAAATCAGCCAATTGGAGTTCATTTAAACATTCTATAATGATTTGTTCCGTAATTTGCAAATACATCCTTCCTTTCAAAATAGGTTAAGTAATTGTTGCCTAAATAAAGAACCACCTTTAATAAGATAGTTCCTTGTTGAACTAAAGTTTTCCGTTAGCTCAATTATGCTAAATTAAGAATAATATTAAGCTATCTCAAAAAGTCTGGATTTGTAATCAACGTAAGGATCGTGTTCCGTTAATATTCAAATGCTTCATCTCAGATTTCTTTATGCCCAAATGATCGGATTACCTGTCTGTAAGGAAGCCTCAAACAGGCTTCTTAGTACTCGCGCGGGTTGAGAATCAGATCCCTTTAGGTTTCTCTTTACGACCTGAAAAGATATTGGATAATACAACTCATCGATTCCCCATATCTTTCGGCTTAGCGGATAAGAAGATTCAAAAATTCGTCCCATCTCCAAATCATGAAATCTTGCATGCTTATGCTCCCGTCCTTCTTTTTCAACACTCATTACTTCCTGGGCGAACGCTACTGAGTGAAAAAGCTTGCGATGATCTCTGTCTAGAATACAGAATCCTCGGTCGTTTAACTGATAAGTGTGCTCGCCTCCAGATGATAAGAACCACTTATCCTCTCCAGGAAGAGATCTCCCATATTCTTCATTAGATACAGTATCTACGAGAAAAATCCCTTGCAGCTTGCTTGCTCCTGATTCAAAAATATCCAGTTCCTTTAAAGCTTTTTCGGCCTGATCAGCAGAGAGTAACTTCTCCCCAATTGAAATTAATAATGGGAATTTGTCCTGCCCCAACCGATCAATGATTCCATAAAAGAAATTTCCTCCTGCGACATTAAAAACCCGGTCTTGATAATAGTAAAAGTCTTCATGACCGCATGAGTTCTCCCGCCACTGCTGATAAAGCTGATAGGTTTCGTCATTTACAGATTCCAGTATGTCGATTCCTTCGTCCGTAATTTCCAGCAAGCTTATATCAAAAGGGGGAGGCTTAACATTTCCTTCCTTCACACAATTGCATACTACATAAGCATCCAGGCCCATATTCCCGCTCCTTTTCAAGTCCACTAAGTAATTTTTATATCTTCCATTGATCGTTATAAGATTAAAAGAATAACTCCAATTAACTAAGCATAATATCCACCCTTTGTAGGATATTCGTGATGTTCAAGAAAATGTTTATATATTTTTCCAAATACTTTGATGGCCTTAGCTTGAGATTGGTTGTCATTCTTTAGTTTCACTACTTCACCAATTGGTGCTTGCATCGATATTTCCCCACTTATCAACTTGGGTAGGTCAACCTCAAAAATTCCATCTAATACCTTCAAACAGTTTCCAAATTTATACACAGCAACGGTTCCTCTTATCTCAACTAACTCGTAGTCCAAACAAATGGCCATTTGTATCCCCTTCCTTGCAACAATACAAACAACTAATTGGGTAACTGGTTAAGTTATCCTGCCCATAAGCTTAACAAAATTGGATCAAAATAATGAATGAGTATCTAGCGAAAGTCTCAAAATAATAAGCCTCGATTCTTGACCGACTGAATCAATTGAACGGCTCCATATAAACTATCTGGCGCGTCATCATATGTACAATTTCAATTGTAGTCCTTTACCTGATGATTATACCTGAGGTTATCTGCATTGAACAGAATACGACCCTTCCTAACTTCTGGCTCCAGACTAATAATGCGCTTATGTTTCTGCTCGTTGGAATGTACACTTTCTACGGGCGTATGTATTTTCACTTTCCATAACTCTTCTTCAAATTTCTGCTTCATATAGCTTTGCGCTTGATTCACCTCAAAACCAAGCTTATCTACAGGATAAAGCTTCAATTTTTCAATACTCACTTGAAATAAATCATCCGGCAGCAGTTTATAAATATTTCCATCCATCACATACATTTGCTTCGTCCTTCGTTGCTGACCAAAATCGAAATTGCCGAATAATCTCTTTTCTTCCCCGCTTTAATAACTGGATCAATGTACATGGCTAGTTCCACCTCCTCAATCAGGCAACCTGTCCCATTGGGCGGCTTGAAATGCTTCTCCATATACTGCTTAAGCAGCTCAGCCTGTCGCTGCTCTTCTTGCTTTATCATGTCAATGGGTATAACTCCTTTCTCAAATTCACTATAAAATCATCACAAAAATTTCTACTTCCTTTGCTGACGGCTCTGTTTCTACAAATAGAAGCTCCCCCTCCACGACAAAAAGAGTGGCTTCTCACTACTCGATATTTGTATTTGCCATAGCTTCCGCCATATCCTGCTGTGTTGTTAGGGTATAGATATTGGTCATTGCTACATGACCATGTCCAAGGAATTGCTGGATGGTCGTCAATGGAGTCGTTTTACCAGCTTATAGCCAAGTGTATGTCTAAGCATATGTGGCATCACCACTTGGTCGGACGTTCTAATACTTCCGCAAATTTGGGATATTTTCTACGGTAGTCGCCTAATGTCCAAATATGAATACTAAGTCGTCTCGCTATCTCCACATCTGTTGTCCCTTCACGTACCCAAACGGGAATAGCCTTCAGTCTTGACACAATAAATTGATCATACTTGGTCAGTATCTTCGGCTTGTTCCTTTTTGGTTTTTCATTATTTTTGCTGATCTTCTGTTCACCTCCAGCACGAAAAAAAGGAACAGCCAACTATCGACCATCCCCCATATGTATCAACTTACCCTGACAACAATCCACACTCCTCTATACGAGCTTATAATATATAGATGTACAAGGACAGCCTCTGGCTACTCTCGTTATAATAATATGAATATCTTTTACCAATCCACTTGTTTATAATCCTTTAAAAACACACCCGTGAGTGGTCTCTCTGCGTCTTTTCCTTCATAGATTGGATCGCAAATTCTAGCAGCAGCATCATTAAAATCCAATGGTAGATTTATCTCTCGACTAGCCTTTACCTGTTCTGGAAACTGATTTGATACCCAGCCAGGATCTACGCTAGTTACAAATATTCGATGCTTTTTATACTCTTTAGACAAGGTTAGGGTCATCATATTAAGCGAGGCTTTTGCCATGTTGGTGTGGACATGATATCCACCTTTTCTTTTCATCTGAAATCGGCCTTCTGCTGCAGATACGTTTACAATAAATCGATTTTGATTAGGACTCCTCATCATAGTATCCTTCAACTTTGTGTTGAGCAAAAATGGAGCGGTCACGTTGATTAGTTGAACTTCGAGCATTTCAACCATGGAAATTTGATGGGACTGAGCTGTCCATGAATTTTGAAACGAATGATTGTGACTTACTACTCCCATTTCTTGATTAAAAAGCTGTAAATTTTGAATATCTTTTGTTTCATTCGTAGATTTATCAAAGTAAGAGATAGTCGTGCTGTTAGCAAGTAGACGTTGGTTGTCCATTATTTGTTTTTGGAGTTCCACTTCATTTAATGTTAATTCCTTATATTCCTCTTGCGACATTCTTACCGTCTGAGCAGCATTATTTATAATGATGTCCATGTAGGGAAACTCTTTATCTATGAAACAGGCAAACATTTCTACCCTTTCAATTTGGCGAAAATCTAATTCGTAGATATGGATGCGATCTTTCCAATTTTCAAAATCAGGCTCTTGAATATAACGCTGTAGTGCATCATACGGAAAACGGGTTGTCAAAATGACTCGTGAACCGTCTCGTAATAGGCGTAATGCTGTATGATATCCTATTTTTGTTCGTCCACCTGTAATCAATGCGATGTAAGATTCTAAATGATGCTTGGCTAGACGTTTTTTTTCATTGTATTCGCCACATGATTGGCACAGCTTTACATAGTGTTCATGAGCTACAATATTTGATTCTTTACAAACATAGCATCTATACTGTCTGCCATTATCGTTTATTTTTTCATATTTTCTCATTTTATCACCTTAATTATTATTTACACATATAATAACATATGGTACAATTTTCTTACACAGTAGCTTAATTAAAGTGCCCGCCTTTCACGCGGGAGAATGAAGGTCTCAATCCTTTCTGTGTATGGTGATAGTTTAATGAAAATACCTTCCCGTCAAGAAGGAGATGGAGGTCTAACTCCTCCTCACCTTTAAAATTACAATAGGATGGTCCTTAATTCTTGCTTTCTTGAGAGTTAGGGACTTTTTTTGTTCTCATTGTATATAAGCTTAATTCTAACTTATCGTAGCAAATTGACATGAAACGTATAGCTGACCTAATAAAGTCGGCTTATATAAATTAAAACTGCCATGTTCTTTCAAACTATAAAATCTATACTTGATAATTTCAGTATTTCTTGTCAGGTAATAAAAAGTTTGATGAACTATTAGATGACTTTGTTACGGTTTATGCAGAAAGACTATTTGAAGAAATTTGATCCTAAACAGTTCTAATGGCTTGATTCACAACTTCCAGGTGGAACATGTATGCCTGGAACAATATGAAATAATTCCGAAATTGACGATAGAATGGAATTAGTACCTTTTGGAATACATAATTTCATAAATCATAAGGGCGGAAGAGCTCCCGGTGGTTGGGCGCATGCTAAAAGATAAGAATAGGGAGTGAAAAAAGTGAGATTGGATGTCAATACAATTGTTTTTCCATTGCCAACCGACGAATTATTAAATGTGGTTGAGCGAAGCTTGAGAGTCTCATTTCCTAAAACTTATAGGTTTTTTATTAAGGAAAATAATGGAGTTGTACCTGTCACAAATGTGTTTAGTTTTAATCATCATGAATATATAATTGAAAAATTTCTTTGTATATTGAATGATAGTGAATCTGATCCTATTAATGGATGGTATGATATTGAAGTTATTATTACTCAAATAGGTGATAGATTAACTGATAATGAAGATTTAGTGGGGATGAATGTAGTTCCTATTGCAGCGCTTTTTTCAGGGGATTTAATTTGTTTGGATTTTAGAGAAACGGAAGAGCCTACTATAGTTATTTGGTTTCATGAAGAGTCGGAGGAGTTTTCTCCTATGACACAAAAAGTCGCCTCAAATATATCTGAATTTTTTGAAACGCTAAAAGAGTAGTGTTTTTCTAGTTCATGTTAGCACGTGATGAATAGACTCCACCCAGTGCCGAATAAGTCGGGCGTCTAAGTCCAAGTGGCCTAACTCGAGTAATGCCTTTATAAAGATTTCGCCATTTTGATTATACACACATCAATGCTTAAATTTCATTCCCTAAATCACTCTATTCCGTTACGTTTGAATAGGTCGATTATGGTTAGATATCACCATGATTGACCTATTTCTTGTTATTCATATTAATTAAATAGAATTTTTTACAACATTTAAATTTCATGTTCAGAAATTTCTTAATGAAAAATGAGTTGGTGAGAGAATCGTGATCTTCTCCACCGACGAATTAAATAGGTTATCATCATTTTGTTCCAGCATATCGTCGTGTGCTTAAAACTTGTATGATTTCTATCGACACGTCGTTAATTTCCGTTTGCTGCTCATTCTCCTGCTCCAGTGTTAGCTTCTGCTATGCGTTGCTCGTTAGTTTATAGAAGTCTATAAGGTTTTTGTCTTTCTAATGTGGTGGTGATTAATGGTCATACCCCTGTCAAGTAGACAGAACTAAAAAGACATCTTTAAGCAGCAACCGTTTCTCGGTATTCAATCGGGGAACGGTTGTTTAATTTTTTCTGAAATCTATTTTCATTATAAAAAGAAATGTACTCCCGTACGTGTTGTTCTACCTCCGCTAGGGTTCCGGGTTTCGTTAAATAAATCTTCTCTGTTTTAAGATGGGAGAAGAAGGATTCTATACAGGCATTGTCTAGGCAATTTCCACGCCTTGAATGGCTCCTAAGTATTCCAAGCCGCTTAAGTTTGCGGTTAAACGGCTTGGAGGTATACTGAAAACCCTGGTCTGAATGGAGAATGACACCCTCCATGTTCACGTTCTTACTTAGAACGTCTAGGGTCTCGCTAACTAGAGCAAGGTCATTTCGTTCCGAAAGACGCCAAGCCACGATTTCATTGTTAAACAGATCTTGAATGACAGAGAGATATACAAACCGCTCTCCAGCTCGTATGTATGTAATATCGGTAACCAGCTTGGATAAAGGAGAATCTGCCTGAAATTGTCGATCTAATCGGTTGGCATTTACCACAGATGCCTGTTTGCCAAAGAAGCGCCGCTTCTTTCGAATGACGGAACGGATCCCTAATTTCTTCATTAGGCGGTACACCTTTTTGTGATTGACCAAGATACCTTCTCTACGTAAAGCGACGGTCATCCGCAGATAACCAAAATAGGGATGGATCCGGTGGATCGACAACATATGCGATTCCAGAAGCTCTTCTTCTTGCTTACGCTGCTGGGTTGTTTGCTGAGTCTTTCTCCATTTATAATATCCTGCCCGAGAAACATGGGCTAATTCAAGTAACCATTTCAACGAATATCGTGTTCGCATTCCCTCAATAATTTCAAACCTCGCTTCTTTCCTCGTCACTCCTTGTGTAGATTTGGATACTGCTTTTTTAAATATTCAATCTCCGCCCGTAGATACGCCATCTCCTCTTCCATACTGGAAAATTTCGTTTTGGGTCGTCCCTGCCTTGTGGTCGTTGGCTGGAGGTTCTCCCCCGCTCGATGTTTCATCACCCAGCTTTGCACTTGGGATTTATTACGAATGTCCAATTGTTTCGTCACTTCACGAATACTCATATGTTCTTCGTTCACCAACCAGACTGCCTCCATCTTTACATCTAAGGAGTATTGCCGGAATGATTGTCCCTTTTTAGCCATGAAAAATCCCCTCCGTTCAACAAGATTAAGTCCATCTTAACAGATGTCTTTTCTCTCTTGTCTACTAGAAGGGGATAATACCACAAGTGGCGTGTTTTAGTAATCACGAATCTCTCCAGTTCAATTCCCCTAAACTCTTACTTCCAGATCTCGTCCGCAATCTCTTTTATGAAAGCAAGCTTTTTCCACTGCTGCTCTTCTGTCAGAATATTGCCCTCTTCTGTGGAAGCAAAGCCGCATTGTGGGCTAAGGCAGATGTGGTTGATGTCCACGAATTGAGTTGCTTCCTTAATACGGTTGATGACCGTTTGCTTGTCTTCCAGCTCACCCGTTTTGGAGGAAACGAGGCCCAGAACGACTTGTTTTTCATCTTTCAGATGCTTAAGCGGTGTAAAATCACCTGCACGATCGGTATCGAATTCGAGGTAGTAGCCGTCGATGTTATCGATGCCGAACAGGGTTTCGGCTACAGGCTCATAGCCGCCTGAAGATGCCCAGGTGGAATGGTAGTTACCACGGCATACGTGGGTTGTAACGACCAAATCGGCTGGAAGCCCCTTCACGGTTTCCTGATTCACGCGAGCGAATAGCTTTTTGGTATCTTCCACATTTTCACCCGCATGCTGTCTAGCTTGCCAATAGTTTTTATCACAGAGCATGCCCCATGTGCAATCATCCAGTTGCAGGCTGCGGCAGCCTTCATTATACAGCGCTTGGATCACAGATTTGTAGGCTTTGGCAATGTCTGTCACCAGTTCATCTAGATTGCTGTAATACGTATCGGTTGTTTCTTTATTTTCTCCGCGCAGCAGCTCAGCCAGGAACTGCGCAGGTGCCGGAATCGTTTGACGAGCAATGGCATCCTCTCCTGCCACTTGTTTCAGGAATTTGAAATCTTCAATGAAAGGATGATGAGAATGTCCGATTTTACCGGACAAGCGTGCGGTTTCCGCTCTTGTTTCCACACCTTGGAATTGGTAGCCGTTTGCAAGCTGTACCTTTTCCACGCCGTTCAGTCCCCACATAAAATCAAGATGCCACCAGGACCGTCTGAATTCACCATCCGTCACAGCTTGAAGTCCTACGGATTTTTGCTTTTCGACCAGCTTGATAATTTCTTCATCTTCAATCTTTCTCAGCTCGTCCGCAGAGATTTCATTATTTTGAAATTGAGTTCTGGCGTCTTTGATCGCTTGCGGGCGCAAAAAGCTTCCGACCATGTCATGTCTGAAAGGGGTCACTTTACGTTGGGATGCATTGTCAAGGATGCTGCTCATTAGGGTTATCTCCTTTTTCGCTTCAGTAGTGAAGTTGTTGTAAGAAAGATAACATACATTTTCAGCTATAAGGTAACTCCAATAAACTATAGCTAGTTATAGCCTAAGGCTATATCAAACTTTTTTATTCCCCTATCGCCTCATGCAACGCTTCTACATAGACAGTAGCCAGCTTGGAGAGCGCGACGTTTTTATGGCAAATCCATCCTACATTAATAGACTCATCACACTCCAGAGGGACGGAAATTATCTCGTTACCGTTCAGATCCGCACTAATTACCCCAGTAGAAATGGTATAGCCGTTCAAGCCAATAAGCAGATTAAAAAGGGTCGCCCGGTCATTAACATGAATGCTTTTGGGATGCGACAACGTACTCAGAATTTCCTCGGAGAAGTGAAAGGAATTGTACTCCCCTTGCTCAAAGGACAGGTATGGATAAGGATGAAGCTGGTCAATGGTCACGCTAGACTGCCGGGATAGCGGATTATTGGCACTGATAAAGATGTGCGGCTTGGCCGTAAACAGGCTGTTGAATTGCAGATTTGCATCTTTTAGCAGCTTGTTGATGACCTTGGCGTTAAATTCGTTCAGATACAGGATTCCGATCTCACTGCGCAGGCTTTTGACATCCTGTATGATTTCATGGGTTTTGGTCTCCCGCAAAGCCAGTTCATATTCATCCTGTCCATATTGATTCACCAGATTTACGAATGCATTTACTGCAAAAGCATAATGCTGCGTGGACACAGCAAAATGCTGTGGTGAAGGCTTGGCATCCAGATAGCGATTTTCCAGCAACTCCGCCTGCTCAACAACCTGACGTGCATAACCGAGGAATTCCACGCCTTCTTTGGACAAAGAAATGCCTTTATTGGTACGTTCAAAAATGGTGATATGAATTTCTTCCTCCAGATCGCGAATCGCGTTCGACAGACTGGGCTGGGAAATGAACAACCGCTTCGCCGCCTCATTCATGGAGCCACGATTGGTAACCTCGATGACATATTTTAATTGTTGTAAGGTCAATGCATGATGTCCTTTCCGTTTGTGTTTCTTCTATTATATAATACATAATCACGCTTCTGGGCAAAGGGATAATAGAAACACCTCCTCAAAATGGTAACATCCATTTCAAGGAGGTGCTTTTGCACGGTTGTATTAATTAACGGACTTCACCGTTTGTAGCGATCAGCTTTTGATACCAATAGAAGCTTTGTTTACGAATGCGGCGCAGATCTTTGAGATCAAATTCCTCACGATCCACATAGATGAATCCGTAACGCTTACTGGAGCCCTGGTGGGTACTCACAAGATCAATCGCAGACCACGGACAGAAGCCGAATACGTCTACGCCGTCTGTAATAGCCAATTGAATCTGCTCGATATGCTTGTTGAAGAAGTCAATACGATAAGGATCGTTTACTACATCCCCTTCTTCCAGCTTGTCAAAAGCGCCCAAGCCGTTCTCTGTCACGATTAAGGGCAAGTGGTAGCGAGAATATATTTGACGTAATGTACTTCTAAAACCGACCGGATCAATCTCCCAGCCAAACTCTGTCTTTTGCAGGTTGGGGTTCACAGAGCCCCGGTATGCTCCGGGTTCACCCACAATTTCATGCTGATCGCCTGTATGTGAAAAATCATTTCCATCATCCAAACTTTCCCCTACGGTTTGAGAGGTATAGTAGTTAAAGGCGATAAAATCTGGATTTCCTTTCGCTAATATATCCATATCCCCTTCTTCAATAACAGGCTCATAGCCCTTCTCGACCAAATAACTCCAGGCAATGTGGTTGTAGCGGCCAAATACAGCCATATCCAGGTAGAGCCAGTTGCGAATAGCTGCATAGTTGTCAGCTGCCAGCGTATCTTCCGGTTTGGAACTAGCTGGATAAATGACCCCAATATTCGGTGCTGGTCCAATTTTCGCATTAGGTAGCATGTCATGGCACAATACCATTGCCTTCGCCTGCGCAACTAACATATGATGATTTTGTTGATACAGTACCTTTTGTGGATTTTCCAGACTTGTATCCAATGTACCAATAGAACCAGGATGGAGAATCAGCATGTTCTGTTCGTTAATGGTTAGCCAGTATTTGACTCTGTCCCCAAAGTTCTCAAACAACGTTTTGGCATACTGCTCGAAGGCATCAATCGTTTCTCTCTTGGACCATCCGCCTTGTTGTTCAAGCGCATAGGGCAGATCAAAGTGATACATAGTAACAATGGGCTCAATACCATATTTAATTAATTCGTCAATCAATGAGCTGTAAAATGCAATTCCCTTCGGATTGACTTCACCCGCGCCTTGTGGATAGATGCGTGTCCAAGCGATCGAGAAGCGGTACGCCTTAAAGCCCATTTCAGCCATCAGAGCTACGTCCTCTTTGAACATATGGTAATGATCACTGGTTACCTTAAAATCAGTGACTCCTTCGACGTGGTTAGCCATGTCAATGACAGAGGGTCCTTTTCCATCTTCGTCCCATGCACCCTCTACTTGATAGGCGGAAGTTGAACCTCCCCAGAAGAAGTTTTCAGGAAATGCCTTCAATTGATTATGTTTCATGCTATAGTCCCTCCAGTTATCGTTATATCCTTCTGATTTCGCAATTCATGTACGTGAGGATGAGCTTTCCTGTATTACACCACCAAAGTTAGCAATACTTCATTTTTTTGAATCTGCTCCTGACTTGTCTCAAATACGTCCACTTTGTTTTTCGTCAGTGTGACAATGACAGGGGTTACGATTTCGTACCCTGCTTCTATAATCTGCTCTCTGTCAAATTGGATTAACAAGTCCCCTTGTTTTACGATATCTCCCTCTTGAACGACCGGATTAAAATGCTTTCCTTTCAGCGCGACGGTGTTAATTCCGATATGAATTAATATCTCCGTACCCGCCTTGGAAGTCAAGCCGATGGCATGTCCTGTAGGGAACAGCGAGGTTACAACTCCATCAATAGGCGCTACGACCTCACCGACAGATGGTTCAATGGCTAAGCCTTTTCCCATTGCCCCTGTAGAAAATGCCGAATCATTCACTTGGCTCAGTGGTGTAGTCTTGCCTGTGATCGGGCTATATATCGTTTCTTTCTTGATGTCAACAGCCTTAGTTGCTGTAACAGCTGGTAGAGGTTCTTCCGTCTTAACGGCCTCAACAGTTGCTGCCGTCTCCCCCTTCACTTTGCTTTCATACCCAAAAATAAGAGTCAGCACCGTGGCTACCGCGAACGAGCATGCAATGGCAATCACGTAAACCAAGGTCGGCGTATAGACTGGAATCGCAAAAATGTTGTGAAACACATAAGCCGTCATTTTCACTCCAAAATGTCCATTGATGGCACCGCCTATAGCCCCTGCGATAATGACAATTGGAATGACTCGTTTAAAGCGAAGCACCAGACCATACACAATCGGCTCTGTTACACCCGCCAGCAAGCCTGTAATACTCGTGGAACCCGCAAGGGTTCTAATTGTTTTATCTTTTTTCGCCTTCAGGAAGATACCGAATGCGACACCAATTTGAGCAAATACAGCCGCAGCCGCCATAGCCTCAATCGGATCACCGCCAACACCAATATTTTGAATCGTGATCGGGGTAAAGCCCCAGTGAAGTCCGAAGACGACCATAAAGGTCATAAAACCGCCAAGCACAATCCCTGACAAAATGCCGCTTACACCGATTAACCATGTCACACCCGAAGAAATCCAATCTCCTACTGTTGTACCAAACGGTCCGAATGCTATTGCAGATAAAGGAACCATAATCATTAAAGCCAACATCGGAACTAAAAACAGCTGCAAATCCTTAAGAATGATCTTCTTCAAAAACTTGTCTACCAACGCATAGATGCTGATAGATATGAATATCGGAAAAACACTCGCTGAGTAGTTCATCATGACCACCGGTATTCCCAAAAACGATACATCAGAACCTTTGTCCATCAGTCCCGTAAAGTTGGGTTCCAGGAGAGCTGCACCGATCACACCAGCTACATAAGGATTCGCCTTTAGCTTTATACCGAGCGTAATCCCTAGTAAGATCGGCAAGAAGTAAAATACAGCATTCCCGGCAGCAGACAGAATCAGATAGGTATCACTTGTTGCGGACATCCAGCCCAGCAAGGTCAAAACCGTCAAGAGTGCTTTCAGCATCCCCGAGCCTGCCATCGCCGGAATCAACGGGGAGAAGCTGCCGGAAATAACCTCAAAGATTGTGGATATGACGGATGTCTTTTTTCCGCTGGATTCGTTAGCCGTAGAGGCGTCTGACCCAAAATCCATGTTTTTCATGATTTCCGTATATACATAGGCAACATGGCTGCCAATTACAACTTGAAATTGTCCTCCGCTTTCAACAACAGTAATGACTCCCTCGTGTTTCTCAAGCGCTTCTCTTTCGGCTTTTCGTGAATCCTTCAGGTCAAATCGGAGCCGTGTAGCACAATGGACAAGCCCATTAATATTTTCTTCTCCTCCAACGAGACGTACGATATCCTCGCCCATTTTCTTATGGTCCATGTTCATTCTCCTCTTGGGCAGATTGCCTGAAAACAAAAAAATACCTAAACGAAAGGCCTGCATGATCATAGAAAATGATCACTGCCATTCATTTAGGTATCGCCTGCTTATCAGTAACAATCCTTAAATTTAAGTTGTGAGCCTACTATAAAACACTCCGAAATCGTTTGCAAGCTTTTTTTTCTAAGCATCAGCCAAATCATTTCTGGAGGTTACACGCTGTATATGAATCGTCAAATACACTTTCTCGTCAATCGACATCGCACTTTCATGCTTCAATTCCAAGTATTGATTAATTAATTGGGTGCATTGAAAAGCCCTCTCGTATTTCTCTTTGACTTGGTCATACAAGAAGTTATCCCCTGATGCTAATTGCTCTTGTTCATTGCTCAGCAAGCGTTGGGCAAAGTACTGCAAATGTGTAATAAATCGCGAATAATTAAATGAGGTTTCATCTAGGGTAATCTGATAGTAATCGGTTACAATATTGAAAATATCATCAATGACCTCTGTAATCTCAACTGTTTGTTTCATTCCCTGTCCGTCTTGTCTTGCATTAACAAAATGCATGGCAATAAAGCTTGCTTCATGCTCATCCATTTGAATGCCAAATTGAGCATGAATGATGTCCAATGCATTCATACCGATCATAAATTCTTTTTTGTAAAATTTTTTGATTTGCCATAACAGTGAATTTTTAAGCCCCACGGATTTTCTATATCGAGAGATGGCAAATTGGATATGGTCAATCAACGAAATATAGATATTATCACTAAAAATATCTCCCATTTCTTTTTTGGCGCTGCCTACAATTTCATCCGCCACCTTTAAATACTCTACAGATGTCTCCCCAATGAGATCAATTAATTTTTGTGGAATTTTATCGGACTTTAATACAAAGGTTTTTTCTATTTTTTCTTCATCGACCCTTTGTCCATTTTTCTTTTTAAAACCCAGACCGTTCCCTATGACAACAAACTCATGACCTACCTGATTTTCGGCCCGAATGACATTGTTGTTAAATATTTGCCGGATGATCATCTATCTGCTCACCTCATTGATGTAATAACAAAGTTGGAATAACAAAAAAAACCAAATAACGACTAAGTCCATTAGTCATTATTTGGGTATCGCCTGCTTATCAGTAACAATCCCGAAGGACACTATGCCCCTCATTCAATTACTCTTACTATACCGCTTTCAAAGCAGAATAACAATACAATCATGCCAAAAAACCGCCAAACACTCGAAATCCCTGTGCTCAGCAGTTTTTAAGTTGATGCTTAACGTTCTTTTTCTTTGCAAAATATGTCTTTGGCAACCTGAACTGCTGAGGCTGCCCGCGGCCATCCTACGTAAAAGGCTAGCTGTGTAATGACCTCAATCAATTCTTCCTCCGAAATCCCGTTCTCCTTGGCCAGGTTCAGATGATAAGGAAGTTGATTCACATGCTCCCCCGCTACCAGAGCGGCAACTGTAATGAGACTCCGTTCCCTAAGAGATAGCTCACTTCTTCTCCATACATCTCCAAAAAGAACCTCCTCCGTATAGGTTACAAAAGCGGGTGCAAAATCACCTATCGTTTCCCGAACACTCGATCTTATTAATTTATGCTTCATAATATCATCTGGGCAAGTCCGTTGCCAAAGGACCAATCCTCTAATTCGGTCTCTACCAGTGTCACAAATACATCCTCCGGTCTAATCTTGCATTTAATAGATATGAGTTCGGCTAATCTTTGGTAAAAACTCTTTTTTTGTTCCGTAGTTCTACCCGATCCCATCGTAATTTGGATATAAAGCAGCTTGTCTGTTCTGGATATATTCAAATAATCGGAACTATAATAAAACTCGTTCTGCTTATGAGCATGAAAAGCCTGAAAATAATCTTTGGGCGGGACCTGAAAATGTTCAATCAAAGCATTCATGATACAGCGGCTAATGCCAGGCAGCTCCTGCTCTGTGTATTGCTGCTCCATATAGCCTACTCGTACAAAGGGCATATGCATTCTCTCCTATCCGTTGGGATAAGATGATTGTACTCTCCTTATCTTCATCTGTATAATTGAAAATAATCATAAATATATTCAATTTTATTGATGGAGATGAGTTCGTATGGATCTGAAAGAGTTAACTACGTTTCGTACTATTATTGAAGAAGGAACCTTCTCGAAAGCTGCCGCCAAATTAAACTACGCACAATCTACAGTCACGAACCAAATCCAAAGGCTAGAAAAAGAGCTGGGATTTCAGCTTTTTAAAAGAGGCTGGGATGCGGAATTAACCTCCTCAGGAAAAATGTATGCCCAAGAGGTTGACGGCCTTATTCGGCATTGGAATTTTGTAACGGACCAGGCGAAATCGCTGAAAAAAGAAGAGATTGGTACGCTCCATATCGGTGTAATTGAAACGGTAGCTACTATCGCACTGCCTTTGATTCTACGACAGTTTCGTGAGCATAAACCGAAAATCACATGCCATTTTACAGTGGGAAACACAGATGCACTCTCCAAAGCTTTGTTGGACGGTACATTGGATTTTGCAATCTCCGGCGAACCTCACTCCATTCCTTCCCTACATTTCGAACCTTTGTATCAAGAACAAATTGCTTTTATCGTGTCCCGCAGTCATCCCTTCGCGGCAAGAAATGAGCTTCAGCTCGAAGATCTGTATGAGTATCCGCTTATCGTCGGAGGTAAGAACTGCTTGTACCATATACGACTGGAGAAGGAGCTTTCCCGCTTCCCGTCGATGCCGTTTTTTTATACCGTCAGTCAAATTTCGTCTATACCCTCATTTGTACATACGTTTCCTTCGGTTGGAGTGGTTCTGTCGTCAATGCCTTTGCAGAAGGACCTGGTCACCATTCCTCTCCAGCTAACAGATCCGAATATCCCCATCGGACTATTACAAAACAATCAGCACCCACAATACCTGACTTCGGCCCAAAGGCTGTTTATGCAGTTGGTTAAAAAAACAGTGGGGAATGACTTCCATGGGAGCTGAAAATATTACGAGCCCATAAAAAAACCGCTAAACACCTCGATATACGAGTGTTTAGCGGTTTTCCTATGATACGACCAAGAGGAGTTCGGCTCCTCTTTTAATTTCTATACTCTTGTGATACTGGTTATTTCGTTTCAATTGGTTTTTTCCACAGTCCCAGAATGAGCGCAGAAATCACGGAGCCAATCGCCACTGCAAGCAAGAACAGCAAAGCATGATTGGCAAGCGCTGCTACAAAAATCCCGCCATGCGGTGCTGGAAGATTGATTTGCCAGAATTGCGTCAGACCGCCAGCAATCGCTGAACCTACAATACAAGAGGTCAGGACACGCAGAGGGTCAGCAGCTGCGAAAGGGATGGCCCCTTCTGTAATGAAGGACAATCCGAGTACATAGTTTGTCAAGCCAGACTTGCGTTCTTGCTCGGTAAATTTATTTTTGAAGAACGTCGAAGCTAGTGCGATTGCCAGTGGAGGCACCATACCGCCTGCCATAACAGCTGCCATCATAGCCCCGTTTGTGTTACCGCTGGAAGTAAAGACACCGATCGAAAATGCGTATGCTGCTTTGTTGAAAGGTCCGCCCATGTCGATCGACATCATTCCGCCCAGAATCAGACCCAAAATAACCGCATTACCAGTTCCCAAATTGTTCAGAACATTGACAAGCCAAGTATTAATACCACCAAAAATTGGATCGAACAGGTAGAACATAATCGCGCCTGAAATTAGGAGTCCAAATACAGGGTATAACAAGATTGGTTTTAAACCATCCAGAGCTTTCGGCAGACCTGCAAAAGCTTTACGCAGGAAGATAACTACATAACCGGCCATGAAACCAGCTGCCAGACCGCCAAGGAACCCTGCATTGGAGTTTACAGCCATCAGACCACCGACCATACCTGGCATCAGTGCTGGGCGGTCTCCAATGCTCATTGCGATAAATCCGGCCAGTATCGGAATCAGGAAGTGAAACGCACCTGTTCCTCCGCCAATCGTTTGCAGCAGTTGGAATAGTACATTATCTTCTCCAGCCACTTGTTCGATCAAGAAGGAAATCGCTAACAAGATCCCCCCGCCGACAACGAATGGCAACATATGAGAAATCCCGTTCATTAAATCCTTGTAAATTTTACTGCCTACGCTGGTCTTCTCGGCTTTTGACTCTTCAGCGTTGCCTTTACCTTCACTACGGTAAATTGGTGCTTCGCCGTTCAGCGCTTTGCGAATCAGTTCTTCAGATTTACGGATACCGTCACTTACCGGTCTTTGCAATACAGGTTTACCGTCAAATCTGGCCATTTCAACCTTCTTGTCAGCTGCAACAATGACGCCTTTGGCACGACGGATTTCATCTGCTGTCAGTACGTTTTGTGCGCCTTCCGAGCCGTTCGTTTCTACCCGGATATTGACTCCCATTTCTTTCGCTTTCTTAATGAGAGCGTCTTCAGCCATAAACGTGTGCGCAATGCCTGTAGGACAAGCGGTCACCGCAACTACAAACTCATCAGAATCCGGGTTGCCAACGATAACGTCCGGCGTTTGCTGTGCTTTGGCTGCCTCTTTCTTGGCCTCTTTTGCTTTCTTGGCAGCTTCTTCTTCCGCCTGCTTAGTATCAAATAGCTCGGTTACTTCATCCGGTGTTTGTGTATTCATCAGCTTGTCGATGAAATCAGTATCAATGAGCAACCGAGAAAGGGCAGCCAGTGTGCGAAGATGTGTGTTTGCTGCTCCCTCTGGAGCTGCAATCATAAAGAATACCTTCGCGGGTTCACCGTCCAGCGATTCGAATTCTACGCCTTTACTGCTTTTGGCAAAAACGACGGTCGCTTCATTCACGGCTTTCGTCTTGGCATGCGGCATCGCAATACCACCGCCGATTCCAGTGCTGGATTCAGCTTCGCGTTTGTATATCATTTCTTTGAACAAGGCCCGGTCATTAATACGTCCACTTGCTTCGAGACTGGTGATGAGTTCCTCAATCGCCCCGTCCTTTGTCGTCGCCTGCAGGTCCATGATCATCGTTTCTTTAATCATCAGGTCTGTTATTCTCATTGTTCACACTCTCCTAAGTTCGATCAGCGTGTAGACACACGCATAATAAGCTCATGCTGTAGCCAGATTACCGTTTTGAAATCGTGACTTGCGGCCGTAATTGTTCAATTTTCTCTCTCGTAGCCAGATCATCGGAGAACGCGGTTGCGCTTCCGGATGCCACTCCTGCACGGAAGGCTTCGATCGGATCGCCATGTAGAGCCAGCGTACCCACGAATCCAGCAATCATAGAATCACCTGCGCCTACAGAATTTTTCACCATTCCTGCTGGTACATTTGCGTGATACACTTCATCTGCCGTAATGAACAAAGCCCCTTCTCCTGCCATGGAAATGAGTACATTTTTTGCACCTGCTTCCAGTAGTTTACGACCGTAAGTGACGATCTCCTCCTCAGAATGAATAGTTACGCCAAACAACTCAGCCAGCTCATGATGATTCGGCTTGATGAGCAGCGGTTTATGAACCAAGGCCTTCATCAGCGCCTCACCTGTGGTGTCGATAACGAATTCAGCCCCGGTTTGCTGACATACGCGAATCAGTCGCTCGTAGAAGTCCCCTCCAAGGGATGGCGGGATGCTTCCCGACAAGACGACAATGTCATTTTTCTGGAGACTCGCCAGCTTTTGCACCAATGCATCGGCTTCTTGCTCACGAATCGCAGGCCCCAAACCGTTAATTTCCGTTTCATCACCATGCTTGAGCTTAATATTGATCCGTGTATCATCTTCGATCATTACAAAATCAGTTTTAATGGATTCTTCCCGCAATGTATCGTCGATAAACCTGCCTGTGAACCCTCCGAGAAAACCAATCGCCGTGCTGTCTGCCCCCAACTGGTTTAGTACACGTGATACATTAATTCCCTTGCCACCTGGCAGTTTTAAATCACGTTTCATCCGGTTCAAATCACCAAGCTTCAAATCGTCAACTTCCACGATATAATCAATGGAAGGGTTCAGCGTTACTGTGTATATCATCGTTATCCCTCGATTATCTTAGTTTTCTGTGCGATGGATCGGCGTGAACGTTCTGGCACCGATTCAGTAATAAGGATAGCTTCCTTGAGTTCGAACAGTTTGGCGAAGGTTACTTCTCCAATTTTGCTGGAATCGGCCAACACATATGTTTTGCCGGACAGCTGGTGGGCACGCCGCTTGATCAGCGCCTCTTCAGGATCAGGAGTGGTATACCCCATCTCCACGTCTACCCCGTTCGTTCCCAGAAAGCACTTGTCGAATCGGAAATTGTCCAAATTCTGTAGGGCAATACTCCCGATTACGGCTTTGGTATGAATTTTCATCATCCCTCCCAGTAGATAGCTTCTAATTCGTTTGCTTACCAGTGCTTCTACGTGGGAGAGACCATTCGTCACGACCGTCACGTCTTTAGCTTCAATGTAAGGAATCATCGCCATCGTTGTTGTTCCCGCATCCAGATAGATACATTCACCATCCAAAATTTCTTTGGCTGCCATACGAGCGACTGCGTTTTTTTGTTGAACGTTTTTGAATGTTTTTTCTTCCATGCCAGGTTCCTGACTTTTCTGATTCAGCATGGTTGCCCCGCCATGAATCCGCTTTAACAACTGACGGCCTTCAAGATCTATCAAATCACGCCGAATCGTTGACTCAGAAGCTCCCAAGAGATCAGCCAATTCCTGCAATTTTACAACACCACGCTCTTGTAAGCGCTGTATTATTAACTTGTATCTTTCTTCCGTCAGCATCTTCATTCCCCCAACTGTTCTTATCGTACCACAAACCTAGCAAAAAACAATCATTTTTCTTCAAAAAGATTCAAAAAAATTCATTCCAACTTCATTTTTTTACAAAATGGTGAATTCCTGCTCCAATAAGCATGATTGCGTTTACATTTTAAAGAAAATTCAGCTACTTTTATGTAAATTCATTCTTCTTACATAGGAATTCAGCAGTAAACGTTCAAAAACGTTCTGACCCTTTAATATGCCCCATCATATCCCTTGCTCCCTACGGTCTGGATTTGCTGTAGCTGTAATTCTCGATTCTTCAGCCAGCAAATCATAAAACTTCTTATGCCCTGGACGCGAGGGTCAGTACTGCAAGCTTGGATTAACTCAACAAGAGCCATGATTGCATGCATACCGCATTCATGGCTCACCTCGTTATGATAAATATTCACCCTCAATCATCTTCTCCAGGTAATCTCCCGGCTGCGCAAGAAACTCAGCAAAGCTGCATACATCCGCATATTCCTGATGCTCTTCATCGTAATAGCCCAGACACTTGTGCTTGGGATTCCACACCAAAAGGATATCCGAATAGTTATCTACTTCTAGAGACAAACGCAACAGCTTTTGCCGACCTACTTTCATCTCAACCGTATCTATGAAAGAGAAGAACTCAACAAATTGGATACCTAAATCATTTTCTGGAAGATCCACACGGAGCTGATCTCCCATCAGAAAGGCTACAAGATCCTTAGGAAGCTTGTAGCTTTTTAAGGTATGTCGTTTATTCTCCAGATTATGAAACGCTGGTGGTTCCACAGACTTTAGATATTCGGCCATTTCCACGTTCTTATTGCTAACAGCAATCGTATATGCACGATCTCCATCCTTTTCTGCCAGTGTCACATCAGCCCCATACTCTACCAGGTACTTCACCATCGCAAAATCATTATTTCGTGCTGCCACAGTTAAAGGAGTCGCTTTATAGGGATATACCATATTATGGGCATTGTAATTAATATCCGCACCATGCTCCAACAGTAGTGCCACGGTGTTCAGATCATGGTTACTAACTGCGTTGCGCAGCGTTGCCCCACCGTGCTGCTTTATATCGAGGCCAAGTTCGTGAATCAGCGGGATATTCTTTTTATTGCCATAATAGGCTTGCTCATAGGCACCAGATTTGACTTGATTTTTTCCGTCCAGCTTGGCACCATGAGCCACCACATAGCGGACAATCTCTTCTGAGCAGTAGCGAACAGCTGTTAAAAATGCAGGGCGATCTTTTGCATTGAGTTGAACTCCCTGCTCCACCAACAGCTTTAACACGTCCATTCGCTGAGAAATAAGCGCAAGGTCTAATGGACTTAACGTCGTATGTTTGCTGAGTTTAATTTCTTGTTCTATATCCCAGCCTTCGGTCAGCGCTTGGCGTAATGCCGATATATTGCCTTCTACAATATGCATTGCGATTTCGGGAAGAACGTCAAATTTGCCGATATCTTTTAATTGGATCATCGTATACCCTCACTCTTTATGTATCTATTATCATGCAAATCTATTTTATACCAATCTCCCCTTTACATAAATCCGCCTGACTTCCCAGTTTATTTGCTCACTTTTAATGCAAACAAGTGAGTAGTATAGGTGAAAGTACCTTAGAGAAGCTATAATTGTATAGTATTATGATTCTGTATACTCGATGCAACGAAAGGAGAACATATGAATAGCATTCAATACTTATCCCAATTCAATTTGCTACATAGTCTCTCACGAGAAGATTTGATTGAAATGGATCAAATGACCTCCATTACGACTCTACCAAAAAATACATTTATTCAAACCCCAGATACCTTTTCCGAAGGGCTTTATTTTGTGAAGAAGGGAAAAGTACGTCTATATAAGCTAAATGCTGACGGGAAGCAATTTACTTTGGATATCCTCAATGAGGGGAATGTATTTGGTGAAATGGATATGATTTCATTAGGGACAAGGGATATGTATATAGAAACGATAGAAGAATGCGATATCTGCCGGATGGACAAAGACCGCTTTGAGCATTTTTTAATACAACATCCCCGGTTTATGATGAACATGATCAAGGTGCTAAGTGACCGAATCTCAGGAATGAGTAGTCTGGCCCAGCATTTAGCCTTGGGAAATTTACAGGATAAAATTTTATATGTTCTTTTAAAATTATGCGATCAATTTGCCCTTCAAAGTCATGATGAGTATTACAAAATTGATTTCCCGCTTTCTCACCAGGAAATAGCACATTTGGTTGGAGCCACCCGTGAGGCTGTAACAACCGCTCTACAGGAGCTCGTCAAAGAAAGGGTCATTAAGACCGGCTTTAAGACAATTTACATCCATCGCCAAAAGCTAGTGAAGTTGTAAGCTACATTACATCTTTCCTCCTGACAAAAGAATTATCGTATACCTACCAGCAAATATACGATATGGAGTGATGAAATGCTACACCGCAAAGGGGCTCGCAAAAGAACAGATATCCCTACTGATGTACTTCAATTGCTACAACAGGGACAACTTGAGACTGTGAATCTTACCGAATGGCTGGCTGTAGATCATATTGTACTTCTGCGGAACGCTCTTGATGAGTTTGGATTGCAGCGATCATTCAATGTCTTCTTGACTGAATTGGATCATCTGAAGGAAAAAAAGATCATGAAAATAATACCCGCAATAGCACAAGCATGGCTTCATGTGTTTGAGCAACAAACGTTAGAAGAGCGTACTCGTATCTTTGACGCGATGGCCTCTCATCTTTCAGATAGCATTCGCTGCTGGGCTGCCTACATCATCGGGGTAGATTCCCGTTTAAGTCTAGAAGAAAAATTAGCTGATATTCGACCATTTGCAGCAGATTCCCATTTCGGAGTACGTGAAATTGCCTGGATGGCAATGAGAGAACCTATATCCTTGCAACTGGATGAGGCGCTTGTGCTGTTAAACAGCTGGATGCGAAACAAGGATGCTAACATACGTCGTTTTGCTATAGAATTAACCCGGCCACAAGGCGTTTGGGCCAAACACATCCCTGAACTAAAAGAACATCCCGAGTTAGCCCTTCCACTTTTGGAAGTGGTTCAATCTGACCCTGTCAAATATGTTCAAGACTCGGTGGGCAATTGGCTGAATGATGCCAGCAAAACTAACCCGGAATGGGTAATTCAGGTATGTGATACATGGCTGTTGGCTTCAGATACAAAGGAAACGAAGCGAATAGTAACTCGGGCACAAAGAAGCTTGAACAAAATGGAATAATCTGGAGACTCCTCCCCATCCAATCCATAGCTAGAATATTTACATAAACTATGAGATACATCTGGAATATTAGGAATGGAGGAATTCCTATGTCTATTATCCGAATCTATCTGGAAGCAGACAGTGTTGTATCTGGAGACACTGCCATCACCACGAATATAAATGTCACTCCAATTGTCAATCGGTACACAGCCGTTGTTGTGCTCGGCAACATCCTAGGGGGAGTGACCACCATCCCGGCACAAAATTTTACGAATGATAGTGGGACTTCAGTTGCGGCAAACAGTCTGGTGGTTCCGACCAGTAACGGTTACTACAATGTATTTGTGAATGGAACGTTGCAGCGAGGCGGATTAACGACACTTTCTCCTACTAATCTAATCATAAATACTGGCTTGTTAGTTGGCGCTACCGTAGTTATTGAGGTGATCAATTTCAACACCAGCGCTTCCTCAACATCTGTCAACAACGTCACCGTGACGACCACAATAAGCGACTGAGCTACGTAAAACAGGACAAACGCCTCTTTTTTATAATTTAATAAAAGGGTAAAATTCCCTTTATAAATATGAAGCAGAGGGAGTTATTTCCATGCGATTCAGTTTTGCCTATTTTCGATTTTATATTATTGTACTTATAGCACTATTCATTCTTACCAGTTGCAATTCCAAAAATGCTGTAACTACAGTCCAAATGAATTCTAATGTAGACAATACGACTCATAATACAGCCGTTGTGGACAAAGAAAGTCAACCTGTCCCACACGTCACAGAGTCGTCAGCTCATACCGTTACCTCGGATAAGGATCTTGTGGCTCTCACCATTCCCGCTGGCTGGCGTAAATTTAAACAAGGACAACTGGATTCAGTGCTTAGTGTTTGTGACAAAGAAAAAAAGAACGTAGGTCTGGTTTTCCGTGTCCCCAAGTCAGCTTTTGCAAATAATATGACGCTCGACGAATTCGTACAGCAACGTGAAGAAATCTCCGCACTGGGCCTAGAAAACTTTAAGGCTGTGGATACTACCCCAATCCAGATTGATTCCACAACCGCTAGAACAGCCGATTATAGTGGGAATTTTCAGGGCCAACAGGTCTATTACTTCAGTGCCATGTTTGAGAGCAAACAGCATTATCTTCAAGTATTGATCTATTCAAGGGGAGGCTCAGCTATAGAAAAACATCACGAATTTGCGACAATAGCCAGCTCCTTAAAAATATTAAGCGACTCACAAGTGGAGCCTGATCTTCGTTCAACAACTATTTTAAAAACTTTTAAAAGCGAAGATGCCCAGCAACGAATCCGTCTCCCTTATGTATGGAAGGCTGGTTTAATTCTTAATCCAGATGCGTTAATTCAAGCCTGGTATGAGAAAAACGATGCGTACATGGTGGTCATCAAGGATTGGAAATCTGAACTACCTTATGAGAAATCCTCAATGATCACATTAAAAGAATACGCTGAGTTTTCAGCTCAATTAGTACTTAAAAGGTCTGGAAAAGGGATAATATTGACGGGACCAATAAAGGTCAATATTAACGGGAATCAAGGCTTGCAATACGAAGTATGGACAGAGAACGATAAAGTGAAAGTTGTATATTTAATCACTTATTTGGAGCATACCGATTCTTTCTCTCAAATTATTTTTTGGACGAGAGCTGATTATTACGATAATCAAAAATCTGAATTTCAAAGATACACCAAAACATATAGAGAAGAAGAAATATAGACATGACAAAATCCGCCAAACACTTAGAAATCTTTGTGTAAAGCGGATTTTTTCTATGTGACTATCACAGCTTGAAATCCTAAAAACTTCTCCATATTAAAATGGAACTATATCACCTTAATTCTTATCTTTTGTGGGCTAATAAGAGATTAACTATAGTATCCAGTTGAAGTTCCAGCGAATAGGGATCTTCCATCACAAACTCATCCCCTTTATCGCTGAATGAACCGTACATGTACACCTGTCCTTTTTTTACAGCCGGAAGACCCTTCCATAGCTCACTATGTAGAATCTGATTGGCCCCTTCATCTTCTGAGCCATATACAAAGATGTGATCTCCCATATACTCGGGTAAAACCTCAAGCGAAATATTTTCAAATCCTTCTTTCATATTCAATGCTTTCTTAGTGGGTGGCAGCTGTAGCATTTGATATATGGTTGGACTTCCGTAGTTACCGCCTTTCGCCGCTAAAACATAGATTGATTTATTGGCGACTTGTACGATCGAAATCGTCTCTCCATCTTTAATAATACCGTCAATTTTAGTTCTAGCCTCTGCAACTTTCTTCTCATATTCAGCAATCCACTGCTCGGCTTCTTTCTGCTTACCAAATATTTCACTGATTCTGCGGAATTTATCCAGTGGTCCCGCTGTAGATTCACCCTCCCAATACGGCAGGAACACAGTCGTTCCTACCTTCTGGTAGCTGTCGATGTTCTTTTCAATTGAGCCGATAATTAAATCCGGTTGCAGTACGGTCAGTTCCTCCAAATCCATAGGAAAATCCCCGAGATCTTTGATTCCGGCTAACTTCTCTTTGGGATATCCCGATTGATCAATCCAAGCCTCATTCAACATAAAGCTTCTGACCCCTACAGGTATAATCCCCAGTTTTAAAAGATGACCCATATACTGATCCGATGCTACTCGTTTTGGGTTAGCAGGTACTTCCACATCGCCTTTTAGTGTCTTTACCGTTCTGGTCTGTGCTTGTACTGCCGCTTGTCCATCGCTGTTGGATGATGTCGCTGTATGATTGGCTTTCGTTTGCGAGCTTCCATTTGTATTCGTCGGAGCTGAGCAGGCTCCCAGCATCAATGATAAGCACAACATGATCATCATTGCTGTAATTTTGCCTCTTCCGTGCATGAATAAATCCCCTTCCGCATGATACGATATTGATAATCAATATCAGTATAACGGGTGAAAGCTGTCCGCTGAAGGGCATATTTAAGCTTCGTTTGGGGCATATCCTGATCTTGCGCCTGGATATGCTGCTGCCGTTCTTTTTTGAATCGTACAGGAGATAGTCCCTTATATTTCTTGAAGCTGCGACTTAATGAATGAGCATCTGGATATCCCACACGCTCTGCGATCTCCTGCAAAGTGGCATCCGTCTGCATTAGCAGCTCTGCCGCTCGATTTGCCCGTATCTGGCCCAAGTAATGAATTGGACTGGTATGCATTTTACTTTTGAACAGCCTTGATAAATATCCGGTACTGCACTCTAGCTCCTCCGCAATGGACTCTAGTGTTATAGACCGACTAAAATGCTCACAAATATAAGTTACAGCTTGCGCTACCAAGTCAGGCTTAAGGGGCTGAATGCCTTGTCGATCCAATTGATGTAACAATTCGAAGACAAAATGATGAAATAAAGCTTTGACGTGCAGTTTACCAAGTCCCGATCCCTTATGCCATTCTTGCTCCAACAGCTTCACTTTATCATACAGGGGCAGCGGGTAATGAGGTGCGAAAGCATACTGATTCTGAAAAGGATTTCCCTTTTCCAGCAATTGTGCGATCTCCTTCCGACCAGGTAGGGCCAAAGTTGCCTTGTACAGAATGATGTAATATTCAAGCACATCCTCCGTCATGACGCTCAGGCACATTCCTTTTCCCCCATGCAGGACATGAAAACGATCCACCCTATGAACACTGTCATCTAACCATACCCGCGCACTTCCGCGTACAGTATATAAAAACGCACTGACCGGAAGTCTGTAGTTTCGCAATTCTTCCCCTTTATCCATTTTCTTATGGCGAACATCCATCACTTGTATAAACACATGATTCCACAATAAAATGTGTTCGTTCAACTTCATTACTACCGCTCACCCCCTATCCAAATATAAGAAAAAGCCCTGTAAAGGGCTATCTTTTTTTGTAAACCATTCAATTGTCGCTTGGATTTTCACCGATATGATTAGGTTCCAAATCGTTTGCGATAACCACACTTTCGGCACAACTCTTCCACTGCTTCTCTCTTGGAGAATCCAAAGTACAGACGGTTTGCACGCTCACCTTCCACGATCTCGGAAAAAGTTTGCTCATGCACATTTCCTAAATTAATGACGCCTTCTCCATCAAGACAGCAAGGGACCACTGTTCCATCCACCAAAACCGCCGCTTGACTGCGAAGCGCATGACAAAAGCCTTTTCCGTCATCTTCTGGTGCACTCAGGCTAGGCCATTCAAATTCGTAGTCTTGATTCAAATATACATTGGGGGCGATTTTGACCCCACTGCCCGGTATTACTTTTTCCTCAATCCGATAATCCAGTCCAAACTCTTGCTCCAATTGCTCCAGTGTCTCGCGGTTGCGCTGACGCTGCACATTAGTCAAATTATCTTGAGTCAGATTCCAGAGACGGAAGGAAATAATGATATTGTGCTTCACAGCTTCTCTGACAAACGTGAAAATATGACCCAAATAACCTTCTCGATCCACAGAACCTTCATGCCCGTCAAAACTATGAAGAGAAAAATTCATCTGCCGTAATGCCGGCTGACCAAGCAGCTTATGTCCGGTCTTCGGCAGCAAGGTACCATTGGTGGTAATGTTGACCTTTAAGCCTTTCTCATGCGCACTCTCTAGCAAAAGATCAATTTTGGGATGGAGCAAAGGCTCTCCTTTGACATGCAGATAAATGTAATCCGTATGCGGCTTGACCTGATCAAGCACATTCCGAAAGACTTCCGGATCAATAAATTTTTTGACACGTTGTGTCTGAGGGCAAAAACTGCATGCAAGATTGCAAATGCTTGTTATCTCAATGTATACCTTCTTAAATGTCTTCAACATAATTTCCCCATTCTAACCTTCATCCTGAACATTTGGTTTATGCTCACTAATCTTATGATTATAACGGGTTATGAACGAGAGGTAAACTCTGCGGATATTTTCTATTGACCTTAGGTCTGACCTAAGGTTTATAGTGAAGTTATTCAATTATCAAGAAGGAGACCTGTCATTGAAAAAACACATTACGATTAGTCAGCTTGCTCAGCTCATGAATGTATCTGTACATCAGCTGCGGTATTTTGAAGAAAAGGGTATCCTTTATCCGTTATACACAGATGAAAATCAATATCGAATGTACGGACTTCATGAAATTTATCAACTTTCACATATTTTAATGCTACGTAAATTAAATATCCCTGTCGGTCAAATTGAAGAATGCATGACTTCCTACACTGCCGATGATTACAACCAGCTTTTAGAACATTCGTTACAGAAGGTACAGGATGAAATCGCTAACTTAAAGCTGCTCGAACAGTTTATTCATAAAGTGCTAAAAGAACATCATAACCTTACCCGGCAAAACAATGAGTATCGAATCAAGCTTTTGGATACTCGACATTTAAAGCTGTGGTTTGCATTGGAGAGTGATCAAGAACTCACGGCCAGGAATCTATTTGAGCAGCGGCCTTCACCACCACAATTATTTGAAAATGATCTACATTATCTATCTGATTCTGGACAGGTGAAACTATATTATGAAACGACATCAGGAGCAGCTGACTATATTCTGGAAGAAGGCAGCTATCTTTATAAGCACTTCTCTGCCACTGAAGACGCTGAGATCGAACACCAAGTCCAACAACTGGAGCATTATGCGACCCAGCACCAATATGAATGCCTAAGCAAGGTCATTGTGGTGGAAAAATCCTATCTATCCATATTCGACAGCAACGAGCTGCAATATGAGATTCAAGTAAAAATTTCTGATGTGCAGGAGGACGTTACATGAGTCCACAATCCTATGACATTGTTGCTTATCAAGAGCAAGACCATGAAGCCGTATGTAAGCTCTTAGTGGAATCGTTTAAGGCAAAATTTCAAGCTCTTATTACTTTGGAGGATCAAGATATACAGCGTTTATTAATGCAGGTTTGGGTTCAACATCCTGATTCTACATCTGGGAAGCAATTTGTGGTTAAAGAGAACGAAGATGTTGTTGGTGTCCTTTCGCTCAAATGGAAGACCCCCTCCTCTTCACTTCCTAAAACAAATCTCACTTCTTTGGCTTCGCTTATAAAACAGTTTGGCTGCTTCAATGTATTTAAATTTTTGACAGGCATGTATGCGCTGGACTATAAACCTGCCATAGATGAGTGTTACATTGATCATTTGGCGATTCGCTCAAGTCATCGCAATCAAGGGATCGGGCGACGTTTTCTAGCTTTCGCACAGCAGTTTACGGTTGAATCCGGGTTCCATACGTTGACACTTTATGTAGCACATCAGAACCGGCAGGCTATCCGCTTGTACCGCAATCTAGCGTTTGAAATAGAGCAGTCCCGATATAATGGTTGGCGGCATTTTTGGTTCAAGGAGCCTGTATGGCATCTAATGAGCTGGAAAGAACAAAACTGCATTCGAGGAGAGAACAGCATTGAAAAAAACATATAAACTTACCCTTGGTATTGCGGCAGGTCTGGCTGTTGCCTTGATATTGATTGTTTTATATCAAAATTCCTACAAGATGACGGAAGAAAAAATACAAATTGCAACTCCCAAAGGAGTATTAACAGGTACACTGGCTTTGCCTAAAAACTACTCGGGAAAGGTTGGATTGGTTGTTTTTGTCCATGGAGATGGTCCAATCAATGACACCTATGATGATGGATACAAACCACTGTGGGAAAGGTTTGCTTCTAAGGGGTATGCTTCCTTATCCCTGAATAAGCCCGGTATTAACCGCGCTCCAGGCGATTGGCTGGAGCAAAGTATGGAGGACCGGGCACAGGAGATTCGATATGCAGTTGACTGGGCCAAAACCTTACCGATGATTGATAAGCACAAAATCGGCCTTTGGGGAGCCAGTCAAGCAGGCTGGGTCATTCCGAAAATCGTTAAAGAGGAGCATGATATTGCATTCAGCATCCTTGTATCGCCGGCTGTGAATTGGATTACACAAGGGCAATTTAACACAAAAAAAGAGTTGGAACAAGCAGGAGCTAGCCCGCAGCAAATTAAAAAGAGACTGGACTACGACCATAAGGTTCTACAATTACTGAAAAATCATGCTTCCTATGAAGAATACCTAAGCATAGCCAGTCCTAACGATATCATTTCCAAAGAAAGATGGAGCTTTATAGGCAAAAATTTTCGTTCTGATTCTACGGAAGAATTAAGCTACTTTAAATCTCCTGTACTCTTGGTTCTGGCTGGGAAAGATATAAACGTAGATGTAAAAGACACTGAGCGAGTATATCGCCAAAAGATATCTCCAGACCTGCTGTCTGTTATTCATTTGCCAGAAGTTGACCATTCCATGATGAATGAACAAATCGCGCATTCCAAGTCCCTAACCTTCTTAACCGCCGTATTTGCCCCCAGACAATTGGTAAATGATGATTATCTACAAATTCTCGCCGATTTTGTTAGTCAGCATTAAGCTTGGAACTGCTGTATACTCTATTAGACCGGGAATAGATATATAAACAGCAAAAAAACGGCATTTCTGCCGTTTTTTTAAAGGATGGACTCTCAGGGACTCGAACCCTGGACCAATTGATTAAGAGTCAACTGCTCTACCAACTGAGCTAAGAGTCCATATAAAATTATGGTGGAGCCTAGGGGGATCGAACCCCTGACCTCATCGCTGCCAGCGATGCGCTCTCCCAGCTGAGCTAAGGCCCCGTCTCATGTAAGTTAATTAACGTTTCAAGCGACTTCTATATCATATAAAATATTCGACCCTGTGTCAATACTTTTATAAAAAAAATATTAACATCTTCCCGCCACGGCCCTAAAAAGATACAGTCAGCGATCAGTCGCTGTCTGTATCTTTGGATAACAGTGTTTTCAGTTCCTTCATAAACATATTGATGTCTTTGAACTGCCGATAGACGGACGCAAAGCGTACGTAGGCCACTTCATCCACAGGATAGAGCTGTTCCATGACCAGCTCACCAATCTGCTGGCTATCCACCTCTGTGGCTGCCGTGTTGCGAATGGCGTTCTCCACCTGAGATACAATCAGATCGAGCTGCTCGACTGATACTGGACGCTTCTCACAGGCTCGAATGAGACCGCGCAGCATTTTATCACGGCTAAACTCTTCACGGCTGCCATCTTTTTTGATGACCATCAGTGGGGTCTCTTCCACCATTTCAAAGGTGGTAAAACGCCTGGCACACTGTTCGCATTCGCGGCGGCGTCGGATGGACTTATTATCATTCGCTGGTCGCGAATCCAACACTTTCGTGCCGTTGTAAGCGCAATACGGGCACTTCATAATCTCATCACTTCCTTTTTCCAATAAATTCCCGAAGCTTTTTAGTAATAATTTTGTCGAAACGGATCATAATATGTTTACCACGTCGCGAGGAGGTGAACAACAATGGCACAAGGAAACAATGGCAACTCCAACAACCTGGTAGTCAGCAGATCCTCCGGTGCTCTGGAGCAAATGAAATATGAAATCGCTCAAGAGCTGGGTATCAGCATTCCTCAAGATGGATACCAAGGTAACATGACTTCCTATGAGAACGGTTCGATCGGGGGCTACATCACAAAACGCCTCGTAACGATCGCCGAACAACAATTGGCAGGACAATACCAATAATCTCGGTAATAATGAAGAAGTAATACGAAAAAGTGTAGGGATAGGCTGCTAAAAACAGCCTGTCCTGCGCTTTTTTTCATTTTAAAGCGAAAAGGCTCATGTTGTCATTAACCTGTCCCTTAAAACTCATTATAAATTTTTGTATATTGCCTGTAGTAATAGATGACTCGCTGTACATAATGCCGTGTCTCACCAAAAGGGATTTGCTTAATGGACTCTTCTTTGCCATCCCACACCCCCTGATCTAGCCATTCCTGAACTTTACCTGGACCAGCATTATAAGCCGCTACGATGACCACAGGATTATCCTGAAACTTCATAGACAGGTTATGCAGATACCAGGTACCCAGCTCAATATTGGTGCCGGGCTCGTGCTTGACACTGTCCAGCGGGACCTTCTGAATCTGGGCACTCTCCATAATCCAATTGGCCGTGTTCGGCATAATCTGCATAAGCCCCAGCGCACCCTTGTGTGACTGCTTGCTGGTTTTGAAATTTGTTTCCACACGGATAATAGACGCCACCAAAAATGGGTCCACTTCATAGGTCTGTGAATACTGCCGAATCTCATCCTTATATTGAATCGGGTAAAACCAGGACATCCAATTCGAGTTGAGGAACAGAATCAGGACAAATCCGACAAACAAAATGAGCAGGACTCTTTTCTTACGTAAAATGTTCATGCAAGTCCCTTTCGCTGCCAAAACTGATCAATTTGCATCTGCGTCTCAGACTGTGTTCCGCTATTATCAATAACAATATCAGCTAAATTTTTTTTCTGCTCGATATCCATTTGTGCGGACAAACGAAGCTCGGCTTGCTCTTCTGTCAGACCGTCTCTGAGCATCAGACGTCGGAGCTGAACATCACGTGGTACATATACAACCATAATTTCCTCGTACAGGCTCTCCAGCCCAGACTCATACATTAACGGGATATCTGCCAAAACAAGCTTGTCCGGCTGCTCCCGTTCATAAGCTTCCATGCGCAGACGCATTTCCTCACGAATAGCAGGATGCGTAATATCGTTAAGTGCCTGTCGCTGTACAGGATCTCTGAATACAATCTCTCCCAGTCTTTTGCGGTGCAGGGTTCCGTCACTGTTCACTATAGCTTGTCCAAAATGCTGTATGACCGCCGCCAGCACCGGATGCCCCGGAAGCATAACTTCCCGGGCAATGGCATCTGCGTCGATCAGCAGCGCACCCTTGGCGACCAAAAGAGCCGACACGGTGCTTTTTCCGGTAGCGATCCCTCCGGTTAATCCGATATTCATGCTCTTCACCTCATAACAGCTTCAATATACCCATCATAATCAGTAATAATGCCGGCAATACGCCGAGCGCCTTCATAAATCGAAATGCTGACAGGAAGAACCCTGCCTTCATACCAGCAATCAAAAATACACCACTGAATAACGTAATAGCCAGCGCAGTAGACAGGGGCTGAAAACCAAGCATGGCTGCACCTAAGCCCGCTCCGAACGCATCGACCGATAATGCAATACCTAACCAAACCGCTTCGGTAGCAGATATACTGCCGGAACGGTCCATATCCGCAGCAGACGGGCTTCGAAGAATCCGAATAACAAGCCCCCATTTGCGGAACTCCAGCGAAAATAACGTTCGCTCCTCCTGCTGTAGCTCCAAAGAAGTCTCTGTCGATAGATCTCTTCCTGAGCTGGTTAGAGACTCTGTATTGGCATTCTCAGCACTTTTTTTCTCCGCAAGCGCTGATATATGCCCTGAATCTGAATCAACCTGTTCCGTAAGGTGCAGATCCCGAGGGACTTCCGCTGTTTCTTCCGTCAAATCTTCCTTGCGTTGCAGAGCCTGAATCAAAGAGTAACAGCCGATACAGATCAGAATGACAGCACCGAAAACCGTCGTATATACAGGAGACAGGACACGGGATAGTAATGCGCCGAGCTGCATAGATATGCCGATCACCAAACCTGAACATACGGAGATGATAGCAATCGACAACAATGGAATTTTCATTTTGCGCAGACCATATGTAACACCGACTCCGAAACTGTCCAAACTTAGCGCAAATGCCAGTAACAGCAGGGCTCCCCAATGATTAGCCACTCCAATTCCCTCCCATTGCGAAGGCTGGGCCTTACAGCAACCGACTCCCTTCGCAGTATTGGTACTTGGAACAATATATGAGAGGGATGGGCTTGGGGTGACTGTGCCTGTTTAGCGCAAAGGCTGGCAGACCGGGCAATGATGTGTGCCACGTCCAGCTACGACGGATTTTTCGATCAATGTACCACAGTTAATACAAGGCTTCGCGTTGCGTCCATAGATTTGCAACTGATGCTGGAAATCGCCCGTTTTGCCCTGTCCGTTAACGAAAGATTTGATGGACGAGCCACCAACCTGAATCGACGCGCCCAGCGTGGAGACAATAGCTTCATGCAGTACGCGAAATTGGCTATCCGTTAGGCTTTTGGCTGGCTGTGCCGGATGAATCCCTGCCTTAAATAACGATTCATCTACATAAATATTCCCGATGCCTACCACATATGACTGGTTTAACAGCGCTGCCTTGATCGAAGTCGAACGAGTTCCAACAGCGGCACGCAGCATTTCAGGTGTAAAAGCCTCGTCCATCGGTTCCAAACCGAGTTTATTCAGCGGCTTTTCCAGCAAATCCTGTCCTGCTGGAAATAAGTGCATTGTACCAAATTGGCGCACATCCTGATAACGCAGCTCTGTACCATCTTTAAAATGAAAGATGACATGGGTATGCTTTTCCACAGGATCATCTTGTGAATACAATCCATAGCGTCCTTCCATTCGAAGATGGGAGACAAGCACGAGCCCGTCCAGCAAAATCCGCAGAAACTTACCGCGTCTTTCCACCCCAATAATCCGGTGGTCAGCCAATTCCATCGCAAATGCGTGGATATCATCGGGACGTTGGATAATACGCGGCAAATTTACGGTTACATGATCTATATGTTTATCGACGATAAGCTCGTTTAGTGTTCGTTTAATGGTTTCTACTTCCGGTAATTCCGGCATGATGTCTTCACCTCACCCTATATTATAACGGAAGCAACGTCAAATTGGGACTATCTACTCATTGAAATATCTTACTTGGCCTCATACCAATTGCTGCCATAGCTTACTTCCGCTTTAAGCGGCACAGCCAGCTTTAATGCAGCTTCCATGGTAGCGGGAACAAGCTCTTTCATCGTTTCCATTTCCTCAGGCGGAACCTCGAATACAAGCTCATCATGTACTTGTAACAGCATACGGCTGCGAAGATTGCGCTCACGCAGCGCTGCGTCCATCTGCACCATCGCCAGCTTGATAATATCGGCTGCGGTACCTTGAATCGGCGTATTCATCGCTGTACGCTCGGCGAACGAACGCTGGTTGAAATTGCTGGCGTTAATCTCTGGCAAATATCGTCTGCGTTCCAACAACGTTTTTACGTATCCATCCCTCTTCGCATCCTTCACAATATCATCCATGTAACGGCGAACACCCTGGAACACGTCAAAATACTGGTCGATAAAGCGAGCCGCTTCCTTCCGCGTAATATTCAAATTTTGCGACAGACCATAGTCACTAATCCCGTAAACAATCCCAAAGTTGACCGCCTTTGCAGAACGGCGCATATCGGAGTCTACAGCCTCTGCCGGTACACCGAACACATCGGATGCGGTCTTGGTATGGATGTCCATATCGTGAACAAAAGCCTCTTTCAAGCGCTCATCATCCGAAATATCAGCCAGCACCCGCAGCTCGATTTGTGAATAGTCTGCCGCCAAAATCGACCAGCCCGGCTCCGATGGAACAAATACTTTGCGGATTTTGCGTCCTTCTTCGAGACGGATCGGAATGTTTTGCAAATTCGGAAATTGACTGCTCAAGCGTCCAGTTGCTGCAACCGTCTGCCGGAAATACGTGTGCACTTTACCTGTCTTCTCCGAAATTTCTTTAAGCAATCCTTCGACATACGTCGATTGAAGTTTGGCAATGGTGCGATATTGCAAAATGTTTTGCACAATATCATGATATGGCGCAAGCTTTTCCAGCACCTCTGCATCGGTCGAGTAGCCGGTTTTTGTCTTTTTAATAACGGGCAGACCCAGCTTATCAAACAAAATCTCACCCAACTGCTTGGGCGAATTAAGGTTGAACTCTACCCCTGCAATGCTGTAGATCTCACCCACCAACGTTGCAATCTGGGCTTCAAATTCTTTTCCCAAAGCGCGCAGTTCCTCTACATTCACCAAAATACCCTGCTTCTCCATATCCGCCAGAATGCGGGATAATGGCATCTCAAGCTCATGGAACAGCTTGTGCATTTCCGTTTTTTCCAGCTCCGCCTGCTGCACAGGTACCAACGCTTCGATCACCGTTGCCTTACGCGCCACATGATCGGATAGTACATCCACGTCAGGAACTTTATATTTAGCTCCTTTACCAAACACTTCGTCGTCTGGACGAATTGATGACAAGCCATACTTGGCTGCCAGCCCACTCAATGTCTGATTCGCGTCTGTCGGATCTAGCAAGTATCCGGCCAGCTGCACATCAAATTCAGCTCCAGCAAACTCAATTCCATGCCAGTGTAAAGCCAAGTCCGTACGATGCAGATCATGACCGCGTTTTTTGCGTTCAGGGTCGGCAAGCCATTCGCGAATAGGGGTAGCTGCATCACTTTGTAGAACTTCCAGTGTCATAAAAAACTGACGCCCTGTTGCGGCAAATATCAAGCCTACAATCTCAGCATGATGCGGATTATCACCATGCGTCTCAACATGCAGCACATCTACGTTATTCAGCACTTCTACCAATTCGCTGATCCGCTGTTCATCCAGCACAGTCACGTCTGCCGCGGCTTCCTCTACGCCGACTCCAGCACTGCCGACCTCTCCCGAAAAGGATAAACGCTCCAGCAGGGACTTGAACTCCAGCTTCGCCAAAGCTGGCCCAGCCGTCTCTGCCTGTAGCCCGCTGAAAACCACATCTTCCAGTTGCTTGTCCAACGTTACATCCCGATAAATGGTCGCCAAATCCTTGCTCATTCGCGCATCGTCAGCATGAGTCTCCACGCGTTCTTTCATTTTACCCTTCAGCTCATCCGTGTGCGCCAGCACCTCTTCAACTGAACCATATTGATGCAGCAGCTTGAGCGCTGTTTTCTCACCCACGCCTGGAATACCAGGAATGTTATCCGACGTATCGCCCATTAGGCCCTTAAGGTCTATGATTTGCAGCGGCTTCAAGCCGTAACGTTCCTGAATCTGCTCAGGTCCATACGTTTCCACCTCGGTAACCCCTTTGCGGGTCAAGCCGACCGTGACATGGTCTGAAGCCAATTGAAGCATATCCTTGTCGCCGGTCACAACCAGCACATTAAAACCCGCTTCGTCCGCTGTTTTGGACAGGGTGCCTATAATATCATCTGCCTCATAACCATCCAGTTCAAATTGGGCAATACCAAAAGCCGTCAATAGCTCTTTCAGCAGCGGAAATTGCTGGGACAGCTCCGGCGGCGTTTTCTCCCGTCCACCTTTGTAATCCTCGTACCCTTTATGGCGAAACGTAATTTTACCAGCATCAAACGCAACCAAAATATGTGTTGGTTTGTGCTCCTCCAAAAGCCGCAATAACATTGTCGTAAATCCGTACACCGCATTCGTCTGCTGTCCGCTTGAATTCGTCAACGGCGGCATAGCAAAAAACGCCCGGTATATGATACTGTTACCATCTATAAGCATGAGTTTATCCATTTCGCACCTCGCAAGTTCATCAATGCATTCGTAACGTTCTTACGTATTACGCATTCCTCTTCCTATCTTAACATACAAGACTCTTTTTCAGAAAAAAACGGCTGTTTCCTAGCCAAATTTGCCTTTTGCTCAAGACAAATCTGGATTAGAAACAACCGCTATATACTAAAAGCCTTACTGGTTCAAATCTGGTCGCTCTCCTGTCACGAGATATACAGTGCTTTCACCGATATTCGTAGCATGGTCGCCAATGCGTTCAATGTAACGTCCTACAAGCAGTTGCAGCATGGCTTGTGAAGCCTCTGCTGGCTTTTCTACCATAAATGCGTATAGATCGCTGATCATGTGGCTGTACAAGGAATCCACCCGATCATCCTCTTTAGCCATTTTGTAGGCCAGATCTGTATTTTCATCCAAATAGGATTTGATCGCATCGTCGATCATTTCTTTAACAATGGAAGCCATGTGTGGAATATCCACTAACGGCTTCATCGCCTGCTGCCCTTCCAAGCGAAGTGTGACCTTGGCAATATCAAGTGCCAAATCACCCATCCGTTCCAAATCACTGGAAATTTTAAATGCAACAATGATCCGGCGTAAATCCTTCGCTACTGGCTGCTGGGTAATAATGAGCTTGGAGCCCATATCCAGAATATTTTCTTCCATTGTATTGAGGGATGCATCATTTTTGACTACCTGCTGGGCCATTTCTGTATTTTTGGTCTGCAAACATTCAATAGCCTGATCGAGCGCCTTCGAAACGTGTGCACCCATTTCGCGCAGTACGGCTCTCAGTTCTTCTAATCCTTCATCAAAACCTTTTCTACGTATCATTTCGAAGTCACCCCTTCTCGCATAATCATCAATTTGGCTTTAGCCAAAACGCCCGGAAATATAATCTTCTGTACGTGAATCCTGTGGCGTGGAAAACATCGCCTCTGTATCCGCTGCCTCTACTACAACCCCATTCAAAAAGAACGCAGTTCGACCAGACACACGCGCTGCCTGATGCATGTTATGCGTCACCATGACGATGGTATACGTGTCTCTTAATTCTTGAACCAGTTCTTCAATTTTCATCGTCGAGATCGGGTCCAGCGCAGATGTCGCCTCGTCCATAAGTAAAATATCTGGCTGTACAGCAAGCGCCCGGGCAATACATAGCCGTTGTTGCTGTCCGCCGGACAAGCTCAGAGCAGAACGCTTGAGAAAATTTTTAACCTCTTCCCAAAGTGCTGCCTGCCGTAGGCTTTGCTCTACCAGTTCATCTAACTTGTCCTTTTGCCGGATTCCATGCAACCGCGGACCATAGGCCACGTTATCATAAATGGATTTGGGAAACGGGTTAGGCTGTTGAAAAACCATTCCCACCTGTTTACGCAGCGTTTCTACTTCCATAGTATCGCCGTATATATCCTGCCCTGCGATGCTCACGGTCCCTTCAATACGCGTTCCCGGTATCATGTCATTCATCCGGTTTAGCGTACGCAGCAAGGTTGATTTTCCACAGCCGGATGGGCCGATGAAGGCCGTTACCGTTTTTTCAGGAATATCCAGGTTTATATGTTTCAGCGCGTGGAATTTTTCATAATACAAATTCAGCTTATCAATCCGGATTACGGAATCATTCATGGATTTATGATCTCCTTCGTGTTGCAGTTATGGTCCTCAAGCATTGCACCTGATTTGCACAATATGAAGATTATATAAGCTGTGTGTAAATTCAGTGTGGTGGATTTGTTAACGGTATGTAAAATGATCAAGAACTCAGCATGAGCTCAAGCTCCTGTGCTATTCCAGCTGCATTCAAGGCAGCTTCTTCTGCGGAACGGGACATTTCACTATTTTTAGCCTCTATTTCATCGACTGACTGCAATAATTTGGTAAACGTTTGGGTTCCGGCAGATATAAATTTAGAGCCTGTATGAATCTGCTGCATACTTGTATCCGTCAGTTCAGCAGTGTCACGCAGCATTTGCTCAATATGAGTGAGTAAGCCGGTAATCTGTACAGAAAAAGCTTTGGTCTGGAGTGACATATTCCGAACCTCTTGAGACACAATCTGAAAGCCACGCCCGTGTTCGCCAGCATGGGCCGCTTCAATAGACGCATTGATCGCCAGCAATCCGCTGTGATCTGCCAATGCACGAATGGATGAGGCCATGCCCGCAATATCATTCAGCGATTGGGTTAAGGCTGTCATCTGCTCATGCTGGCGCTTCATTTGTTCCGTTACTGCATGATAAGAAAGCAGAACATCCTCCAGTTCCACTTTACCACGGCGGGATAATTCACTCATTGAGCGAGTTAGCTGCACACTGTCATCCGCCTCTTTCGCTGCATCCAAAACAGTCATCCGAATACGCTGGACTCCGTCATAGCTATGTCGAATCACATCGCCCCGATCTTCGTCTGCTTCTCTTTGCATTCGCTGAACGACAGACAGGATGTCACGAATTGTGAGTACACCGAGTAATCTTGTCCCTTCCTTTATCAATAAACAATCGTAAAAACGCTGATCTTCACGCATCATCGCCTGTTCTACAATTTCCGTTGCTGGACTTTTTAGATCCACAATTAATGTATTGGGATCGGCAAATAGGGAAGCTGGTTTGTCATAGAACAACGCCGCAGCGAACCTGCCCGTAAAATGACGATTGTACGCATCTCTCATGATAATGCCCAAAGGAAGATCATTTTTATCCACAACGATGACACAGGGAATATCTTCCTGTGTCTTCATGAGTGCTAACAGTTCCTTGCAAGACATATCCGTGCCAATGATCGGAACCTCCCGGCATGGCACATAGGTAGTAATCAGCTTGAACGTTTCACGTTCAATCACGGCAGTGGAACTCGGCTGGGTCTTTGGTTCCGTTATCATCGTTCTGAAGTCCCCTTTTTTTAACTACTTGGAGTGACGGGAACATCATATCGGTCATTTGTTGATTTTAATGGCTAGTTTTGTCAACGAAATGTAAAATCACAAAATGGACATAAAAGTTGCTGCTACGGCCTGGAAAGAGAAAAACGCTCCTCATTTATAACAAATGAGAAGCGCTTCTTTTTTTATTTACAACAAGCTTATACCCCACTCCGCGGATCGAATCAATATGAACCGAGTCGGGATCAAGCTCCAGCTTTTTACGTAAGGAGCTGACGTGTACATCCACCGTCCGTTGACCACCGATGTAGTCAAAGCCCCACACGGCATTCATTAGATCATCTCGAGTCAGGACGACACCCGGCTTGCGGGACAAATAGAGAAGTACCTCAAATTCCTTGGGTCTTAAGCTGATGGATTGACCTCCAAGAATGACTTCATATTTTTCAGGGTAGATTTCCAGCTCGCCCAGTTGAATTTTGGAGCCATCCTTCTGTTCAGACAGCACTCCCTCATCCCCTCCGGATGTTCTTCGCAGCACAGCCGTTACGCGGGCCAACAGCTCAGAAACGCCAAAGGGCTTTGTGATGTAGTCATCAGCACCCGACTTCAGTCCTTGGACAACCTCAGCCTCCCCGTTTTTAGCGGTGAGAATAATGATAGGTGTCGTCAGCCCCTGATGGCGAAGTCTGCTCAGAATGTCCAGTCCATTCATTCCCGGCAGCATCAAATCCAGCAGGATCAAATCGTAGGATTCTCTGGACGCTCTTTCAAACCCAGCACTGCCATGATCCTCCGTGTCCACTTCGAAACCTTCTTGTATCAAATTGTAGGATAGCAATCTGGCAAGCGTTGGTTCATCCTCAATAACCAGCAAACGTTGTCCCATTAATAACTTCATCTCCTGTTTACCTGTTAAAGGCGCATTAGTCAAAATCCTGAAATCTTTTCCATGCTCATGCGACACCCGTTTATTTTATCACGGCATTGTTAACACAATGTAAAAAATGTTATAGTTCATTCTTCCTGTTGCAATAACGGTAATTCAACGGTAAACGTCGTACCCAAACCAAGCTCGCTTTCGACCGAAAGTGTACCATGATGCAGATCAACCAGGTGCTTGACAATAGATAATCCCAAGCCCGTTCCGCCCGAGTTGCGTGAGCGACCTTTGTCCACCCGATAAAAGCGCTCAAAGATACGGGGCAGGTCCTTTTTCGGTATCCCAATACCCGTATCACTGACTGTAAATACGACCTTTTCCGTGTCATGGTCTCGCTGTAGCGTTATAACCTTAATTTTTACCTTGCCGCCATCAAGTGTATAGTTAATGCCATTAGACAAAAGGTTCAGGAAAATCTGCTGAAGCTTATCTTCATCTGCCTCCATAAACAATTCATCCGGGATATCCATGTGCAGTGTAATCCTTTTCTTCGCTGCTACATTGTTCAGTTTCTCCAGCAATGATTCTATGAAAGAAGAGATATGAATTGGAGAGCAATCCAGCGGAGAGCGCTTGGACTCGATTTTGGAAAGCTCCAGAATATCGCCGATCAGTCGATTCAGTCGTTCGCTTTCGTCATATATAATTTGTAAAAAGGAACGGGCTGTTTCCTCATCTTTGACCCCGCCACCAAGCAATGTCTCGGCAAAACCCTTGACTGCGGCAATCGGTGTTTTTAGCTCATGAGAGACGTTTGCCACAAATTCGCTTCGCATATTTTCCAACCGTCGAATAGCTGTAATATCCTGCAAAAGGAACAGCATCCCCCGGTATCCCCCTTCATCCTCATACATAGGGACACCATCTAGCAAAACGAGTCGTTCTTCGGGATTGTACAAATGCACCTCACCATGTAGCCTTTCTCGGCTTTGTATACTGCCCTCAATTAGCTTTGTGAGCTCATAGTGCTTCTTCAGCTCATGATACGGCTTGTCTGTCACCCGCTTACCCGCGACACCGAGCATACGCTCAGACTCACGGTTGACAAGCGCAATGCGTTCATTAGCATCGATCATCAGAATCCCGCCTGTCATATTACTCATGACGCTTTGCAGCAGATCCTCATTGTCACGAATCGTTTTCATTTGGTTTTGGAGGCTGTCAGCCATACGATTAATGGCTTCACCCAGTTGTCCTACCTCATCCCGGCGCTGTACGCCGACCCTTGCGTCATAATCCAGTCCTGAAATACGGTTGGCTACCCCTGTAATATGTTCAATGGGCGAGGTGAGGCTGCGAGCAATACGATAGCTCATCAGTCCAGCAGCAATAAACAGCAACACAAGACCAACCCCGATGGCCGTCCAGCCGCGCTGCATTCCCTCTTCCACCGCTTTCAGACTCATGGATAAACGGATATATCCGTCAAAGCCCTTGTCCGATACAACAGGCTCAGCGACGTATAGCATGTTTCGTTGCAAAGTTTCACTGTAGCGTATCGTCCGTCCGATTCCTTCCGACGTAGCTTGTCGTATTTCTTCACGCGATGCATGGTTTTCCATTTTGCGCGGATCGCTTAACGAATCACCCACCACCGTCCCGTCCTTACGAATGAAGGTCACTCGCGAATCGGTCAGATGGGCAATTTCCTTCGCCTTCTCAGAATAATAGGAGACGTAATCTGTGCTGGATAGGGCATCAGCATTAACAAATGGGAAAGTAGCGCGAAGCAAGTCAATCTCGCGGCCCATGTTCTCCTCTAGCACCTTCATATTCGAATTTTTGAAAATTTGTCCCATAGTGATTCCAGCAGCAAGGACAGATACGCCAATCAAAATCAGCATGATCAGGGTAAGCCTGAAACGAAACGATTTCATAGAAATTTGCCCATCCTTTTATGTAAGTTAATCTCATTCTACAGGCTACCTGCATTATGTTCCACTGTGAAAAGAAAAAAGGCCGGAGCAAAAGACTGCCCCAACCTTTTCTTTATCCTCTTATCCGTTTACAACTTCACCGCCATTGATATGAATAACCTGCCCGCTTACATAAGACGAATCGTCTGAAGCAAGGTACACATAAGCTGGCGCCAGTTCTTCCGGCTGACCCGGTCGCTTCATGGGCTGTGCTCCTCCAAATTCGCTGACCGTCTTGGCATCAAAGGTAGACGGGATTAACGGTGTCCAGATCGGCCCTGGGGCTACAGCGTTCACTCGAATACCTTGATCCACCAAATTGAGTGATAGGGAACGAGTGAATGATGTGATTGCCCCTTTGGTGGAGGAATAATCAATGAGTGTTTTATTCCCAGCGTATGCGGTAATCGACGTTGTGTTGACGATCGCGCTCCCTTTCTTCAAATGCGGCAATGCCGCTTGTGTTAGGAAGAACATACCGAAGATATTCGTGCGGAACGTGCGCTCCAGCTGTTCCTTGGTGATATCCTCCAGCTTTTGCTGTGGATGCTGCTCGGCCGCATTGTTCACGACGATATCGAGCTTGCCCAATTCGTTCACCGTCTGTTGCACCGCTTTTTTGGCAAATTGGTCATCTCCGATATCGCCAGGAATCAACACGCATTTGCGTCCTTCCTGTTCGACCTGACGTTTGGTTTCTTCCGCATCCTTATGCTCATTCAAGTAGACGATAGCTACATCCGCACCTTCTTTGGCGTACGTGACAGCTACAGCCCGCCCAATTCCACTGTCTCCACCAGTAATCAGTGCAACTTTGCCTGTTAGCTTGCCAGCCGCTTTGTAAGTTGGTTTTTCAAATTGCGGTGCAGGCGTCATTTTGGACTCAATCCCCGGTTGCTGTTCCTGGTGCTGCGGGGGCAAGGTTTGCTGAGGTTGGTTGCTTTTAGCCATTGTACATTCTCCCTTCAAAATCAGATATTTTTTAGGATGCAACATTTGCATCCACTCTACTCCTGATTTACCACACAAACTTATCCGTTAAACGAAAAAAGAAAAATCCAGCTATGTGAGCACACAAAAAAACGACCTATGCTTATTCTGCACAGACCGTTTTTTCAACGTTAGCCGTTGTCATTATTCAATTCCAACCGCTCATAAAATGATTCATTAAATAATATGGCTGTATACCATTAAAAACGTAATTAAGATCATGAAGACGGCCAACAGTGTACTGAACATTCGCACTTTACCAGCGTATTGCGTAATTGGCTGTTGGTTGCGAACCGCTTCCAGTGACAATCGTAATGGCTTACCCATAGCACCTGCGATACCAGAAATAGCAAGAAACAACAACAACACGACCACGATCCATGCTACCGAATAAGACTTCCAAGCAAAAATCATATAGATGCCGCTAATAAGCACAAGGATTAGTGCAAATTGCGCCAAACGGTTCAATAGCTGCACAGCCGATATCGTTCCCTCCTGCGCACTTGGAGCCAATTTGTCGATTTTGCCCACGACGAAGGGAAGCAATAAATAAAAGCCCATTGCCAGTGATCCAATAATGTGAATAAAAAACATTCTTTATAACCTCCAATTCTTTGTTTTCTTACAAACTGATTTTTCCATAGAACGATCATATTCCAACGAATGACTAGCATCTTTGCAATGTTTTGGGACATGCTTTTCTATGTAACTATTAATGCATATGAACTCTATTATACCGGGGAAGTGGGTCAAAGCAAAGGAGTATGAGGGGGAAAGTTTCAACTCGGGTGGATGCTTGTCCGCAATCATTCCGTTCGCTCCGCTGGTGCCAGCAAATCCTAACTGAAACTTTCAATATTAAAAGAAAAGGAAGAAAACAATAGACTATTTAAAAATAAAAGAGGTGGCCGACAGCCATAACTATGACTTGTGGACACCTCTTTAAGTAAAAAAGTATACCGTTTTAGTAGCAAATCGTATCTATACGTTGACTATTTTAGTAACATTACGAACCGCTTCGGCAGATTGATCGAGCGCTGCTTTTTCTGCAGCTGTCAATTCCAACTCGAACACTTTTTCGATGCCGTTACCGCCAAGAAGTGTAGGTACACCGAGGAACAGGTCCTGATAGCCATACTCTCCTTCCAGGTAAGCAATGACTGGAATAATCCGTTTTTTATCTTTTACAATCGCTTCTGTCATTTGCGCAAGCGAAGCTGCTGGAGCATAATATGCGCTGCCATTACCCAATAGGTTAACGATTTCTCCGCCACCCACTCGTGTACGTTGTACAATCGCTTCGATACGTTCCTGAGAAATCAGGTTATCGATAGGTATACCTCCTACGCTGGAATAGCGTACGAGCGGTACCATATCATCACCATGCCCTCCCATAACGAAACCGCGCACGTCTTCAACCGAAACATTCAGTTCCTGGGCAATAAAGGTACAATACCGAGCCGTATCCAACACACCTGATTGGCCAATAACCCGATTTTTCGGGAAGCCAAGCGTTTGGTACGCCGTATAGGTCATAGCATCGACCGGATTACTCAGAATAATGACGATAGCATTGGGCGCGTACTTCTTCACATTCTCACATACGGATTTTATAATTCCTGCGTTCGTGTTGACCAAATCATCACGGCTCATCCCCGGCTTGCGCGCGATCCCGGCTGTAATAATGACGATATCCGAGTTGGCTGCATCCTCATAATTAGAAGTGCCCATGATCTGGGTGTCAAATCCCTGCACTGGACCAGCTTCCAAAATATCAAGCGCTTTGCCTTTAGTCGGATTCTCTAGTTGCGGAATATCAATGAGTACGATATCACCTAACTCCTTTTGAGCCAGCAGCAATGCGGTAGTGGCACCGGTAAAACCGGCGCCAACAATGGATATTTTTTTGCGTTGAATGGTCAAGTAGTATTCCCCTTCCTTACAGGTTACTAATAATAGTGTCCGCGAACTCGGAGCATTTCACCTGTGTAGCACCGTCCATCAGACGGGCAAAGTCATAAGTTACGATCTTTTTATTAATGGACGTCTCCAGCCCCTTGTAAATCAGGTCAGCTGCTTCTTTCCAGCCCAAATGTTCAAGCAGCATAACGCCGGACAGAATTACGGAACCAGGGTTCACTACGTCTTTGTCTGCATATTTTGGAGCTGTACCATGCGTAGCTTCAAAGATAGCATGCCCGGTTACATAGTTAATGTTTGCACCTGGCGCGATCCCAATTCCACCAACTTGAGCAGCCAAAGCATCGGACAGATAGTCCCCGTTCAGGTTCAGCGTAGCAATGACATCAAATTCAGAAGGACGAGTCAGCACTTGTTGAAGTGCAATATCAGCAATCGCATCCTTAATAATGATTTTGCCTGCATCTTCAGCTGCTTTTTGAGCTGCATTTGCCGCATCCTCACCTTCTTTTTCCTTGATGACATCATACTGAGCCCAAGTAAATACTTTATCTGCAAACTCTTGCTCAGCTACTTCATAACCCCAGTTTTTGAAGGCACCTTCGGTAAATTTCATAATGTTACCTTTGTGTACGAGCGTTACACTCTTGCGCCCATGGTCAACGGCATACTGAATAGCTGCCCGTACCAGACGCTTTGAACCCTCGGAGGAAACTGGCTTAATCCCAATTCCTGAGGTTTCAGGGAAACGGATTTTATTCACGCCCAGCTCTTGCTGAAGGAACTGAATTACCTTTTTCACGTCTTCAGACCCTTCGGCATATTCGATCCCTGCGTAAATATCTTCTGTATTCTCACGGAAAATGACCATGTCTACCAACTCAGGACGTTTTACTGGAGATGGGACACCGTTAAAGTAGCGAACAGGACGCAGGCATACGTATAAGTCCAGTTCTTGGCGCAATGCCACATTCAATGAACGGATACCACCGCCAATAGGTGTCGTAAGTGGACCTTTAATGGCTACAATATACTCACGGATGGCTTCCAAAGTATCGTTAGGGAGCCACTCGCCGTATGTATTGAAAGCTTTCTCACCAGCGAATACTTCATACCAGGCAATCTTTTTCGTGCCGTTATATGCTTTTTCTACAGCCGCGTCCAGTACGCGCTTGGAAGCTTTCCAGATGTCGCGACCTGTGCCGTCACCCTCGATAAACGGAATTACCGGATGATTTGGAACCTGCAGTTGACCGTTATCAATTGTAATTTTTTCGCCTTCAGTTGGGAGCTCAAACTTTTCAAATTTCGCCATAAGTTCCTTTTCCTCCTCAGATATGAATGGGTACAGGACGAAAGACATGATCTTTATCACAGACAAAAACGTATATCTTTCGCCGACCCTTCTATTGTACCTTATTTTTTAAATTCAGGGTATACAACCTCAATCTTCCTCCAAAGGTTAGCGCAACTCTGGTGACACATATTTTTGATCCATCGGACCTGTGTATTCCGCACGCGGACGAATCAAGCGGTTATTTTCATACTGCTCCAAAATGTGTGCAGTCCACCCCGATACACGGCTTACAGCAAAGATAGGAGTAAACAGGTCCCTCTTGATACCCAACTGGGTATATACGGAGGCAGAATAAAAATCCACATTCGGCTTCAAGCCTTTTTGCCCTGTTACAATACTCTCAATTCGAACTGACATATCAAACAACGTAGTGTCGCCGTTCATTTCTCCCAGCTCGCGGGACATTTTGTGCAAATGTTTGGCACGCGGATCACCGTTTTTATAGACACGATGCCCAAAGCCCATAATTTTTTCGCGGTTATCCAGTTTGGCCTGAATATAGGAGTCCACCTGATCCAATCCGCCAATCTCCTCCAGTGTTTTAGCAACAGCCTCATTGGCCCCACCATGTAACGGTCCTTTTAAGGCCCCAATGGCAGACGTGATCCCGGAATAAATATCTGATAAAGTGGCTACCGTTACACGCGCAGCAAAGGTCGAAGCATTCAATTCATGATCGGCATGCAGCACGAGAGCCTGATTGAACGCCTTAATAGCCGTCTCCTCCGGGTCCTTGCCAGTCAGCTGATACAAAAAGTTTTCAGCAATGGAAACACCTTTTTTAGGCGCAATTGGTTCCAAGCCTTCGCGTATACGCGCTATGGCTGCCACAATTGTGGGCAATTGCGCCTGAAGCTTGACGGTTTTGGTCACATTGGACTCTCTTGACATATCATCCGCCTCTGGGTCATACAAAGCAAGAGACGATACAGCTGACCTCAAGGCAGCCATCGTACTCAATTCTTTCGGGTATAACTTTAATTGAGTAATAATTTCATCCGGAATAGCAGCATATTCGCTTAACTGGCTGCGAAGCTCTTGCAATTGCTCTTGGTCAGGTAATTTTCCAAACCACAACAAATAAGCTACCTCTTCAAAATCGGCGTTAACAGCCAAATCATCAATGTTATAACCCCGGTACGTGAGAACGCCATCTACGATAGAGCTTATGGAGGAAGTGGTCGCTACGATCCCTTCCAGACCTTTAGTCGCTGTCATCGTTACATCTCTCCTTTGTAAAAACATTGTGAACGGACTTGCAATGTAAACATTTTCAAAAGTAAGATATGTCTTTTATTTAGCTGAGTAATGTTAACGCCATATGTCAATATTTAAACCTTCTTTCACTATACTGGATTTTGTCGTTTATGTGAACATTGAGGGCTATTCCAACACATTCAATTGTTTTATCGCATCTATAAAGAAATTTTTGAAACCCCTTACAAAATATATGCGTTCATTTGCACTTTTTTACATAGGTCTTGTCTTACCCTCCTCCCGCATAAGTATAGTAGAGCACTTCCTTTAAGGAGTGCCATCGAAAAGAAAGGAGTCGTGAGAGCTTGAGTCGGTTAATCTTGAATCGCATATTTCGTGCTCTATGGGTCGTAATCGTGATTGTAGCTCTGTTGCTGGGCATATATATGCTGTTCCCTCTCGTTTATCCTTTCCTATTCGCCTGGCTTGTGGCCTATGCTATGAACCCATTGGTCGTTTTTTTGCGTAACAAGGCTCGTATGCCACGTTGGGCGGCTGTCACGGTCTCCTTATTTGTATATTTAGGCGGAATCGCAATCATCCTGTCTGCTGCAATCACCCGAATGGTTCGAGAAATGATTAAGCTGGCCATGACTTTTGACGGGCATATCGAGCGTTTTAAAAGCCTGTTTATTGATTGGACGCAAAGCGATTTAATCCAAAATATAATTATTGAAATCAACCATTTTATTCGGGATAATCCCGATTACCAACACACCATTAACAGCAATATTGATAAAACGACTCAAACCGTCAGTTCTGCTGTTACTACGCTAGTCGGTCAATTTTTTAATGGGGTTTTAAATTTGCTAACCTCTCTGCCTAATATGGGAGCTGTGCTAATGGTTATTGTATTAGCGGCCTTTTTTATTAGTAAGGATTGGGATCGACATAGTCGAATACTTTCGAATACGGTTCCTGATACGATCCGCAAACCATTGTCAGATATTTGGCACGATCTGCGTAAAGCATTGTACGGCTATTTGCGTGCACAGTTTATTATCATTTCCATTACGGCATTAACGGTTATCATTGGGCTGTTCATCTTGCGTGTGGAATCGGCCTTTACCATCGGTTTGATGATCGGGCTGGTGGATTTGTTACCTTATTTAGGGGTTGGCATTGTGATGATTCCGTGGACACTGTATGCGTATATGTCAGGGAATTTGGCACTAGGGGTTGGATTGTCGATCCTCTATGCCATCCTGTTGATTGGACGGCAGATCGTGGAGCCTAAGGTGCTGGCCAGCAGCGTGGGATTGAACCCGCTTCCCACCCTCATCGGTATGTTCATCGGGCTCAAGCTGTTTGGCGTTTTAGGACTCATTATCGGACCTGTATCACTCATCGTTCTTGATGCACTGAATCGTGCAAATGTCATTCAGGACTTGCGCAACTACATTCTTGCTGGAAGAGTCCGCTAGGTTATAGAGAGGGGACAACGGCAGCTCAGTCAAAACCGCCGAAACGTAATACTGCCGTTTTTCATTTTTTTCTCCAGCCACTTTAATAAAAAACGTCGGTACAATACTCGTGTTAAAGGAAACACCAACGTAAAACCAATAATATCCGTTATAAATCCAGGGATAAGCAGCAAGCTCCCGCCGAAAAACACACATAATCCATCCAGCATTTTACGGCCAGGCATTTGGCCCCGGTTCATTTCATTTTTGGCATCGGCAATCACCTTTCGACCTTCAAATTGCATCATGGCAGCGCCAATCAAGGTCGTCAGAATAATGAGCAGGATAGTTTTCCCCGCTCCAATCCAGTGACTTACCCATATAAACCCGTACAGCTCCGCCAAAGGAATGAGCAGCAGCAACAGCCACAGACGTTTACGCATCATCATGACTTCTGTCCCTCCCCGCCTGTAAAAGCAGACCTTAACGCAGTGTACAACTCAGGCAGTGCCTGATCGAGCCGAACGGGCTTCCAGTCTGTATTCAACCACGCATGTCGTGTCGATCCTGTGACCAGCAGTTCTCCCGGCAGCGTGTCAGCCTCTGTCCATACCTTTCCCACATTGTTTTGGTGCTCCTCATCCGTTACCCGTCGAACCTCATAAGTATAGTTCAGACGTAGTCTGGAGAAGTCCGTAATAGCGGTATAGATAGTAACTAAATCATCATATCGAGCAGGGCTCGCATATTTCGCATTGATTTCAATAACTGGCAGCAAAACTCCTCGATCTTCCATGCTCCGGTAGTTAAAGCCTGCCTGCCGAATCATTTCCGTACGCCCGATCTCAAACCAGTTTAAATAATTCGCATGATACACGACCCCCATCTGGTCGCTTTCCTGATAACGGACACGTAGAGGTGCGCCATACCATCGTAGTTGCGTTTGTTTCTCCTCTTGAGTCATACAAGCTCTCCTATCTTTGTGCATCTTTATCTCTATTTTGCCCTCTCTCCATTAAACCATATTTACCGCCTGGGAACAAAAAGAGGGCCGAACCATACGGCTCTCCCTCTCAAAGCATTTACAATGATGGCTTTATTATTGTGGCAACGGCTTGGACAGTTTATAATATCCACTTTCCGAAGCCAGTTTCAATAAGCTCTTCGCCTGACTTCCCGCCCAGGCGTAACCAAGTCGTCTTTCTTCACTAATTTTCATGATGTCCGTATACTTTTTGCCATCTCGGTCTGAGAAGAAATACTTATTGTCCTCCACGTTGTAGAAACGATACCACATCACGCTTGATGCATCCTTTTGGAAAAACTCCGGACCTTGACGATTGTATTTCATACCGTCGATCCGATTCGTGTCAAACCATTTCAAAGCACTCTGAGCTGCTTTTTTCACCTCAGTCGTCTGCGGTTGAGACATTAAGAATGCGGTAATGCCTACCGATTCCGTCGTTGTTTTGGAAGCAAGCTCGAATGCTCGCGCAGGCACAGATTCATAAGTAACCGGATCATGCTGTGCTCCCCAAATTGTTGGTGTGCCATTGTTTACAATTTGAGCTTTTAGTGTATACTGTACGCCTTTATTCAGGGCCTGCTGAAGTCTGGAGCGATATGTATTGTCAAGAATATCGCTATCAAACGGCTGCCTTTTGTTTACAATGTCATCTGCCAGTACCATCACTCTAACCATAGCATCATCGTTGTAGGTTGCAGCATCAGAATAATTACCACGTTTAGGGTATACCTGCGGCCAAGCGCCAGAGGAATATTGAGAGGTTAGTACGAAATCAACTGCTTTTTGTACACTGTTTTTAATGTCTTTGTTTTTAGTTTTTTTGTATACATCCGCTAAAAAGCGGATCTCGGTTGTCGTGGCCTCGTTATCAAACGTTCCGAGTTCAACACCATCCTTGCTCTTCCATGTAGAACGTGCTGCTTTGCCATCCCATTTGGATTTATAATTCTTTTCCATCGCTTTGAAGAATCCACCATGCGGCAATTGCCACGATACAATATTCAAAGCAAGCGTAGTGTCCTTGGATGTATTTCCTGTAGAAAATTTACTAAAATCACGATACTTATCCAGCAAACTACTCACATTCACACTAGCCAGTGGAACAATAGTATTTTTGTAAACGTTTGCATCATTGTATACGGCTTGGGTAACACTCGCACCTGCATCAGTCACATTCTGCTCAGCTGCTGCCCATGAAGGGCTAACAAGTCCAGTTGTTAGGGTAATAGCCATTCCAGAAAAAGCAATCCATTTGACAGATTTTTTAACGTTAAACTTCATTGCAAACCTCTCCTTTAATTGGATTGTGGTATTTCAAGAACTATTAAACACATGTATTATATGAAAATATAACCAAATAATCAATATATTTTATTATATACAAATGTAAGAGTTTACTAAACTAATAAAAAAACATCTTACCAATACTAGATTAGTAAGATGTTTCTCATGTTTTATATCTATAACAAGTCGTCAATCTGGACGGCTTATCCAAAGCGACCCATGATATACTCTTGAGTCAACTCGTTTTCAGGATTGGTGAATATATCGTTTGTTTTCCCATGTTCCACCAAACTTCCAACATAAAAATAGGCAGTATAATCGGAAATTCGTGCAGCCTGCTGCATATTGTGCGTCACAATAACGATGCGCAGTTCTTTTTTCAATTCGGTAATAAGCTCTTCCACCTTGCCTGTAGACACAGGGTCCAGCGCGGAAGCTGGCTCGTCAAGCAACAGGATTTTCGGTTGAACGGAAAGTGCACGTGCAATACAAAGCCGCTGCTGTTGCCCGCCAGACAGAGCAAGAGCCGAATCGTGAAGACGATCCTTGACCTCATCCCATAATGCCGCCTTACGCAGGCTGCTCTCGACGATTTCATCGAGCTGCTTCTTTTTGCGCACTCCCCGGTATTTAGGACCGAACGCAATGTTATTATAAATCGATTTGTAAAAAGGGTTAGGCCGTTGCCACACCATGCCTATTTGCTGACGCAGCTTGATCACGTCCGTCTCAGGTGCCGTTAAATCCTGTCCGTCCATCCAAATATGTCCCGTTGTCGATGAAGACGCAATCTCATCATTCATTCGGTTAAGGGAACGCAAAAAAGTCGATTTACCACAGCCGGAAGGCCCAATCAGGGCGGTCACGGTCTGCTCTGGAAAAGCTAAGTTTACTTTTTTCACGGCCTCAAAGCTTCCGTAATAAATACTCAAATCCTCAGTACTGAACGGATGTGGCGCTTGCCCCGCAAGTTGTTCTGAACGCGTAGACTGAACGGATGTTGCTGGTGTGGCGGTTTTTGCCGTTCGTGTAATCACATGTTCCATTGTTCTCCATCCCCTTTCTAATCCATTCGTTTGGCAGCTGTCAACCGACGGTAAACGACTCTTCCGAACCATCTTGCACTCAAGTTGAAGACCAGAACGAGCAGCACCAATACCGCAGAAGCGCCTGCGGCGATATCTTTGGAGTCAGGAGCAATGCCTTCACTGTTGACCTTCCAAATATGAACAGCCAATGTTTCGGCAGGTCGCATCGGATTAATAGGCGATCTGGCATGCAATGGATTCCAATCGGTAAAATCAAGCGGCGGTGTACTCATCCCTGCTGTAAACAGCAATGCGGCGGCTTCCCCAAAAATACGGCCTGCGGCCAAGATGGTACCCGTAATCAAGCTTGGCAGCGCTGCTGGCAACAAAATGGAGGTAATGATTTTCCACTTGGACAATCCGAGCGCAAGTCCGGCTTCCTTTTGCTCCTTCGGTACAGCACGGAAAGCCTGCTCAGTTGTGCGAACCATCAGCGGCAGATTGAATACGGCTAGAGCCAGCGCCCCTGACAAGAGGGAAAAGCCAAAATTAAATGTATTGACGATGAGTAATAGTCCAAACAATCCAATGACGATCGACGGGAACGAGGACAATACTTCGACGACAAGTCGTATGAAGTCCGTAATTTTTCCCGGCTTTGCATATTGCGCCATGTAAATGCCGGCGCCCCAGCCAATTGGAATGGTGATAATCAAAGTTAAGATTAGCAAAAATACAGAATTAAACAGTTGCGGACCAATGCCGCCACCTGCACGTAACGTTTGCGGAGCACTGGTTAGAAAGTCAAAAGAAATATGACTGACTCCACGGGCCAAAATGAAGCCCAGCAATCCCACCAAAAGTGCAACAATGAACAAGGCGAAGAAACAGATTACAAATGTAGCGATCTTGTCGGTCGTTTTAGCTTTCATCAAACCCGGTTTCTCCTTTCAAGCAGCCTTACCAGCAGCACGAAAATAAATGTCATGAGCAGAAGAACAAGCGCCATACTCCAGAGTGCATTGTTATGAACGGAGCCCATCGCTGTGTTGCCCATGCTAAGTGTAATGACGCTGGTCAAGGTCGAAGCGGATTCCAGCAAGGAATGCGGTATGTGCGGAGCATTCCCGATGACCATCTGTACAGCCAACGCTTCTCCGAAGGCACGAGCCATCCCGAGAATAATTCCTGTTAAAAGAGCAGGCAGCAGCGTCGGGATAATAACACGGGCAATTGTCTGCCAGCGGGTAGCCCCCAATGCATAAGAGGATTCTCGCAGTCCCCCCGGCAGGGAAGACAACGCATCCGCCATAATACTCGTAATCGTCGGTAAAATCATAACCGACAACACAAGGCAACCTGCGAGAATACCAATGCCTTGTCCCCCGAACACGTTTCGCAGCAATGGGACGATTACGGTCAAGCCGACAAAGCCATAGACAACCGACGGAATGCCGGATAACAATTCAATGGCAGGCTGAAGGATACGTTTACCCGATTTCGGCACGATTTCCGTCATAAACAAAGCTGCGCACAAGCTAAGCGGACTGGCAATTAAGGCCGCTAGTATGGTTACGGCAAAAGAACCCGTAATGAACGGAAGCGCGCCGAAGGACTTGGGCTCGCCATCCGGGCTCCATTTGGTTCCAAAGAAAAATTCTCGCAGACTGACTCCATTCACCGCAAATGTAGCTACACCTTTGGAGGCAACAAAATATACGATGGAGACAATGACTGCAACTAAAAAAACGACACAAACCGACGTATAGATGCGGCCGGTCCATTCTTCCCAGTAATGTCTTTCTTTCATAACTCGGGATCGTTTATTCTGTTCCATGTATGCCTTCCCTTCAATTGGTTCCATACTGTAACTCCTTTAAGCGAAGAATAGAGGCCGGACGTTAGTCCGCCTCTTCTTCGTGAATATACTCGCGTTAGCTGCGTTCATCCGAACAGGAGATCGCTCTCCTTATTTCGTGATATTACCGTCAGCATCACGTTTCACTTGCATACCTGATACCGGGATGTATCCCAGGTCTACAACGTCTGCTTTTTGGATTTCATCAGACAGAATATAGTCCAGGAATGCTTTTACATGTTCTTTTGGCTCACCTTTAGTGTACATATGCTCATATGCCCACACTGGATATTTACCTTGTTCTACATTTTCAACGTTAGCTTCCACACCGTCGTACTTCAAAGCAGTAACTGTGTTGTCGATGTAGGACAGAGCCAGGTAACCAATCGCACCAGGTGTTTCAGCAATCAGCTTTTTCACAGTACCAGAGGAATCTTCCTGAATGGAGCCTGGCAGATCTTCTGTTTTTTGTCCCAGCGCGTATTTTTCAAAGGTTGCACGAGTACCGGAGCTACTTGGACGGTTCACGATCACGATTTTTTGATCTGCACCGCCAACTTCTTTCCAGTTCGTAATTTTACCTGTGAAGATTTGTACCAGTTGATCTTTTTTCAGGTCTGTTACGCCTACTTTAGGATTCGCTACCGCTGACATAGCTACAACAGCTACTTGGTGATCGACCAGCTCTTCTGCGCCGCTCTCCAGTTTTTCCTTTGCAAATACGTCAGAGTTACCGATATCCGCTTGTCCACCGGAAACTTGGGTCAAGCCAGTACCGCTACCGCCACCCTGCACTTGAACCGCAATGCCTTTATATTTATCGACAGCCATAAATTTTTGTCCCGCTTGCTCTACCAATGGTTGAAGTGCAGTGGAGCCAACAGCCAGAATGTTACCTGTCAGTTCAGCAGCTGCTTTATTGTCTGTTCCTGCAGCAGCGTCTCCTTGTGGTGCAGCATTGTTACCGGATCCGCAAGCTGCAAGTGCAAATACCATGGTGAGAGTCATCAGAATGAACGGCCATTTTTTCAACATTTTTTATTGTCCTCCCCTTAGTTAAGTGACGGTTTTTTATTTATGACCATCAACACTTTTACATTGTAGGCCCGGAATGTTAGACGAACGACTAGGTTTTGTAAAACAAATATAAAATATTGATAGATAAATTATTTTTCGGTATATAATTAATCTATAGTTTAAATTCACGCATAAATATCAAGTAAGGAGAGTTGTTCGATTCTATGAATATTTTAAAATTGCGCATCTTAGTGCTGATCGATAAATACCATAAAGCGACGGAGGTGGCCGAAACTTTACAAATCAAACAGCCCACCGTCAGCTTTCATATGAAAAGTCTGGAAAAGGAAATGGGTGCGACTCTGTTCTCTCTCCAACAAGGCAGAATTATGCTAACCGAGGCTGGTAAAAAAATGTTGCCTTACGCAAAGCAGATTCTCTCTCTTGAGCAAGAGGCCCGACAAGCTGTAGATGAACAGACAGAAGAATCTCAGAGCCTCTTACATCTGGGCGCAGAGTCGATTTCAGGCATGTATCTTCTCCCAACTATCATGGCTGAATTTGCACAACAATATCCAGAATGGCGTATTCAGTTAGAGATTCAATCTCCGGATGTAATCAAGCAGCTACTGAAAGAGGGAGATATTGATTTTGCTTTTCTCGACGATGGAGAATCTCTTCTGGAGAATACGGTGGCAGAACCAGTGGCTTCAGATCAGGTGGGGATTATCCGCTCTGCATCGGCAGAGACATCCAAGTCACTGGACATCAATGGGCTCGATACGCTGGATAAGCACATATGGGTAAAATATAGCGGGGCATCCGTTGTAGATTCCTATTCTTCGCTAATTAAATCCCATCTGGAAATCAACTCTTGGGAAGCAGTAAAGCAAGTGGTAAGTGGCGGTGACGCGCTTGCCTTCTTTCCTGCCTGCGGAGTTCGTAGCGAGGATCATACTTTCCCCTCGGTGGAATGGCTTCCTTTTCCCGAAGCTGACAAAAAAAAGCGCTATTATCAAATAAACATCGTGTATCAACAAGATACACATAGGAACATGATGCAACAGGCATTCCTTGATTTTATACGACGAGAAGGAATAAGAACTAGTTAACAAAAAAAAGCATTCAGGTCTTATGGACCTGAATGCTCTTTTACTTATTGTAACGAGTAAATGCCATCCCTGTATTACTTTGCGGGGACTACAATTACGCTTGTGCTGGTACGCAGCTAATTTTGATCAGGTTCGTGGAACCGGAATCACCAAGAGGTACGCCCGCTGTAATCACAACCAAATCGCCCTCTTTAACGAGGCCAGATTTGCGGCCACCTTCCAGAGCATTGTCAAACAGACTGTCTGTTGTGTCAACGATGGGTCTGCCTTGTACTGCATGTACGCCCCAGATCAGAGCCAAACGGCGAACTGTTCTTTCCTGTGTTGTCACAGCGACAATCGGAGCTTCTGGACGGTATTTAGAGATCATACGCGCCGTTGTTCCGCTTTGCGTGGACGTCAGGATTGCTTTGGCATGCAGGTCAAGTGCAGAAATAGAAACGGATTGGCTGATTGCTTCTGTAATACTAATTTCTTGAGCCGTTCTTTGTTTTTTGAACAAATCGCGGTAGTTCAGAGAAGACTCAGCTTTTTCAGCAATACGTGACATGGTCAATACAGATTCTACCGGATATTTACCCGCAGCTGTTTCGCCGGACAGCATAATTGCATCTGTTCCGTCAAAAATAGCATTGGCTACGTCACTTGCTTCCGCACGAGTCGGACGCGGGTTACGTTGCATGGAATCCAGCATTTGTGTTGCTGTAATAACAGGCTTGCCAGCTACATTACATTTGTTAATCATCAATTTTTGCGCCAAAGGCACTTCTTCAGCAGGAATTTCCACACCGAGGTCACCACGGGCAACCATCAGACCATCCGAAGCTTCCAAAATTTCATCCAGGTTGTCAACACCTTGCTGATTTTCTATTTTGGAGATGATTTGAATGTGGCTTGCGTTGTGCTTCGCCAGCAATTCACGAATTTCCTGTACATCACTTGCTTTACGAACAAAAGAAGCCGCGATGAAATCAATGTCCTGCTCAATACCGAAAATGATATCATTCGCATCTTTCTCCGTAATACCAGGCAATGAAATAGCAACGCCTGGAACGTTAACGCCCTTCTTGCTTTTGATCGTTCCGCCATTGACAATGCGGCATTTGATTTCAGTGCCTGATACTTCAATAACGGTGAGTCCGATCAGACCATCGTCGATCAGAATGGTGGAGCCGGGCTCCACGTCCGAGGGAAGATCCTTGTACGTAATGGAGATACGATCTTGCGTACCGAGAATTTCTTCCGTTGTCAGCGTAATGAACTCGTCCTGAACAAGCTCAATAGGTTCAACTTCGAGCTTTCCTGTCCGGATTTCCGGCCCCTTCGTATCGAGCAAAATAGCAACATTTTTGTTAAGCTCCTTACAAGCTTGACGGATGTTTTTAATCCGGTTGCCATGCTCCTCGAAATCACCGTGAGAGAAATTCAGGCGGGCTACGTTCATACCAGCCATAATCAGTTTCTTCACATTTTCCAATGATTCACTGGAAGGACCGATGGTACATACAATCTTAGTTTTGCGCATTTGGGTTTTTCCTCCGTTTTCAAAGGTGCTACTCTTTATATCTTTTTCCAACAATTAAATCTACTACACTTTTTCCTATTTGTATAGGAAGTTCGTCATATTTATTGTTACCCGTTTCCAGCGTATTACAACATAGGTTCAGATTCCGAAGGTTTTAAGAAAGTATATTGTCCTATTTTCCGGAATTTTTGATACCTGTCTTCTCTCAATTCATCGCAGCTCATATTCGTAAGGTCTGCCAAATGACGTTCTAATAACTCCTTGATTGCGGCAGCAGTCACTTCATAGTTACGATGTGCGCCCCCTTTCGGCTCTGGCACGATATCCTCGATAATCTCCATGCGCAGGAGGTCATTAGCGGTGATCTTCATCGCTTCAGCTGCCTGATCTGCCTTAGAAGCATCTTTCCATAGAATCGAGGCTGCGCCGTTCGGAGAAATGGCCGAATAAATGGCGTGTTCCAGCATCAGCACACGGTTACCCACTGCAAACGCAAGCGCACCGCCGCTTCCACCCTCGCCGATGACCACACAAATAACAGGCACCGAAAGCTTTGCCATCTCCCGCAAATTGCGGGCAATCGCTTCCGATTGACCTCTCTCCTCTGCTGTATTACCCGGATAAGCGCCCTTCGTATCAATAAATGTAATAATAGGACGCTTAAATTTTTCAGCCTGCTGCATCAGCCGCAAGCCTTTACGGAATCCTTCCGGATGAGCACTACCAAAAAAGCGTGCAATGTTATCTTTCGTATCCTTACCACGTTGCTGACCAATGACGGTCACCGGAATACCATTTAGCTTGGCAATCCCGCCCACAACCGCCAGATCGTCTCCGAACAAGCGGTCGCCATGCAATTCAATAAAATCTGTAAACACCTGCTCGATCAAATCAAGGGACGTTGGTCTTTGATGATGACGAGCCAGATGCATCTTTTGCGATGCTGTAATGTTCGTGTATATTTCTTCTTCCATCTGGAGATAACGTTCTTCCAGACGGTTAATTTCATCTGTAAAATCAATTTGCTTGTCCTGTCCGAATTGCTTAAGTTCTTCGATCTTCTGTCGCATCTCGACCAGGGGCTTTTCATAAGGCAATTCGCCAGCCATTTATTCCTCCCCTTTCACACTGTGCAGATCAAGCAATTGCCCAAGGGTATCACGCAGTTCCTTGCGATGTACAACCATATCCAATTGTCCGTGCTGCAAATTAAATTCGGAAGTTTGGAAATCATCCGGCAGCTTCTGTCTGATCGTTTGCTCAATTACAATGCGACCTGCAAAACCAAATACAGCACCTGGCTCTGCAATAATAATATCTCCAAGCATAGCAAAGCTGGCGGAGACTCCACCTGTAGTCGGATCAGTGATCACAGAAATATAGAGCAATCCCTGCTCGTCCAGACGAGCGAGAGCAGCGCTTGTTTTGGCCATCTGCATCAGACTCAGAATACTTTCCTGCATACGTGCCCCACCGGATGTGGAGAAGATGATAAGCGGCAAGCGCTTGTCAATCGCCTGCTCAATGGCACGCGTAATTTTCTCTCCTACGACCGAGCCCATACTGCCTGTAAAAAAGTCAAAGCTCATCACCGCTACGACAACAGGATGCCCATGAATAAGGCCGTCGCCCGTAACGACAGCCTCGCGCAGGCCAGATTTCAGGGTCTGTTGCTCCAACTTACTTGCATATCCCGGAAAGTCCAGCGGATCAACCGAAATCATATCGGCATCATATTCCGTAAACGTGTCTTCGTCGAGCACCATGCGAATGCGATCCATTGCATTCAAACGCATATGGTATCCGCACACCGGACACACTTTCAAATTTTTCTCCAACTCTTTGCTGTATTGAATACTTCCACACTTGCCACATTTGGTCATAAGACCTTCGGGAATTTCCCGTTTGGGACGATCCGGCATGTCCGCTTGATCGCCGCTCAGCGCCCGTTCCGAAGGGATGGTCGCGTATTTACGCTTCTTTTGGAATAAATCTTTAAACACAACTACACCTCTCCAGCCGTTTATTTGTCAGCCGTAACCGATACAAGGTCCTCTGCCGTCGATGCGGCACCTCTAAGCATTATGTTCATACACACGTCAACGCCTGTTAATACAACATTACCGCCGATCGTGCATCCTTTGTTCCATTCATGCTGCTGTATCACTTCCGCCGTTCCGGACTCAAGGGCGCAAAATCGAATTAAGCACTTCCTGTATTTCTTCGACTTCACCCGAAGGCACAAGTATCTCAAACTGTTGCTTGGATGCACTGATGGCCCGGGTCTGCACCATAAAACCTTCTTCAGACAGTTTGAGCTTAATCATGTCAGCCAGTCTGGCCGTCGGTGCAATATATATCACCGTCCACATGCCTTGTTTCTACCCCCTAAGCCTCAAGTTTTGAGCCCATATAATAGACTCATGATAACATACCTTACTTTTTTCCCGCAACAAAAGCCCTCCTGATCATTCAAGTTCCGTCGGAGGGCCTAGATAATCATTAATTCTGTTTATTCAGGCCAATTAAACATCCAATGATGCAGGATAATGCTTGGCATGAAGGCTCCGATGGGCAATACGCGAAGAAGCGGCGGCAGCCAATCCGGCGACAAGATCGTCTAAAAACACATGAATACCACTGCCTTTTTGGTTCAGCTTATCGATAATTCCAATCTTTTCTTTATCCAGATAGCCAAAACTGGTCAAGCCAATCATGCCGTACACGCTCGTAATGCCAAGAGCCATTGTCTCGTCCACTCCATACAGCGGTTCGTCTGCCTCCATAATGGCTTGAAGTGGCTGGGGAAGAAGTTTTTTTTCGGCCAGCTCATCGAGTGCAATGCCTGTCAGCAGTGTATATTGTACCTCTCGCTTTTGCAAAACCGCTTTGACACTTTCTACACATTCTTCCATAGTCAAATGAGGATAATATTTTAGCTGAAGCTGAAAAACAATGTCCGCAATGGACTCGATCCGAATGCCTCTGCGATTTAACAAGGTTTCTGCATATTCATAGGACATAATTTCCCTCCCGCTTTCACCATGCAGTTCTAATTCTTCCACCGTGCGGGACCTAATGGTGCAGGACACGTGTTGAATCTCCTGTTCCGCCAGTTTTCCAAGTGTATGCGAAAGGGAAGGAAAATGTTCATTAAACCGTTACAATAAGGGCGGGTTGCTGTGTGTCTGTCATTTGACTTTCACGGTGCCTTCACCTAGCATCGACTCCATTCGATCAAAAAGCTGAGGAGAAGGCTTAATGCTGTAAGCATCACTCAACGCCAGCAGACGCTGGTTGCTCTCGTAAAAAAGTACGGTAGGCACAGCACCGGGATGCTCCTGTAGCAATGCCTTGAGGCTGACCAGCAAGCTGGCGTCCTCCTCGGCCTGGCGGGTGATTTTGACAAACACCCGCTGACGGGCGGACGCTTCCGAGCCGCGCGGGGAAGGCACCTGCTCACCGTGAGCCGCTTCGCCTCCGCGTTGTGAGGGGGCCGCTACGGGACGAGCCGCCTTCTGCTGCGGCGAAGCTGATGGAGCGGCTGCTGAAGGCAAGGGCGACGTACGCGGCGCTCTCCCGCCCGGACTGCCAGCAGCTGACACGGATGTTCCAGCTGCTGCGGACGAACGTGCGCCGGTACGCCGGCGCTGAAGAAGCCTTGCCAACGCGTCTTCCGCCAGCGGGGCTGCCTCATCCGCAAGGAGCTTGAAGTGCTCGTCCTGCTGCTGCATCTTGGCACGTAGTGCAAGCAAGGCACCCTTTTCAATCCACTGCTGGCTTCGCTTCCATACCTCAGGAAACAGCACAACCTCACAGCGCTCAATCTGATCCTCCAGCTCAATGAAGGCCATGGCCTTTCCCTGCTTGGTCGTAATCGTCTTGAGTGACACCACCATGCCTGCGGTTACAATAACTGTTTCATCTGGCACTTCGCTCAGCTCCATCAGACGATCCGCTTGGCTGCTTTCCAGCAGCGACTCAAAATCATCTAGCGGATGCCCAGACAAATACAGTCCCAGCAGTTCGCGTTCCAGCTCTAATTGCTGGCTGGTACTAAATGGAGGTACATTGGGGTATTCAATATCCCAATTAGGCATTTCTACAAAGCCAAACATATCAATTTGCAAATCGTCACGTTCCTTGCGCCATTTGGCAGCTGCATCCACCGTTTCATCCAGCATGGCAAGCAACTGTGCCCGATGGCCTGTCAATGAATCAAATGCCCCTGCCTGAATGAGCGATTCAATCACTCTCTTATTACACACCCTCAAATCAACGCGTCGACAAAAATCGAGCAAGCTGTCGAAAGGGCGTTCCTTACGAACAGCAAGAATGCTTTCCATTGCTTGTGTGCCGACATTTTTAATGGCAGCCAGTCCAAAGCGGATATCACCCTGCTGTAATGGGGTAAACAGCACCCCACTCTCATTCACATCAGGCGGCAACACTGCGATATCCATACGACGGCATTCGACGACATATTCAGCCACTTTTCGATGACTTCCCATGACGGCCGTCAGCATGGAAGCCATGAATTGTACTGGATAATGGGCCTTAAGATAAGCCGTCTGGAATGCTAGCACACCATAAGCAGCTGCATGGGCACGCGGAAAACCGTAGTCAGCAAAACGGACAATCATATCGTAAACCCTGCCGGCTTCCTCCTCTGTGTACCCCTGTTTAATACTGCCTTCGACAAAATGACCACGCTCCAGATCCAGCACCTCGCGTTTTTTCTTAGACACCGCGCGGCGCAGCAGATCGGCCTCTCCCAAGGAAAAGCCAGCCATGCGCGATGCAATCTGCATGATTTGTTCCTGATACACAATAATACCGTACGTATCCTTTAAGATCGGTTCAAGATCAGGATGCGGATAAGAAACCTCAATCTGTCCGTGCTTAGCCTGTATAAAGTTGGGAATAAAACCCATTGGGCCCGGACGATACAAAGCCAGGACAGAAATGATATCCTCGAAAACACTCGGTTTCAAATCCTTGAGTACCCGGCGTATACCGGCCGACTCCAGCTGGAACACGCCCCCTGTATCCCCTTTGCCCAGCAAGTCATAGGTATGCGGGTCATCGTCGGGAATACGGCTAAAGTCAGGTGTTTCTCCATGCTGCTCCGCAACCCAGCGCATGCACCGTTCAATAATGGAGAGCGTACGCAGTCCAAGAAAATCCATTTTCAACAAACCGATGCGCTCCAGATTTTCCATTGAGTACTGCGTTAAAGGAACCCCTTCGCTTCCCTCTTGCAGCGGAACCGCATCGGTCAATGGAGTCCGCGAGATGACAACACCCGCCGCATGTGTCGAAGCATGGCGAGGCATTCCTTCTACTTTGATCGCCATATCCAGCAGTTCACGTGTCTTGGGCTTCGTTTCATACAGAGCCTTCAGCTCAGGGGTAATCTCCAGCGCATGCCGGATATTAATACCGAGCTGCGCCGGGATCAACTTGGCCGCCTTGTCCACCTCACCATACGGCACATTCAATACACGGCCGACGTCACGGACTGCGGCTCTTGCCGCTAATGTCCCAAAGGTAATAATTTGCGCAACATGCTCATTTCCGTACTTCTGTACTACATAGTCGATAACCTCGTCACGACGTTCATCGCTAAAATCAATATCTATATCTGGCATGCTGATCCGTTCAGGGTTCAGAAACCGTTCAAAGAGCAGATTGTATTTTATCGGATCGACATTCGTGATATTAAGCACATAGGCGACCAAACTACCAGCGGAGGAACCCCGTCCCGGACCGGTTGCAATCTTATGCTTATGAGCAAAAGCAATAAAATCCCATACAATCAAGAAATAATCGCTGAAGCCCATACTGTCAATCGTATTTAATTCGTAGTTTAGCCGCTGGTCCAGTCTTTCCCGCTCCTCCGGCTGCTCCCATACAGGATCGCCTCCGTAGCGACGCTCTAGCCCTTGCATACACAGACTACGCAAATAGGACGAAGATGTCATGTCCTCTGGCAGCGGGCGATATTCAGGCAAAATCGATTGGCCGAATTCCAGCTCCAGCTCGCATTTTTCAGCAATACGCACCGTATTAGCAATGGCTTCTGCTACATGTGGAAATAAACGAGCCATGTCCTCTTGACTTTTCAGATACAACTGACGTGTTGGTATACGCAAGCGCTCCTCATCGTCAACTGTCTTCCCTGTCCCGATACAAATCAGAACGTCCTGGACATCAGCATCCGGCTCGGTTAAGTAATGCACGTCATTCGTCGCCACTAGCGGAATATCCAGTTCCTTCGCCAATGCGATCAATTGAGGATTTACGCGTTTTTGCTCCGACAGACCATGATCCTGAAGCTCCAGATAAAAATCTTCGCCAAAAATGCTACGGTATCGTTCGGCCGCACGTCGTGCTTCGGCTTCCCGACCATGCAGCAAATGCTGCGGCACTTCACCGCCCAAGCAAGCGCTCAAGCATATGATGCCTTCATGATGGGCAGCCAAAGCATCCATATCGATGCGCGGCTTATAGTGAAAACCCTCCAAATGGCCAATGGAGCACAACTTCATCAAATTTTGATAGCCTGTTTTATTTTTGGCGAGCAAAATTAAATGATATATGGGCTGATCCTTCCGGCTGCCACGCTCCTTGCGCGATCCTGCCGTCATATAAGCCTCACACCCGATAATCGGCTTAATGCCGTTCTCTACACATGCTCTATAAAAAGGAATGGCACCGTACATGACCCCATGATCTGTAAGAGCCAGCGCCTCCATTCCATAAGCTGATGCCTGTTTGACCAATTCCGCGGTACGAGCCGCGCCGTCCAGCAGGCTGTACTCGCTGTGAACATGCAAATGCACAAATGAACTCATGCGCTTCTCTTCCCTTCACCGCTTGATTTTCTTCAAACTATTTTATCATATCCACGTTAGTAGCGCCCATAGAATAAAAGTACAGACCCGGGCGGACAAGCGCGGTCCTGATTCGTATACCCAAGGAGGAAAAGAGCATGAGCACTTTTATATCCAAAGCGATTCTCGACTTCTTCATTGCCTTCGGCATCGTGCTCGGAGGAGCCATGCTCGGCGGAATGGGAGCTGTAGTATCGCTTCAGCCGCCTACCCAGACGATGCTGGAGGTTGCAGGAAGGATTAAAATATGGGCGCTTGCCGCCGCTGTGGGAGGAACGATGGACCCGATCCGGGTCATTGAGAGCAATATGTTGGATGGTAATTTGTCACCTGCCATTAAGCAGATATTGTATTTGATTTTCGCCTTTTTAGGCGCTCATATGGGTGCAGAGCTGGTCAAGTGGGTATGCGGCAACGGACGGCCGTGAGGTGAAACGACTATGAGAGTCCCTCCCTTTGAGCGCCTGCGCCCTTTTATGCAATTATCCTCCGTTTTTGTACTCGGTATGATTACGGGAGGATTGATCTACAATGCCATCTGGCATGCGAGCTTCAATCAGCTGTGGATGAACAACCAGGACCTTCAATTCCAGCTCCAGCAAGCTGAAGAGGACAACAAAACATTACGTAAATACAGCAAGCGCCAAACCGTCATCAAAGAAATCAAGCTGATTGCGGAGGAAGCCACGGCTGAAAAAATTGACTCTATTAATCTGAAAGAGCTTCTTCGCCGCGTCAGTCGTGATCTGGAGGTGCTGCGCGGCAGAGATATGTTTGAGATTGACTCTGACAGCAAGCTGGTACGTATGTTGCTGCACCAAAAAAAATACACCGTTCGTGACAAGGAGTATACTATCCAGGTCAAAACGATGCTTGTAATGGAAGGTGTGCTGCAAATCTGGCTGGAGGCCAAAGAAAGACTGCCTCAAAGCCACTAAGTCGATCTATTTAACTCCATCTTCTGCTCCAATCCAGAGGTGGATTAACCATGTTCAATGGATTGAAGCGTCATCACTGCTTTGCACACCAAATGATTTTCCCGAGAAATCGCAATTTCTAGCTTGCAGGTGCGGCGACTCATCTCAAGCAGTAAAGGACGAAGAACGACAGCATCCTCAATCTGTACTGGTCGAATAAAATAAGTTGTCAAATTATCCAGCACATAATCCTTGCCGCTCATATCTCTAGCTGCCCGGTAGCCCGCTTGTGTCATCACGTTGACCAGTACGCCTTCCGAGATCGTCCCTAAATTGGTAGCCATCTGTGGAATGATAAAGCCGCGAAAAAATAATGATCCGTCCTCATTACGCTCCTCAGCAAAACCGTTCCAGATCAGCTGGTCGAACGTCTCGCCAAGTTGTGGCTGCTTTTGGGCGTTACGCAGCGCCTCCAGCACCTCACGCCGTGTAACGGACCCGAGCAGCTTACGGTTGCGGTCCACGACCGGCAAGTAATCTACACCTTCCCATGCCATCATTTGAGCAGCAGAAGCCAGCGAGGTCTGGTAGGTGACCGTAATTGGGTTACGGATCATACATTTATCCATCGTATGCTCAGGTTGAAGTCCTTCCACATCTTTACGGCTGACGATACCAATTAAACGATTCCATTCATCCACTATGGCAAAATGATGATATCCCGTGGTCGCTGATAGCTCTTCAAATTCGGTCAGCGTGCTGTTGATTTTCAAGGTCAGCGTCTTCGGTTTGCTGGCCGCAATGTCTTCAATCAACATAATTTTCTTTTTGATCAAGCGGTCAAATATCGCCCTATTAATCATAGAAGCCACGGTAAATGTATCATGACGCGAGGAAATAATCGGCAGACTGATCTGGTCTGCAAGCTGCTTAACCTCCCGACTCGTACCGAACCCCCCTGTAATCAGCACACCTGCTCCTTGCTCTAATGCAAGCGAATGCGCATCCTCTCGGTTACCTACGATCAGCAAACTGCCTGCGTCAATATAACGAGCCATGGCTTCCTCACGCATCGCCCCAATCACATACTTGTGCAGCGGCTTCTCGAGCCCCTCGCTTCCGCCCAGCACATGTCCCTCTACAATATTCACAACATCCGCAAAGGTCAGCTGCTCAGACAAGCCGCGTGGACGCTTCTCCACTCGTACTGTTCCGATCCGTTCCTTGGTAATGACAATTCCCAAATTCTCTGCTTCTTTCACAGCCCGATAAGCCGTGCCTTCGCTAACGCTCATTTCTTTAGCCAACCTGCGTACAGAAATTTTGGAGCCTATTTTTAACTGCTCGATATGACGCAATAGCTGCTCATGCTTCGTAACTGTTTCATCTAGCCCGTCCAACTCTGTTACACCCCCAACGTTCAATCTGTATCATTCTGTATCTATTATACCACAAAACCCCTTTGTTTTAGACCCTTGTTATTAGGATATCTTTGCTTTGAAAATAACAAAAAAGCGGTCCCTTGTTACAAGAGACCGCTTCGTACTAGAAACACTTACAACATATTGCCTTTGTCAGCTTTATTATCCCATTTCATCTGCCACTGCTGCATTTTGGCCCGTCGCACACGCTCCAGCGTTTTACGCTTTTCCTCATCTACACCCAGCAAAAAATGCAGGTTCGCTCCGATGACAAGCAACGCAAAAAGTACCCATACCATCCCAAAGCCGTTGACCCAATTCAAACCACCTGCCAACGAGATGCGTGGTAATGCGACCAATACCATAGCCAATGCAATCAGTGTGTACAAACCGTGTTTCCATTTTTTAAATGAACCCAATCGTATCCCTTCCTCTCCCTGTGACTCTATGTATCTAGTCTATGAGAGGACAGGAAGGAATATGAGACAAACTTACAGAGACGAACCGTACAAATGTTGAAGACTGTCCGCAATAATCTTATTTACGTCCTCAATAATCACGCTCAAGCGACGTTCAGCGTCGAACAGACGACGGATGTTGAGGTTCAAGCTGAGTACCTCGAACATTTTTTCCATCTTTTCCATCTCTTCCTGTGCTGGCATATCGCCGCTCATCATCCGCTGTTGCACTTCCATTTGGCGTTCACGGAAATCGTCGAGCATTTTCTTGGCTTCTGGATCCGTTTCAATCAGCTTCATCGCTGACGTAATTTCCTCTACCTCTTTGCTTTCTTTCAATGCTTTTGCTAAATCATGGGCTTTGTCATAGATATTCATGATTGTTCATTCCTCCATTACAAGTTTTGTGTCAACATTTCACATTGTCCGTCAATCACCAAGGTATATATGTCCTCATATGATGAATCAGTGCTATTACAGCCCATTCACGTTTCCCGTTACTTTCAAGACATCAAGTTGCTGCCCGGAAGGAGATCCACGATGTCCATCAAAAAAACAACGATTCAAATCATCGGATCGGGCATCTTGCAGGATGACGTACTCATGGTCGGCGAGTCCCTGCTTCGCAAATGGAAAATATCCGCAGGCCACCCCGTTCAGCTCGCCTTCGGTTCGTTCCGCCAAGAGGTTACCGTCATATCGGTACCCCGATACAGCGGTCTACGCGTGGGAAGCGTACTGGCCCGAAAAATGGGGCTTCATGCCAGTCATGACAGTTGTAATCTGCGAGTAACCTACAGCCGAGGCCGCCGGACACTTCGAGTGGGCCCACTTATTAGCGTGCTGGTTAGTCGGGATTATCCCGAACAACCCGACAAGCCTTTCGGGTCGATCACCCTGTTCTGCCGTGAACTAGTCGGGGAATGCCGCAGACAAGGAGCATATGTGTATTTCTTCACCCCGGAGCATATCGGAAGTCAGCCCGGGCGAGTTCAGGGATGGGTGTATGACGGAGGCTGGAAAAAGACGGTCATGCCTGCCGGCGATGTCGTCAATAACCGGCTTACCTCCCGTAAACTCGAGAACAGAACTAGCGTACAGCATTTCATGAAAGAAGTAAAATCGCAGTACGGCACAGCCTTTTTTAATGAAAAGTTTTTGGATAAGAATGAAGTGTTTGATGCACTCAAATCGAATTCTTCCCTACGCAAGTATTTACCCGAGTCCCACTTGCTGCAAACCTTTGCCGTTTTCAAAAAAATGTGCACCCAGTATCCCTCTGTTTTTCTCAAACCCGTGCGCGGAAGCCTTGGTAAAGGCATCATGCGCATTAACAAGCAAACCGATGGTACCTTTTCAGTGCTATCCACGACAGCAGGCACACCCCGAAAGCAAACGTACGCCAATGTCGATAAACTGTACAAAAGCTTAGCGGGAAAAATGAAATCAACACGCTTTCAGCTGCAACAGGGTCTTACCTTGATTGATCACGGTAAACGTCCGGTCGATTTTCGCGCGCTTGTACAAAAAAATGCGTCTGGAACCTGGACCGTAACATCCATTGTCGCTCGGATCGCCGGAGGCAGCCACTTTGTATCCAATCTGGCAAGAGGCGGTACGCTCAGTACAGTCAAGGAAGCACTGGCCAAAACCACGCTGCCCGCAACTGTTAAATCGAATGGTCTTACCTCTCTTAAAACAGCAGCACTGGATATCGCAAGCGGAGTAGAAAAGGCAATTCCCGCCCATTTCGCGGAATTTGGTATTGATTTGGCGATTGACAGCACGGGGCGTATCTGGTTGCTGGAGGTCAATTCCAAACCATCAAAAAATGACAATACGCCGTTAAACGATCAGAAAACCCGCCCGTCCGTAAAAAAAATGATTGAATATTGCTGTTATTCAGCCGGATTCAAATGAATCCATCTCTTCCAGAGTCCGGCTGCCAAAGGAGCTGTTGTCGGTGTCTCTTGTTATGCCAGGCATGCTGGGCGTGCTTGTTAGCCGAAAGCAGGACGCTACTCCCCCTATTACCGAAGCCGACTTCTGCCGCAGGCTAAGCTTGTTGGGCAAGCGCTCTGGTATTAGCGTAATGGCGTTTACCGCCGAAGGAGTTTCACCTGAAGATCATTCCATACGGGGTTATGTTTATCGTGCTGGAGTATGGACATTTGGCCGCTTTCCCTTGCCGGATATTATTTATAACCGCTGTCTCCATATCCATGAGAGCCAGAATGTCAAGCGCACACTGGGAGACATAGCGGAGCAAAAGTCGCGCAAGCTCATCTACTGGTCGCGTAACTTGCCAGGCAAATGGCAGGTGTATCGCGCTCTGCATACGGTAGATAAAGTACGGCCCTTTGTACCGCCTACGGCCCCATACCGGGATACGACCCAGCTTGTGGAGTGGCTGCAACGCCATTCGGAGCTATTTATGAAACCACAGTCCGGAACACATGGCAAGGGCACGCTGTATCTCCGGCTGGCGGAAGGAGGGCAGGGACTGTACGTACAAGGCAGGAACTCCCAAAACCGCCCGTTCCGTCGCTTGTTTACTGAATTGGATGCAGGATTGTCATGGATTGACGGTATTGCACACAAACGCGCCTATATCGTGCAGCCTTATTTGAAATTAACAAGCCAAAGCAATCATCCCTTTGATGTTCGCGCGCTCATGCAAAAGGACGGCAACGGCTGTTGGCGCCTGACGGGCTTTGCCGTGAGGGAAGGCAGAAAAGGAACTCTGACTTCCAATCTGCACGGTGGGGGCGAAGCCCATCCGGCAGAGCCTTACCTTCGTGAACAATTTGGTGTGGACAGCACACGTCTCATCATCGGACAGATGATAGAGCTGTCCTTGACCATTGCCGGGGCGTTGGAGGAACGCTATGGCCGCCTTGGCGAGTTGGGAATTGATTATGGTATTGACCGGAGCGGGAATATCTGGCTGTTGGAGGTTAATTCCCGCCCTGGCCGGGCCTCCTTTTTTCAGACTCGTCAGCCAGAGTGCGCTTTTCGGTCGGTCAACCGCCCGCTCGAATATGCTCGATATTTAATGACCCATTCCAAAGCGACAGGGCCAAAGGGCGCGGGCGCCTCCCTTGAACATACGGTATAGGAGGATAAACAGATGAGTTTAACGCATTGCAATGTGCATTTCTCACAGCAGCCCGACAAGGTGGCGTATATATCCACTGCCTTGTTGAAAAGCCTTAAGTTATCTGGAGCCAAGTCCATTCGTCTGCGACTTGGCAAGGATCAGATTCCCGCAACAGTAAAACCCATTCAGAAGGCGGGACGTCATCTATACTTGACCTCCGGCTTGCGCAACGCAATCCGTGTTCCCAAAAGCGGGTCTATTTATTTGCGGAATCTGGACGGAGATGTTCAGCTTGGACCGTTGATTGGAGTATTGTCTGATGCTACTAACTCCACCACCCGCCCTTTCGGATCACGCACAGGCTTTATTAAACAACTTTTGAAGGAAGGCAGCAAAAAATCTTATATTTTTGCCTTCACCCCACGGGATATCAACTGGCAAAATGATACGATTAACGGCTATTTCCTGTCATCCAGCGGGGAGTTTACACGTAAACTCGTACCTCTGCCGGACGTAATTTATAATCGTTTGCCGAGCCGCCGCTCAGATTTTTCCCCAGCGATTAATCAACTACGCGAACGCTTTTCCCGCAAACGAATTCCTTTCTTTAACTGGAGCTTTTTCAATAAATCCGATATCTATCATCTGCTAGAAAATAATCCAGAGGTTAACCGTTATGTCCCTGAATCCTATATGAATCCCAGCTCTGAACGTATCCGAGGTATGCTGGAGCGGCATCAATTTGCTTATTATAAGCCAAGTAGCGGCAGTCTGGGCAAAGGAATCTATCGTCTGTCCTATGTCCCCAAGCAAGGATACTATGTGAGGTATCGGAAGAAAAATAGCAATGTACTGCTGCGGTTTACCACTTTTAACTCCATGCTGCGGATGCTTCACTCCAATAAGGGACAGACGCTAAAAGGCTACGTCATTCAGCAGGGCATTCAGCTGATCGAGATTGATAATTGCCCGATTGATTTCCGGTTTCATATGCACAAAGACGGCAATAACCAATGGGTCGTCGTTGGCATTGGAGCCAAAAAAGCCGGACGTGGCAGTGTCACGACTCATATCAAAAACGGCGGTTCCCTGATGACACCCGAGCAAGCGCTCGGTCGGGTATTCGGAGACCGAGCGGGTGAAGTGCTTCAACGTGCCAAGAATGTAGCAGTTACGCTAGCAGAAGCCATTGAATATCACCACCAGCATCTACTGGGTGAAATCGGATTCGACCTGGGCATTGATCAGGATGAAAAGGTATGGATGTTTGAAGCCAATTCTAAGCCAGGTCGATCCATTTTTCAGCATCCATCGTTGCGTGCGGAGGGTAAAGCATCCGTGGAGCATATTTTGGACCACTGTCTTTACCTCAGTAAATTCCGCAGAAAAGAGGAACTATGAATACCCGGGCGGAGCAAAAACCAGTTGTTGCTGTATTGACAGTGCACGACGATGAACAATTTTTCAAGGGAAATCAGCGAAACTTCAGGGATATTCTAGAAACGGGAACGCGCATGGGGTATCAGGTGTACATTGTTACTGTCAGGGACTTGAAGCTGGCAGATGAAACAGTGAAGGGCTACATCTACAACAAAAACTCACAGATATGGGAGGAACAAGATTTCCCATCTCCACAGGTCATTTATAATCGTATCCCCAACCGTAATTATGAACTTAAAACTTCTGTGCGCGCAAAGCTGGATGAAATTTCACATGCCTCAGGTGTTGAGCTGTACAATCCGGGCTTTTTTAACAAATGGGAACTGTTCAAATGGCTCCGTACCTCGGAATCCACTCGTCAGCTTGTTCCAATTACCAAACGGTTGAGCAACCTGTCTTCCTTAGGAAAAATGCTGTCTGCATATCCATACCTGTATCTCAAACCGGAAAACGGTAAAGCCGGAAAGGGAATTATGATTCTCAGATTCAACCCTGAGCATCTGATGGCATACAGATTGACCATTCAACATGACAAAAAAAGCATAACCTACCGATCTGTATCCTTGTCTCGGTTATGGGGACGTATTCGCCGAGAAACAGGCAACTCGCCTTATATCATTCAGCAGGGTATCGATCTGGCAACCTATCAGAAAAAGCCCTTCGATTTGCGGCTTCTGGTGCAAAAAAATGCCCGTGGCGCATGGAGCATTACCGGAGTAGGCGCCAGACTAGCGGGTAAGGGAAGTATTACAACACATGTTCCGCGTGGGGGAAGTGTGGAGGATCCGTTCAAGCTGCTATCCTCAATCTTTGGACCTGAGGACAGCACAGATTTGCTGGATAAGGTTAAAAGTACGGCCATTCAGATTGCACGTCAAATTGAACGCGCATCCGGTCTTTCTCACGGTGAAATGTCTATGGATTTGGGCGTAGACACACTCGGGACCCTCTGGTTTTTTGAAGCCAATGCCAAACCGATGAAATTCGACGAGCCCGAAATCCGTCAAAAATCACTTAGACGTATATTTCAATACAGCTCCTTTTTGGCCGAACGAATGAAATAATCTCAAGGAAGTGGAATCATGCCGCAAATTAGCGATGTTCAACATTTGCCTGCCCGGAGTTGGGTACTGAGACGACGACAGTTGCTGTTTCTGGCTCGCAGTTCGGGCGGCATGCGCATTACTCGCAATGCTCTGCGGCAGTTGGCTGTTTTAACGCCGGAGCAATTGAACACCCCTGGCTCCTCCCTCCTGTGCGCATATGTGCGCACGGAGAAGGGGCTACGGATTGCGGGATTTTCCCTCGCTCTGAATTATGGGAAAGATGCTTGCATCGTGATTGTTCGTCCGCTTTACCGGGGCCGCAGACTGGGCGCTAGACTGCTGTCCGCCCAGCTCCAACAGCTGCGCCGTCTGACGTGCAGCGTAGCCACCGACAATATGGCCAGTCTCAAAACCTGTTTCGGCGCTGGACTTATTGCGCATGAAATGACGACTGGACCGACGGGAAAGCCCACGCTGATATTTTGTGGGGAGTTGTCCGAAGATGAGCAGACGGCAGAGGAAGGTGGAATGCTGTGCCAAAACCTGTCCTAGGCATCATGACTTTGTATTTGAACAGTAAGAAGCAACTGGAGGAACGTGACATATATGAACGCATGATCGCAGAAGGCAAAAGGCTGGGGCTGGATATGTATGTATTCACTCCTGCGGATGTCCATAAGGATCGCAGACTGCTCCTTGCCCAAATTTATGATCCACATAGCGGTAAATGGACTCGAAAATGGCGAGAATTTCCGGATATGATTTTCGACCGCTGCCGAGTGCAGCGCAGTGAGCGGTATCGTCAATTAAAGAAATTCCGATTGCAGTATACAGACCTTGTTTATTTAAACCGACCGCTGAGCAATAAATGGGCCATTCATCAGCAGCTTGCGAGAAAGGCTGCCTTTCGCCCCCATCTGCCTGCAACAGAGCCGTTCGATGGATTTCATAGTGTAAAGCGAATGCTCAAACAGAATTCACTAGTATACCTCAAGCCAATTAACGGCACAGGAGGCCGCGGCATTTTACGCATTGAGCCTGTTAACAAGCAGAGTGGCCTGTATCTGATTGAGGGACGCAATCGCAAGCGCCATATTATTCCCCAGCAACGGGTACGTCTGGATCGTCTGGAGCCGCGTCTGAGCAGCTGGAACATGGATAACTATATTGTTCAGGAAGGCATTCCTGTGCAGTTGCCGAATGGCAGGGTCCATGATTACCGTATGCTGGTACAGAAAAATAGCCAGGGAGTATGGGAGCTAACGGGATGTGCCGGGCGCATCGGTGCACATCGGAGTGTCACTTCCAACCTGCATGGCGGAGGCAAGGCAGTACCGATGAAGCAATTGCTGACGCAATGGATTCGTGATGAAGGCCACAGAGAGAAAATCATCAAGCAAGGGGAAAAGCTCGGACTGGACATTGCTGCATATCTGGAAGAAAGCTATGGGGCATTATGTGAGCTTGCGCTCGATTTGGCAATTAATAAGGACGGTCATATCTACGTGCTTGAGGTCAACCCGAAGCCGGCTCGCGAGGTATTTTCACGCATTGGCGAAAAAGAAACCTATCGTCGTGCCATCACCAAACCTATGGAATATGCCCTATGGGTCTACCACACTCAGATTAATCCGAAGCCACAGACGGAACAAAAAGCAGAAGAACAAACAGAAGATAAGACAGAAAGTAAAACAAAGGAAGGCTCCGCCTAAGTGGCTGCCTTCCTTTGTTTTGTTATCTGCTTAACATCGTTTGCATGTATTATTTATATGGTACGCCACAGCGATTTATAACTCTTATCTGCGTTTTCACCGTTACTCTGCGTTTTTATAAAGCGTAAGCAACTGCGTAAAGTCTGTAATAATCGCATCGGACCCTTCCAACTCATCATTCACACCAAATCCAGCATAAGCACAGCCGATCACCGTCTGTCCGTTCTTTTTGCCAGCTTCCACATCTGAGGAACGATCTCCTACCATCCATACATTCGAAATATCGTGCTTGCTCAACAGAATTTCTAGCAAATTCACTTTGGAAAGCGTACTGTATTCCCCAGCGCTGTACAGTCCTTCAAAAATAGGAACCATTTCATACGCTGCAGCGATCCCCTTTACGTAGTCCTCCAGCCCGTTACTGGCTACGAATAATCGGACACCTTGCTCATGAAGTGCCTGAAGTGTTTCTTTTACATGTGGATACAGAGCATGACTTCCATTCTTCAACCCCTCCAGCTCCAGCTGAAGCAACAACTCGTCCGCTCTTCTGTGAGCTGCTTCACTAGCTTCTGGCATCACTCTTCTCCAGATTTCATCCAGCAGCATACCCAAACTATTCAAAATAAGCTCCTCGGGAGGTGTCTCTCCTTCATAAAGCCCTTCGGCGCGCAGCGTATCAAACAGCTTGTGGTACGCAGGAAGCAATAGCGTCTCTGTCTGAAAAAGCGTACCGTCCATATCAAATACCATAGCCTCAGGTTTCTTCAACACAGGTGCATTGTTCATGTAGTTATCAGTCATTCCTTTCCTATGTAAGTTTACACTCCAACCCCTCTCATGATAAGCAATAAGAGAGGTCTGTGTAAACCTCATTGCGCATACCGTTAACTCTTATATTTTTTTAGAACAGTCCTAAAACAATGTAAACCGCCCCACATGTCTGTGTGTAGAGCCCCCCGTGGAAGCTTAAGATCCACACCACTCCAATACGAAAACCCCGCTTCTTCTATCCATTGTTCCATCGTTGAAAGATCCACTGTAGGATAATCAAATGTCAGTAGAAGCATGCCGTCATCCCGTAAAGTTCGGTGAAATTCACGCAAGGCTGCCAAAGATTCATCGGGGGTTAAGTGCTCCAACACTGATATACATACAATTTTGTCAAAACTGGAATCTTCATAGGGCAATGCGGTCAGATTGGCATGGGTGGAGTGGAGACGAACCGGTAAAATCTCCTGAATGCGCTCAGCGGCCTCCTCCCCAATATCCTGCCGCACCTCGGCCAAGATAGCATCTACAGAAACGATGCGTATATCCAGATCGCAGGCATAGACCTGAGCGCAACGGCGGGCCAGCTCAAATTTAAATGGATGAGGGATTCCACATGCCGCGTCCAATACTGTATCTTGCCCGGACATAAATTGAAGACACCACTCATACTCATAGGGACGACTCCACCAGCTTTGAGGGAGTCTGTAAATCATGTTAGACGAGTTGGGATCAGAATATACAAAAAAGCGAGACAGATACGGGTCAGCCATATTCATGAATGTAGCCTCCTTTGGAGATGTTTAGATTACTCTTGCTACACAGCATAATTCATGACCCCGTTTCTCACCTTGAAGCTTAGCCAACAATCCCATTTGCTCTGTAAAGGCAAGCTCACCATACAAAGGATGTGCTTGCAGCAAGGCATCCAAACCAGCAGGAAGCTGGCGGGTGAACAAAGCCACCGGGCGCAAGCCGGACTTTTCCAGCAAGAGCGTCAGTGTATGATCCGAATAATGGTACAAATGATCTTCCTCCGTAAATAAAGGTGAGTGAACGCCATAAGCCTCGTTGGTAAACGAGTTTTTATTGGGCACCGTAATATATAACGTTCCGTCAGGTTGAAGCTGTTCACGCAAATCCGTCAAAAATGCGACCGGGTCCGCGATATGCTCCAGCACATGCCAGCATGCGATGGCTTCGTATTGGTGCTCCAGAGGTAAGTCGGCTTCTTCCTCTAAACTTTCAGTCTCAATCGCTTCCTGATCTTTATAATCTTGATTAATTTCTAGAGATTGTTGAATTTGAGCATCTAGCTCTGTTTCACCGTTCCAATAACCCGGTAATAATTCCACCTCATATTTGCACTTGGCATAGGCACGCGATTCACTGGACGGCTCAATGCCCACTGCATTCCAGCCAGCTTGAAGGGCAGCATGGATAAATTCTCCAGTTCCTGAACCAATCTCAAGTAGCTTTCCTTTTTTGGGACTGAACATATCGAGCAACATAAGTCCAAAAAGCGCATGATCCCCATAGGTAGACGCCGCTGCACTATCCCGCATAGCAACCCAATTGGCATTATAAATCTCTGCTATCATTTTCTCAGACTGAATATGATCCACATCCTTACGAAAAACCAATCCACAGAAGCCGCATCCCATCAAGGTAAAGTGTTCATAATTGTGAAATACTATCGTGTCGGCTGAGCCACACAATTTGCATTTTACGCTCTGTTCTGCTCCTCTCCCCTTCTCCTTACCATAAGAAATAACCTTGGCTTCACCTTTAATTTGGAGATCGGATTTGTTCATGACCTGTACACTGGCCACCTTGGCGACATCCAAGGCGTTCACCTGATGGTCAGGTTCATATTCTGATGTAGGTTCTTTTTCTGTATTTTTGTTGTCCTGATCCACCCAGAGCGTAAGTCGTGGGTTCGGGTCCAAAATGGATTCATATTGCTCTTTCCATCCATAACGAGCACTTGGGTCAAGCAGCTGGTACCGCTCAAATTTAGCCATGCGAATAGCAGGTGTATACCAACCCCAATGTTGAATACGGTAGTTGCTGATCTCTGTGGGAAGGTCAAGTACATTTTCGGGTAATCTCCCACAGTGCAAGGACTGCTCCTTCCATTTATAAGGGAACCCCTCTTTATATCGAATTAAAAAAGGACGGTAATACCGATGAGCCTGCCAATAGTCATCATCACGGTAATGCGTCGAAGACCACATATCAAACAACCTGAAACAAATCGTATCCGCTTTCGTTCCCGCTAACAAAGAATGTACCCCTTGGGCAAAGCGGGATTCGAACATTTCGTCAGCATCCATGCTTAATATCCATTCGGGAGAAGAAGCCAATGTCTCTCTCCACTGCTGCTTTCGAAGTTCGACTTCATTGATAAAAGAGGGTGTTTCATTGCGGATCAGACGTAGAGGGATTCCTTGTAAGATTTCCCGGCACAACGCTCCGCTATCGTCATGACTACCATCATCAATAATGACTGCTTCATCAATGTATTCCCGGTGACTCAGCAGCACGTCTGTAAGCTTGCGATCTGCCTCATTGCATACCGTCATGGTCAGCGTCAATTTAGGATTAGAGACAGGCGGTGTATAAAGCTCACTTTGTCGTGGACCAGTGAACGCCGGGGGTACAACAAACGAATCTGCCGTGTACTTGGCAAAGACAGCAGTTTCGCGGAGATCATCGGGTATAACTGGAGCTTCATTGAATTTAGGGGTTCTTGACGATGCTGGACGATTGAAGGCTGGAGAGCTTGGAGAAATATCGGAGTGTTCCGCATGTGTTACATGCTCTGGGCGGTTCGATGTAAAGTACTTTAGGGTGAATAATAGCTGTTCTGCCTTCATTCGATCGGCTTCCCGATATAGATGCATTGCCGGATAGTGTGTGTCTACAAAAAGTGGAAATCCAAATGCAGCCGCTCGAATACAAAAATGTCGATCTTCTCCCCAATAAGAAACATTTTTGATTTTACCAAAATGAATCCCTGCTTCCAGCGCCCGTCTGCGGATTAAGGTACACGCGCCTAGACCACCCACCTCATACAAACCTGGAACATGCAACTGGTGTATAAAATGCAATTCACGTTGCGCTCGCTCCTCTGCCGACAACACTTCGCCATCTTCACGATGGAACAAGTTATATTCATCACTAACCCACACTTGAGGCAATAGCGGTCCTTCCGGTTGCCAGCGTGTCCAGAAAATCTCTGATACAATATCCTTCTCCGTCTCCACCAACCTGCACAAGGTACGGGAATGGAGAACCAGGTCTGAATCGACCAGAAACAACGCGTCATAATTGTGCTGAAGTGCATAATCAATAAGACGATTTTTAAAGCCAGCCACTTTCCAGACAAGAGCAGGCGGCCAATAATGAGTGTGCTCATCACTTCGGGTTTCCACTTGCTGCGAGCCTGTTAACAAGGGTAAAACCCGTCCCGGAAGTCGATTGGAAAAGTCAACTAGCCACTGGCTTGAAATCGGATTGTCATTATCATCGACAAACAAATAATCCGGTAGTACGTCAGGTGCCTCCAGACGCTCCAATGCTTGAAGGAACAAAGACAAAATTTCCGGCTTCTGGTGCACCGGGCTGCCGATTAGTATACGCATGTGTCAACGCCTCCATCAGGCGGAAGCCTCATAACCATTCCCCCTCCATGTCCTAACGCATACCATAATTGCGACCAAGCGATATGGGAGTGAGCGTGGTATGAATGGACTTACACCTGGAAATATCAATGAAAACGACATCAATACAAAATACAATCTCCCCACTCAACGATAAAACCCATCCTGTCGCACATCCTAACCCGGAACGTCACCCACATCTTCAATCCATACCCTTCCCCCAAACATCCAGCTTTGATTTTCTAATTTATTAGAGCAGAACTGAATTTATGATCATCATATCCCCTTTACATGTTCAAGCCGAATTACTACATAATGAGCAAGCTATCCTAATAAAATGGAAATTATACCGAGTTTTTTGGGAGGGACAGAGAGCATGGTGACTGTCAGCTTATGTATGATTGTCAAAAACGAAGAAGAAGCCCTTCATACCTGTCTGAAATCAGTCCATGACCTGGTGGATGAAATCATTATCGTTGATACTGGATCTACCGATAGAACCCAAGAGGTCGCTGCATCATTCAACGCTCGGATATACAACTTTGAGTGGTGCGATGATTTCTCCGCTGCCCGTAATTATGCGTTTGATCAGGCCACGCAAGAATATCAATTTTGGCTGGATGCCGATGACATACTGGAAGAAAAAGATCGACTATCCTTTCTCAACTGGAAAAAACAAGCCACCCTCTCTTATGACAGCATTACAATGGATTATGTGCTATCCGTAGATGAACAAGGACAGCCGTTGTATAAGCTCAAAAGAAACCGAATTGTACGGCGTGATCGCAGATTCAGATGGACCGGATTTGTTCACGAGTTCCTGAATGTAACAGGCAGCATCTTTCATAGTAATATGGCGGTGACTCATAACAAAACACGAGCTTATACTGCTCGTAATTTGCACATATATCTCAAGCATCGGGAGCAGGGCACCGTATTTTCTGAACGAGATCACTACTACTTCGCCAATGAATTATATGATAACGGACGCACACTAGAAGCCATTCAGCAGTACGAACATTATCTAGGGCTAAATCAAGGATGGATAGAAGATCGGATTGCTGCTTGCTTTAAGCTTGCGGATTGCTACGGTCGTCAAGCACAAAAACAGGAGCAACGGATGGCACTGCTCCGCACACTTACCCTCGATGTACCACGCGCCCAATTCTGCTGTGCTTTCGGCAATTTGTTCATTGAAGATGAGCAGTATGCTCAAGCCATTTATTGGTTTCGTCAGGCGACGCTGATTGAGCCCCCGCAAAATGTGATGGCCTTAACCAATTCGTCGTACTATACCTGGTTTCCACACTTGCAATTATGTCTCTGTTATGACCGAATCGGTGACATCGAAAAAGCAAAATCGCATCATCGCATAGCCCAGTTGCACCATCCTACTCATCCAAGTGTTTTATATAACGAGCAGTATTTTGCACAGCTAGACCAAAAATAATATTCTGTTGAGCGCCATTAAAAAAGTCGATTTCTTTTGTAGTAAATCGACTTTATTAGCTACAATCTGCTTTGTTTACAAGTTACTAGTTTTATAGATAGGAAAGGCCACCTGCACGTGATGCTTGCAGATGGCCTTTCCTATTCGTCATACAAGACTCCTTCAGAACACCTTTTTCCGGTCTCTTTCTCCCTTCAAAATTTCTACTGACTCACGGAAACGCAACGAATGAATCACCTCACGTTCACGCAGAAACTTCAAACTATCCTGCAAATCCACATCGTCTGTCAAATCAATCAGCCACTGATATGTAGCTCGCGCCTTTTCCTCTGCCGCAATATCCTCATACAGATCAGCAATCGGGTCACCTTTAGCTTGGATATAGGCCGCTGTAAAAGGCACTCCGGAAGCGTTTTGGTAAAATAACGCATGGTCGTGTGCCGCATAATATTCGCCTAGACCGGCTGCCTCCATTTGCTCCACACTCGCATCCTTGGTTAGCTTGTAAATCATAGTCGCAATCATCTCGAGGTGCGCAAATTCCTCAGTGCCGATGTCATTGAGTACACCGATCACTTTATCGGGAATCGTATACCGCTGATTCAGATAGCGCAATGCCGCTGCCAGCTCGCCATCCGCTCCGCCATACTGCTCCATCAGCAGTTTAGCCATATGAGGATCACATTTGCTGACACGTACGGGATATTGCAGTTTTTTCTCATATACCCACATTTATGTTCCTCCTTTATACAAAAGGTTGACGATTCCCTACCTATACCTGCCACGGCCAAGGTGATTGGCTCCACTCCCAAGGATACTTGGAATAGGCACGACCAAAATTCTGTAAGGGTCCATATAGGAGTTGATACTCGTTAGCAATCGCCGTTCTTTCCTGTGTCAGCTTGTTGAACTGTTCGATGGCCTGCAAATCATCCGGGTGTGTATCCAGATACAAATTCAGTTCCACCAGCACAAAATCCACCGCTTGGAGCTTCTCCAATAGCGCATAAAACTGGGCATCACCCGGCTTGGTTTGAGGCGCATAGGCTTGGGGCGTATAACCTTGGATCGGTTCTCTGGGTTGACTATAGTCCTGGGCTTGATTTTGATACTGGTTCTGATATTGATATTGGTTCTGGTATTGATATGAATTTGAATAAGGGCTTTGAGACTGATTCGGCTGTTGATGTCCACCCTCAGGCTGATTTGGCTGTTGGAATTGATTTGGGGACTGACCCTGATTTGGATTCTCCATTTTATTCGCCTCCCCCCTGGTTTCTCCTAGGCTCATAAGGACTGTAAAGCAATGGCCATAGCGTTCCTTTCGTCAGTGCTTCCTCTGGACTGAATTGTGGCAGACCAGGGGGCTGAAATTGTATAAACAAGTTTGGCGGGAGCACATAAGTCTTGCACAGAACGGGCGGACACGGATCGAACGGGCCGACAAACGGGGCATACTGACCTTGCTGTGGAAATTTCACGGGCCGGGACCTCCTTTAATTGATCCATCTGCTTTACTATTCAACATATGCCGCATCGCCCAAGTCTCGAACAAAAAAATAACGGATACAAATTTTTGTTCAAAGAAATAAACTATCGAACTGCTGCTCAAGCTGATTATGGCATCCTCCCCGCTATCTATATTTCGATTGAATTGCAGTAGTAACTAACTCAAAAAGAGCCTTTAAAACCACGATAACGTGGATTTAAAGGCTCTTTCTTTCAGCACTCTATATAACTACATATCTGAACTAATCATGGCTATCTCTGTGGATTAGGATTCCTCATCGTTAGAAAGCTCATCTTCAATGACAGGCTCAGTTTTACGGTGAATTTTCACTCTCATAATGCGAAGCCTTGTTGCTTCCTCCACTTCAAAGGTCAGATTATAAAACTCTATTTTCTTCCCTTTCACCGGACTGCCTTCCAATTCCTTGAACAGCCAGCCTCCGATGGAATCCACTTCGTCGTCTTCAATGTTCACTCCAGTTAAATCATTCACATCCTCAATGAGCATACGACCGTCCACAGAGATAAAGTCTTCCTTCATTTCCACGCTTGGACGTTCATCCTCAAACTCATCATAGAGATCCCCGACGATTTCCTCCAGAATTTCCTCCGCTGTCAGCAGACCGGCGGTTCCACCGTATTCATCCACCACGAGAGTCATTTGGGAATGCTTTTTCTGCATAAGGCGTAGCACATGACTTACTTCCATGGACTCAGGCACGTTCAGAATAGGACGCACCACCGAGGCCAGATCCAGTTGCTCACCCTGCTCGGCTAACAGAAGATCTGTAATATGGACAAAACCGATAATCTGATCTTTATCCTCGACTGCTACCGGGTAACGGGAATGCTTGGTCTCACTGATAATCTTCAAATTTTCCTTAAACGACAAATTCGTGTACAAGCAATCCATATCAGTACGCGGCAACATGATTTCACGAGCAAGCAAGTCGGAAAAATCAAAGATATTATCCATCAGCTTGATTTCATCCTTATCGATTACACCACTCTTGGCGCTCTGATTCATCAATATACGGATCTCTTCCTCAGAATGTGCCGCTTCGGCTTCACTCGCCGGCTGAATGCCGAATGCCCGTAACAACATGTTTGCGGCAGCATTTAACACCCAGATTACAGGTAGAAAAACCTTATAAAAAAGCAGCAAGGGCGCCGATAAAAACAACGCCACACCTTCAGTCTTTTGAATCGCCAAAGACTTGGGAGCCAGTTCGCCCAATACAATATGCAAAAAAGTAATGACGCAAAATCCGACGACAACGGATACCGTTGTAATCAGTGTACCGTCAGTTACACCGAGTTTGTGCATGAGTGGCTCTATCAGGTAGCCGGATATTGCTGGCTCACCAATCCAGCCTAGCCCCAATGAGGCCAGCGTAATGCCCAATTGGGTGGCAGACAGATAAGCATCCAACTTTTGGTTCACCTTCAGCGCATAGCCTGCCAGGCGATGACCCTCACTTTGGAGCTGCGTCAATCGGGATTGGCGCATTTTGACCAGCGAAAACTCTGCGGCCACAAAAACACCGTTTAGAAAGACAAGCAGCAGTACCAAGAAGAGATTCACCCCTAGCAATCCCCAATGAAACTCGGTATGACCATCCAATACGAACTCCCCATTTCTTTAGTTAGCATTTTGCACCATTCGACTTGTAAGTTATTCAATTCAGTATTTATGATTGAAAACTGTAATTGTAATCATGTAAAAATGCTTATAATTGCAAAGCTTTTCTTGATTTAAAGTCTACACCCTTGTAATACATATCTGCTACGAGTAGATTCGGTCCGCAACACGCAGCCGCATCACAATGACAGTTCACGGTCTGATTTAGCGGATGCTCATTCAGCCATTCACCGAAAATATTATCTAGACTGTTTTCCTGAATGTTTCCGAAAGCTGGAATGTCTGCAAAATCCGTCACATATACGCTACCCGTGAACATATTCACATTTACACGGTTTCTTCCGTCTGGATCATTACGTACCGTAATATTCGGTTCTTGTCGCAAACGGCGAAGCAATTTACGGTCTTCCTCATGCTCTGAACAAGCAAAGAACGGTAGGGTACCAAATAACATCCACATGTCCTGATTTCGTACATCCAGCAGTTTATCAATCGAGTTTCGCATATCGTCAAGGGACAGTACAGGCAAGGCAGAAGCAAAATTCGACGCGTACATCGGGTGAACCTCATGCCGGCGGCATCCCATTTCGTTGATCAACTGATGAATGCCTCCTAGCTTCGTGTGTGTCCGATAATTAATCATGGACTCAGCTGAAATGAACATTCCCATTTCGCTCAATTTGCGTGCATTCTCTATCATTTTTTCATACAGGCGCACAGCACCCGCGCGTGGAGTCGGACGTCCGGTATTTGCAAATCCCACTTCATAAAAATCGTCAGCATTTAAATAATTAAACGATATATGCATGACATCCAGATACGGAAGCATCTTCTCATATCTTCTGATATCCAATGTCAGGTTGGAGTTAATTTGCGAACGAATACCGCGCTCTTTAGCATACTTCAACAGCGGAACGATCACATCGTCCACTGTTTTATCAAGCAATGCAGGTTCTCCGCCTGTAATACTTATTGTCTCCAGATGCTCAACTTCATCCAGCCGCTTCAGCATCAAATCTAAAGGAAGGAAAGGGGCCTCCTTCATAACCAGCATATCGCCGACAGCGCAATGCTCACAGCGCATATTACATAAATGTGTTACGGTCATTTCCACACTTGTAAGCAAATGACGACCATGTGTACGCAGTGAGACAATCGGGTCCCACGGATCATACGTTGGCGATATTTGGGGTAGTGTGTTATTTTGTAGAACTGTCATTATGTTTTCACCTTATTTCTGTTATTAACCTCAAAAGACGTATAATTATCATATCATGATGTGTAAAGTGCCTGCATGCTTTCTTCCACATCCTCTGCTAATCTACGCGTACTCCTCCGAAAGGGCCGGTAGCAGCGCCTAATGTATTTGTAATCATAACCGAAAGGGATACGGATAAATCCACATCATAAGGCGCCTTCAGTTCCTGCCCATCCCGGTCTCTTACAATACGAATGACAGGCCTTTGCGGGATTTTGGAATGTATACGCACTACGACTCCCTCTTCCCCTGTGTTGAGCATTACAGAAAGCCCCAGAGGGTAAATAGCTACACAGTCACGAAAGGCTTCCAGCATCCGCTGCTCATACAGCGTTCCTGCCCCGGCGTATAGCACCTCCATTGCTTCATAAGGCAACAAAGCCTGCTTGTAGATTCGACTTGCCGTCATCGCGTCATACGAGTCCGCCAGACCGATCCATTTCGCATATTCGTGGATTTGGTCCTTCTTCCAACCGTGTGGGTATCCACTACCGTCAATACGCTCATGATGCTGTAATGCACAATGAGCTGACAACAAGGGAATCCCGGGTTCGTCTTTAAGTAGCTTATAGCCGATCACTGTATGTGTTTTCATATGCTCATATTCCTCGTCCGTCAATTTACCCGGCTTATAGAGCACTTGAGGTGAAATCTTCATTTTACCGATATCGTGCAGTAATGAACCTATCCCTAGCTCCATGAGCTGATTATTATCGTAGCCATTGGATATCCCCAGGACTAGTGAATACAAGCATACATTCAAAGAATGATGATACAAATCCTGATCCGCGGCCCCGATATCCATCAACATAATGATGGCATCCTGGCGGCCTCCAATATCGTCCAGAATCGATTCCATGACCTTATAAAATGACTTGCCAAAATATTTGTGCTTATGATCTACGGAGTAGGATGACAAACCCTGAAACTGCTTTTTGATTTCCTGTAGCGCCGCCGCCCTTGTCTGTTCATGGATCATCTCGGGTATGACGATATCTTCTGTCACTGCATCCTCAATGTATACATATCCAATTCCGACTTGGCCTAGACGTTCAATCAATCGCGAAGTAAGCTCAACACCTTCCGAGAGCAGCACCATTCCATTTTCATTGTATATTTTTTTGCCCAGCTTCATGCCGGCTCTCAATAATGTAACAGGTACCAGTCGCAGCTTAATCCTCTCCCGATTGTTTTGATACCTGAAGCCACCTAGCTGCAAAACATTCTTCCATCGCGCCCGGACGCTTCAACTCCATTTCAATCAAATCCCGTAAAAATTCTGGAAGCATAAATTGGAGATCTGTTCCGTTCGCAAGCACCTTATAGCCTGCTTTGAAAGTGAACATATCCAACGTGCCCACTCTGTATTCCTCATCTTCTTCCAAGGGTTGACCCGCTACATGAATGTCCGTCACTTTTTCATAAGGAGCACGGTCCGGATCATACTGAATGGTCAACCCTTCCACACACATGGTGCCAAGTACTTTGCCTCTAAAGCCAAAGCCGGTCATGGGCTTGTCTGTAAATTCAGGCAGCAGGGACTGCTCCAGTGTCAACCGAATGTCTCTTCCCCGCAACTTCATAACACAGGGATTAATCGGCGATGGGCATAAGGAATGTAGTATTCCTTTGCTAATATCTCCTTGAGGCAACGGACCAAGCAGTTGACCTGCATTGACGAGGGCAATTTCGGTTCCTGTAAAATGGGATACCGATTGTGCCAGCAAATTCCCGAAAGGGGACTCCTCATTATAGGCGATCTCCAATTCCCGATCCGTTACTGCCACCGTGCTCTCCATGGCGCGTTCTGCTTGTCTGCGATGCAACACAATGGCCGATGCCACTTTTTCGTCCAGCAGCGTCTGATTCACAGGAACTACGCCGCCTGAGGTAACTCGAAACGGTTCAAGACTATGGTTACGGGTTAGTGTCACTTCACCGAGCAACGTTCCGAACTTCCCGGCCCCACATAGAACGGTGTTCCCAATCTGAAGCGGTTCCTCCAGCACATGGTGGGTGTGACCACCAAGAATAACGTCAATCTCAGGAAACTGGGACGCTAATGTCTCATCAGAGGGTAAACCCAGATGAGACATCACGACCACCACATCCACCTGCTTTCTGAGTGCCGCTATCTGCTTCCCCAGCACCTCAAACGGATCAAGCACATCCCAGCCCAACAATTGATAAAACTCTGTAAAAGGAGCCGTCACACCTAGTAAACCGATCTTGATTCCTGCTTTGTTCAAAATAACGGATTCCTTCATCCACGAAGGATTCCTCCCCGTAGCACGCTCTGTCAGATTGCCACATACAACTGGACAATGAATGCCTGCATATGCCTGTTCAATCATATCCGAGGTAAAAGTCAGTCCCTCATTATTACCGATCGTAATTGCATCGTATCCTGTCAGATTAATCACATCCACATTTGCCCCACCGAGCGTTCCTTCCGTTTCGGGGGCCATCCGATCCATGTGGTCTCCTATGTCCAGCACAAGAAGCGCATCCCCTGATGCAGCTCTTCGTTCATTGATCATCGCGGCTATCGAAGGCATACTGCCAAAATGACTATGGATATCATTGGTATGCAAAATGGTCAACGTTTGCCGAGTCGTCATCTCCATAACCGCCCTCCTCTATATTTTATATATCGACTTTGGAGCTTCTAATGTTTAAGCATACCATGTTATTTAGCAATATGGTACATATGAGGTGGACATAGATAGTGAAAATCATTGACATTACCTTCTATATGTAACTCAGAGGTGACGGGTCCTTGGGACCTATTTTACAGCTTGGAATAATAGTAAATTAGTCGTTGTCATCCCATATAATTCTTGATATATTAAGTTTGTTTCGTATTTTCGACAAATTTACGACAATAAGGAGGTTAGCGCATGAGAGTTCACGTTACCGATGCCAAGCCGGGCGATCGCCTCAAATCCGATACATACAATGGGCATGGTGTGCCTGTCATGATACAGGGCACCGAGCTTCAGCATGACGATATTTCCAAGCTCATTATGCACGGTGTCGATTATATCGACATTGATGCTGGTTCTACGAGCATTCCGGTTGGCTTTGCCCCCGATGTTCCAGCTTCCCCCGAGTCCCTTAAACGCGCCGTTCCCCTCATAGAGCAGACGATCAGCGGCTTTGAAAGCATGTTCCTCGAAGCTTCCTCAACTGGAAAATTTGATGAATATCGAGTTGATGAGCTCTTCGGCCCTCTCGTTTCAGAACTGGCTCGTCAAAAAGATGTCGTATCTCTGCTGTTAATTATGGAACGAGGAGACCACTATACCTATAATCATTCTCTCCAAGTAGGCATACTGTCATATTACATTGCCACTTGGCTAGGATATACAGAGGAAGAGGCATATGCCGCTGGTAAAGCTGGATATTTACACGATATAGGCAAGTCCATGATACCGGATGAGATTTTGAACAAACCGGGTAAACTGACACCTGAAGAATTTCATGAGATGAAAAAGCATTCTCTGTATGGCTATGATATTATTCGCAATTCAACCAGCGATGAGATTTCAGCAATCGTCGCCTTGCAGCATCACGAGCGCGAAGACGGAAGTGGGTACCCCCATGGACTGTTCAAGGAAGAAATTCATCCTTTTGCCAGCATAACAGCTGTTGCCGACGTATACAGCGCGATGATTTCCAATCGTGTGTATCAGACGAAGCAGGAGTTGCTGACTGTATTACGCGAGCTGCACAGTATGAGTTTTGGACATCTAAATCCAGAAACTACCCAAGTGTTCATCAGACATATGCTACCGAATTTTATTAATAAGCAAGTTCTATTGACTACAGGCCAGACAGGAACCATTATTCTGAACAATCCTGTGGATTACTTCAGACCGTTAGTAAGAATTAACGACGATGAATATATAGATTTATCCAGGGAACGCCATGTATCCATTGATGAGATTTATCTGGAATCCTGATCTGCCACTGCCACCCGGCGTTACTTTGTTTGTATGGAATGATTGTTCGAAGCATAGGTTACACGAATGAAAAGAGACTGTCCTTAATCCGTAGGTTTTTCCTACAAAGGACAGCCTCTTTTTGTGTTACGGACATAAGCCTAGTTACTATCTGTATTTATATATTTAATCCTAGGAATTAAGATCTTGTAGACCTGGGCTATGTTCATTAGGCAATTCAGGCATATACGGAAGAGGGAAGCCTTCTGGAGGGTCAATGACATTCAAATCCCCACCGTTTCTGCTTGGAGTTTGCCCATTGAATATTTCTCCAATACGGGTAGAATCCAATCGAAAATTAAACTGTGCATTGTGAAAGCCCATTTCAACATACTTCCGACATTCTGGATACTTGTTAATATCGTAGTTTGGAACCGGGAACAATTTTCCCCAATCCACTCCAAGTGTCTCTAATGCTTTGGCAAATGCATTTTGATGAGCATTATCCCGTACAATCAAAAAAGCCAATGTTTCCCGGAATGTTTTGTTCGAGCTCATTTCGTAAATTCGAGATTTTTGCAGAACCCCTGTAGATTCGAGTACGAGATTATCAAGCAAATCACTAATCAGATTGCCGTGGGAATAGACATAACTGCCTAACCAAGGATTACCACTTGCATCAACGGGTAAGGAACTTTGAGCTCCCATAATAAAATGATGAGGGTTGGCATATTTTATCGCTTCATCCAAAGGAGCATGATCAACTCCAGCATCGCCGGCTTGGTCTTCACCTGAGCCAGTCAGAAGTTGATTTATGGTATGTTGGACCAGTTCAACATGACTAAGCTCCTCTAGAAAAACTCCTCGAATCAAATCCCTATATTGAACAGCATTACCACGAAAATTATTACTTTGAAAGAAAAACTGCATCATGGTACGCATTTCTCCAAATCGACCACCCAATACCTCCTGAATCACTTTTGCAGCAGCTGGGTCGGGTTTATCAGGTACTATTATGTTAATTAAATCTTCTTTATAAAAATACAATACCAAAACCCCCTTAGAGTTTTATTTTGAAGTGAAACATATGCTACCCTTTTTTATCATTTTTATACAAGTCAAAGAACCAGAAAAGTTATTTTCATGAAGGATTCTATCATTCTAGCAGTATTAGGGGATTTTATGGTTAGGCATATCCTCGTTTTGTTGCGCATTGAATGGGTTAATATAGCATGGATTCACTAAACTGCTTTTAACCTATAGGAGGACTAATTATGTTTAGACATCAAAAAGAGTTGCAGTTCGAAGTGAAAGTAGAGCGACCTGACCCTCTATTTGCCCGACAGGTACAAGAAGTTTTGGGAGGCCAATTTGGAGAAATGACCGTGATGATGCAATATTTGTTTCAGGGGTTTAACTGTCGCGGTGATGAAAAATATAAAGATATGTTAATGGATATTGGAACAGAAGAAATAGGACATGTGGAGATGCTGTGTGCTTTAATTAGTCAATTACTTGATGGGGCTAAACCAGAAGATCAGGAGCAAGCTGCCAAAGACCCTGTTACAGCTGCCATTATGGGAGGAATTAACCCGCAGCACCTGCTGGTCAGCGGTCTTGGTGGATTGCCTACTAATTCCAATGGAGTTCCATGGAATGGTTCTTACATTGTGGCTAGTGGCAATCTTTTGGCAGATATGCGGTCCAACCTGCATGCAGAGAGCCAAGGTCGATTGCAGGTAGCAAGACTATATCATATGACGCAAGACGAAAGCGTTAGGGCTACATTACGGAAAATGCTAGCACGCGACCGCTATCATCAATATCAATGGATGGCGGCAATTCAAGAATTAGAAGAAAAAAATGGTGTTGTGGTACCGGCTTCCTTCCCTCCTGAAGCAGAGCAAGAATCTCAGCCTGAAGCATATGAGTTTTGGAACTTGTCAGAAGGCGAAGAATCTAGTGAAGGTCTGTGGGCAACAGGAAGTGCGCCGGATGGAACCGGAAGCTATGTATACATCTCTAACCCCATTGCCAAAGGACAGATCTATAATGCCAAAATACCAGCAACCGAGTTGCATCATGACTTAGACCATAAAACTTCAGATAAATAAATATGTAGAAGCGAGCTGTCCCAACTTTTGGGGCGGCTTTGGCTTTTTGTCGACCTATTAAGGATCTGTAAACCCACTTCAAACGTAAACACGTATTTACACGTAACCAAAAAAAATAGAAGAAAGACGAACTTAAAAAGTTCGCCTTCTATACTAGCAGGAGATCCGAGTCGGTACACAATCGGCCTCTGCTTCAGTCAAACCATCGTTCATTAAACAAGAGGTTCCTCAATCAATGTTGCGAAATTAAACTGGTGTACATGACCATCATTTAATGTAGTCTGGCCCGTAACGAAATGTACGTGTTTTCCATTTCCGACTGGAATAGCTGGTCCTGTTCTAATCCTTCTCAGATTATGAAAATGGTTCACAAAATCAGTTTTCGTAAGATCAATTTCGTGGACATGACTTCTTCCAACTCGAATCGCTTGCCCAGTAACACCTGCAAAGCGGTGGTTATGTCGGTCTGCGCCTGCTTCAGCCAGTTTGGTACTACCTTCAAATTCATGTACATGCCTCTGTGTCTGTTTAGCTGAGATTGTTTTCTTCTTGACTACAGGTTTATTCTTCTGCATCCGTTGCCTGCCTCCTTATGTTTTGCAGTTTTTACAGTATCCTATTAAGCAAACATAGTTACGTGCTAGGCGATTATCTGCAGTCCTAACAATAAATTTTTGGTTTCACATGGCATTAGAAAAAAAGAAGAAGACGAACTTAAAAAGTTCGCCTTCTACATTTAAAAGGAAATTCGAGTCGGCACAAAATCGGCACGACTCGGATTAAACAGCTTTAATTACCTCAAGTACCTTGTCTCACAAAGGGTTACCGCGTTTTAACCGATACTACCTTCCATTTCGAACTTGATCAAGCGGTTCATTTCTACCGCATATTCCATCGGTAGTTCTTTGGTGAACGGCTCAATGAAGCCCATAACGATCATTTGTGTTGCCTCAGCTTCGGTCAGACCACGGCTCATCAGATAGAAGAGTTGATCTTCCGATACTTTGGACACCGTTGCTTCGTGCTCAAGTGTAATATCGTCATTCATGATCTCATTATAAGGAATAGTATCTGAAGTTGACTGATTATCCAAAATCAACGTATCACACTTAATATTCGATTTTGCACCTTGAGCCTGACGACCAAAGGAAGCTAATCCGCGATACGTTACTTTACCACCGTGCTTACTGATCGATTTGGATACAATGGTGGATGTAGTATCTGGTGCCAAGTGGATCATTTTCGCACCTGCATCCTGATGCTGGCCTTTGCCTGCAACAGCGATGGACAAGACCATCCCTTTCGCTCCACGACCTTTCAATACAACGGCAGGATACTTCATTGTCAGCTTGGAACCGATGTTGCCATCAACCCATTCCATCGTTGCATTTTCTTCAGCAACCGCACGTTTAGTTACCAGGTTGTAAATGTTTGGTGCCCAGTTCTGAATCGTTGTGTAACGAACGCGTGCGTTTTTCTTACAAATAATTTCAACCACAGCACTATGCAGCGAGTTCGTGCTGTAAATTGGAGCTGTACAGCCTTCTACATAATGCACAAAGCTGTCTTCGTCAGCAATAATGAGCGTACGCTCAAATTGACCCATGTTTTCCGAGTTGATACGGAAGTAAGCCTGCAATGGAACTTCACATTTCACACCTTTAGGCACGTAGATAAAGCTACCGCCTGACCATACCGCACTGTTCAGGGCCGCAAACTTATTGTCCGCAGGAGGTACGACTGTGGCAAAATACTCTTTCAGAATCTCAGGATGCTCACGCAACGCTGTATCGGTATCCATGAAAATGACACCCTGCTCTTCCAGGTCCTTTTGCATGCTGTGGTAGACAACCTCGGATTCATACTGTGCGGATACACCAGCCAAAAACTTTTGTTCCGCTTCAGGAATCCCTAGTTTATCAAAGGTTTCCTTAATTTCTGTAGGAACCTCTTCCCACGTTTTCCCTTGCTTCTCGGAAGGTCTTACATAGTACTGGATATCATCGAAATCCAGTTCATCCATGTCTCCGCCCCATTTTGGCATTGGCATTTTTTCAAATTGCTTCAATGCTTTCAGACGGAACTCCAACATCCAATCCGGTTCACCCTTAATTTTGGAGATTTCCTTTACAATTTCCGGAGTGAGACCCTTACCTGTTTGGAAAATGGACTTGTGCTCGTCACGAAAGCCATACTTATACTCTTCCATTTCCGGTGCTTTCTTGGCCATGTTTCTCAAACCTCCTCTGTTCTATTTAAATTATTTATCTTCGTCAATCCCTTTGCGCAGCGCGTTCCAAGCCAATGTCGCACATTTAATGCGAGCCGGGAACTTATTGACCCCTGACAAAGCTTCCAATTCTTCATAATCATCAAATTCGACCGCTTCGCCCTTCATCAGAGAGGAGAAGCGACTCGCCATATCCAAGGCCTGATCAATCGTTTTTCCTTTGACCGCTTCTGTCATCATCGAAGCCGAGGACATACTAATCGAGCAGCCTTCACCTGTAAAACGGGCATCCTCGACTACGCCGTCTTTCGTTTTGAGTTGAAGGGATATCCGGTCACCACACGTAGGATTATTCAAATCCACCGTAACAGCATCGTCCTCAAAACGTCCGCGATTGCGCGGATTTTTATAATGATCCATAATCACGCGTCGGTACAAGTCATCAAGTTGCATCGCCAAAATACTCCTTCGTTTGGATTAAGGCGCTGACCAGAGCGTCGATATCGTCTTCCGTGTTATAGAGGTAAAAGCTGGCACGTGCAGTTGCACTGGCTTTCAACCAGCGCATCAATGGCTGGCAGCAATGATGGCCCGCACGTATGGCCACCCCTTTGCTATCCAGTACAGTAGCTACATCATGCGGATGCACATCATCCAAGTTGAATGTTACAAGCCCGACATGACGTTCAGCAGGTCCGTAGATCGTCAAACCCTCCACTTCACGGAGACGTTTGAGTGCATAATTCGATAGACGGCTCTCATGCTGTGCAATGGTGTCTAGTCCGATGCTTTCCAGAAAATCAATGGCAGCTCCCAAGCCAACTGCCCCAGCAATAATCGGGGTGCCACCTTCGAATTTCCAAGGCAGCTCCTTCCATGTGGACTCATACAATCCCACATCGTCGATCATTTCACCGCCAAACTCAACGGGCTCCATGTTTTCCAGCAACGCCTTCTTGCCGTAGAGTGCACCAATTCCTGTAGGAGCACACATTTTGTGACCAGAGAAAGCATAAAAATCAGCATCTATGTCTTGCACGTCTACTTTCATATGTGGCGTACTTTGTGCACCGTCGACAACGATAACTGCACCTTTGCGATGTGCAATAGCAGCAATCTCTTTGACCGGATTCACAACGCCAAGCACATTGGAGACATGCGCAATCGCAACAATTTTTGTGTGTTCTGTGACGGTTTTCTCCACGTCTGCAAGATCAACGCTACCGTCCTCTTGAAGCGGAATATATTTTAAAGTCGCACCCGTGGCTTTGGCTACCTGTTGCCACGGAATCAGATTACTGTGATGTTCCATCGGAGTGATGACAATTTCATCACCCTCCTTACAGTTAGCTCTACCGTAAGAAGAAGCCACCAGATTCAGCGCGGTTGTTGTCCCGCGTGTAAAAATGATTTCCTGACTGCGCTTGGCATTCAGAAAACGGGCTACCTTCTCCCTCGCACCTTCATAAGCATCCGTAGCGCGGCTACCCAAGGTATGCACACCACGGTGTACATTCGAATTATCAAACTCGTAATAGTGCTTGATCGCCTCGATGACCGCTAGCGGCTTTTGCGAAGTGGCCGCATTATCCAAATAAACCAGCGGATGACCGTTAATCTCCTGATGTAAAATCGGGAATTGTTCACGGATCAATGCAGTGTTCATTGGCCTAACTTCCTTTCAACAAGGCTTTGCAGCTGATGTTGAAGTCCTTCGAGCGGAATTTCAGATACGACAGGTGCCAGGAAGCCATAAATAATCAATCGTTCAGCTTCTGCACGGCTAATTCCGCGGGACATCAAGTAATACACTTGCTCACGGTTAACCTGACCAACCGAGGCTGCGTGTCCAGCCGTTACATCATCTTCATCAATCAACAGGATCGGGTTAGCGTCACCACGTGCTTTCGGGCTGAGCATCAGTACACGCTCCGTTTGCTGACCGTCTGCTTTGGTAGCGCCTTTTTCAATTTTCGTAATTCCGTTAATGATGGAAGATGCTTCTTCACGCATAACTGCGCGTGTAATCATCTGACTAGCGGAATTTTTACCAAAATGCTGTGCTTGTGTCGTATAGTTCAGCTTTTGTGAACCAGAACCTACAGCAATAACCTTGGCATCCGAGTTGGAGCCATTGCCTTTGAGCACAGACATGGTATTGCTCGCTGTATTGCCGTTGTTCATTTCGCCTACAATCCATTCGATAGCAGCGTCATTTCCGAGCGTGGCACGACGAATGGAAATATCAGTTACTTGCTCTCCAAACTGATGCACTGTCGCGTAGCGTACTTTAGCGCCTGCATTCGCAACCACTTCTACCGCACCGTTATGAAGAACAGGTGCCGCCAAATCTGCAGATACATAGTTGTCTACGTACGTCACGGAACTATGGTTTTCAGCTATGAGCAGCACATGCGGCGCAAAAGTTGCAGTCGCATCATCCGTGAGGAACACAGCTTGAAGCGGTACGTTCAGTTCTACATTTTTAGGCACATAAGCAAATACTCCACCGTTCCAGAGTGCTGCATGCAATGCCGACAATGAATTTTCTTCAGCCTTAATAACAGTGTTCAGATGAGCTTTGACCAAATCAGCATGCTCTTTGACCGCCGTTTGCAAATCCGTGAAAATGACGCCTTGCGCCGCCAATTCCTCGCTCAGCTTCACATATACCGCACCAGAGTTGCGCTGGATGATCAGACCGCCCTCCTGCTGTTCTTTAACCAGATCAGCAATGGCTGCAGGAACCTGACCTACAGATGCAATGACCTCGCTCAATTTATGTTGACCGTAGTCGTTTAAATTCCAACGTTCGATTTTTGTTTTTTCAAATACCGGAAGCTCCAGTTGGCCTGCAAGCTCAAGTGCTTTTTGTCTGTCTTCGGCCAGCCAAGATGGCTCGCCATTACGTTCGGACAGAACACGCAGTTGCTCGGAATCTACCGGAAGGATTGTTTGTGTTGTCATCAGTTTTCCTCCTCGCTTCCGGCTTACGCCTCTTGTCCTACAGTTTCATCAACGATACCCAGCTCTTCCTTGATCCAGTCGTAACCGTCCGCTTCCAGACGCTCAGCAAGCTCAGGACCACCGGATTTAACGATACGTCCTTGCATCATTACGTGTACATAATCTGGTTTGATGTAGTTCAACAGACGTTGGTAGTGAGTAATCACAAGGAAGCCACGGTCTTCAGAACGCATAGCGTTTACGCCGTTAGCTACGATTCTCAAAGCATCGATATCCAGACCGGAGTCAATTTCGTCCAGAACGACAATTTTGGGATCAAGCATCATCATTTGCAGAATTTCATTCCGCTTTTTCTCACCACCGGAAAAACCTTCGTTCAGGTAACGGTGAGCAAACTCAGGATTCATTTCAAGCTCTTTCATTTTGCCTTCCATTTGGCGGATAAACTTAATCAGGGAAATCTCTTGTCCTTCTTCACGGCGCGCGTTGATAGCACTACGCAAAAAGTCGGAGTTTGTTACCCCTGCAATTTCACTTGGATACTGCATCGCCAGGAACAATCCTGCACGTGCACGCTCATCCACTTCCATATCCAGCACGTCTTCTCCATCCAAAGTTACTTTGCCATCTGTGACTTCATATTTAGGATGACCCATCAAAGCAGATGCGAGCGTACTTTTACCCGTTCCGTTAGGACCCATGATAGCGTGGATTTCTCCGCCCTTCATTTCAAGGTTAATCCCCTTCAAAATTTCTTTACCTTCAATGGTCGCTTTGAGACCTTCAATCTTAAAGTTTGTAGCCATATTCGCAATACCCTCCAAAAAATGTAGTGTGGTGTCGAAATCAGAAAGATATTTAAACAGGGGAGCCCCCTGATTTCAAGCAAATGTAATAATTAAAAATTTATTTATAATCATTCTAAACTGATTCTCAATGATTCTCAAGTTATTTTATAATAAATATCTTTAAGGGTGCAACCAACAGACGCACGTTATCCACCTTTCTTCATAAAATGTTCATCCTACCAATCACACAAATGGCAAAATACATCCTTCGAATGATTACATAGTTATAGTGTAGTACAAAAACCATGGGATACATAATCTCTTTTTTAGCCATAAAAACGCTACTGACAGCTTGACGTCAGTAGCGTTTTACATGTAAAGGGGTTATTTTAGTACGAAAGCCTGATGAGTTAGCCCAAATAAGAGCGAAGCATCCACATATGTTTCTCCAAATCTGCTTTGTAGCCGATCAGCAAATCTGCAGTAGGCTGGTCGGAATTACTTTCCGCCAATTCGATACCTTCCTGAAACTCCTCACATACCGTCGCAAAATCCTCAATCAGGGTTTGCACCATTTTTGGAGCATCTTCATTACCGGTAGCCTCTTGAATTGAGGACAGCTCCAGGTATTCCTTCAATGTTGCGGAAGGAGAACCTTTCAAGGCAAGCAAGCGCTCGGCAATCTCATCCATTTTCAATGTCACTTCATTGTATAATTCTTCGAATTTAACATGGAGTGTATAAAAGCTGGAGCCTTTCACGTACCAGTGATAGTTATGAATTTTTACATATAACACATTGAGGTTAGCGACTTGACGGTTTAAAAGTTCCTCCACCGATTTGGTTTGCGTATTTTTCGAGTTACTTGTTGTTTTAGCCATCATAAATCCCTTCCTTTTTCATCAAATTGACTTTCAGAAGCGTTTACGTATTCATCACCGTCCCTGCTGACGGTAAGACGCCAGCGGGCATTTGAATATCACCTGCCGGACGTCTGTTTCATATTTACCCTTTCTATACAGAGACGAAACAAAAAGAAGAAGCCCACCTCTTCCAATCCATCATAAAAAAAATGTACAAAAATTCAGTGATTTTCGTTATACTTTCTCTATCATATCAAAATACTTGGTTTAATATTGTGATGTTTTTTCTTACCATTTACATGTGCGCAATTTACGGAGGTGACCTCATTGTCCAAATATCATCCCTTAACGACCGAAGAAGCAATCGAATTCGTGAAGAACATTCCCGGATTTTTTAGCCAGGAAGCTCATCTGGAATGCCGAGAAATCGGCGATGGCAACTTAAATCTGGTTTTTCATATTACAGATTCCAAATCTAACAAGAGTATCATTGCCAAGCAGGCACTTCCCTATGTAAAAATTGTGGGTGAATCCTGGCCGTTGTCGCTGGATCGCGCCCGTATTGAACGCGAGGCACTTCAGCAGGAGCACCGGCTTTGCCCCGAATTGGTTCCTGCGGTACTAGGCTATGACGATGAGCTTGCGTTAACCGTGATGGAGGATCTTAGCTCACACACAATCATGCGTAAGGGACTAATTGAAGGCAACACATACCCTCTTTTTGCTAATCATATTGGCGAATTTCTGGCACGCACGCTCTTTTTCACCTCAGATTTGGGCATGAATCAGCAGGCTAAAAAAGAGCTGGTTAAACGCTTTATTAACCCTGAACTCTGCAAAATAACTGAGGATCTGATTTTGGATGAACCCTACCGATTTTCAGATAATAACAACTATGGTATGTACATTGAAGACGAAGCAGAGGCACTCCGTACAGATCAGTTGCTTCATCTGGAAGTAGCTTTGCTGCGAGAAAAGTTTATGACACGAACAGAAGCACTGCTACACGGCGACCTTCATACAGGCAGTATTTTTGTAACAGCTGAATCGACTAAAGTCATTGATCCTGAATTTGCCTATTACGGCCCCATGGGGTTTGATATCGGAGCGGTCATCGCCAATCTGCTGTTGAACTACGCAGCACAGCCCGGATGGACTTCTAGCGAGACGGCACTAAAGGAACGACGTGACTGGCTCCTGGAGACTGCCATTCAAGTATGGGAGCAGTTTGAGAGCAGGTTTCGTACACTGTGGAACGAGCACGTCACCGATCATTTGGCACGTACACCCGGATATCAGGACTTATACCTCCAGAAAGTACTGCAAGATACGATTGGCTTTGCAGGGTGCAAAGTGATCCGCCGGATCATCAGCCTGTCGCATGTGGCGGATATCGATACCATTGCCGATCCTGATATCAAGGAAGCTGCGGAACGTCTCGCGTTATCGATCGGAAAAGCCTTGGTTCTCCGCAATCGCGAGCTTCATTCGATCCGGGAACTAGAAGATATTGTTCGGACAGCAACAGCGACCCAGACTAAAGGAGCATCACGCATATGAGTGAAAATAAAGAATCTCTCCCCGCATCCTCCCATGAAGCAACTGTGTCTGAACAGGCTCTATCTTCACTGGTATGGAAGGGAAACCACTTGTCCATGCTGGATCAGCGTCTACTGCCCGAAAAGATAGTCATGCTGGATTTATTCACGACCGAGGAAGTGTGGGAAGGCATCCATGCCATGAAGGTACGGGGTGCCCCCGCCATCGGGATGGCCGCAGCCTATGGTGTTGTACTGGGTGCTGCCTCCTATCGAGGCAATGACGCTGCTGGGTGGCTGGAGCATGTACACGCAGTGTGCGGACATTTGGCTACCTCACGGCCGACTGCCGTAAATCTGTTCTGGGCTCTGGACCGCATGAAGAAGCGAGCCGGCGAACTCGTCACAGAGGCTGAGGTGGGCCAGATCGAAGACTGGAATGCAGGGCTGGAGCGTGAAGCTATAGCCATTCAGGCAGAGGATGAAGAAGTTTGCCGCCTAATCGGCATCCATGCTTTACCTCTGTTCAAGGATGGGATGGGCGTACTCACTCATTGCAACGCAGGCGGCTTGGCAACAGCGAAATACGGAACAGCGCTCGCGCCTATGTATTTGGCTCAGGAAAACGGAATCCACCTGAAAGTATTTGCTGACGAAACCCGCCCCGTATTGCAGGGTGCGCGTCTGACCGCCTTTGAGCTTCAGCAGGCAGGCATAGATGTCACCCTGCTCTGTGACAATATGGCAGGCATGGTGATGTCTAAAGGATGGGTGCAAGCTGTCATTGTCGGTACAGACAGAGTCGCCGCTAATGGGGATGTGGCTAACAAAATCGGCACCTATAGCCTGGCAGTGTTGGCGAAGGCGCATGGTATACCTTTTTACGTTGCTTCGCCGCTATCTACCATTGATTTACAGACCGCTACAGGCGCAGATATTCCGATTGAGGAGCGTTCTACGGAGGAAGTTACCGAGAGCTTTGGCAAAAGAACTGCCCCACAAGGTATCAAAGTCTACAACCCGGCTTTCGACGTTACACCACATGAGTACATTACCGCCATCATTACCGAAAAGGGAATTGTCCAGGCCCCATTTAGCGAGAACCTCACCGCTTTGTTTGCCGCCGATTAATTGTTCTTGCAGGTTATACACTTCGTATATAATTCAAATAGTTATACTCGATAGAATGGAAAATTTCACAGAAAAAACCGGAGCTGTAGCGCCCGGTTTTTTAACTTTTTCTTTTTTGCTTTTATCCAACAACTATTACTAGGCTTCTTACACCAGTTTCAATAATGCTTCATAGCCTGGCATCCCTGGCTTAATTCCAAGTTGCTCAGCTTCCGTCGTCACTGACTCCATTGGTGCTTCCAACAGTTCCTTTAGTGTTTTTACCCCCACAGCTCGTGCGGCCAGAATTTTCCGATCCGCCAACCGTTCATTGAGCAATCCGACATCCAGCGCACCACACATGATGTAACCACGGGAGTTGGAGATCGTCAACAGCGTTGTTTTAGGCAGTTTGACCTCGACTCCGATAAATGTATGCTCACCCACTTGAATGGGTTCCATGTGTATCATGGTTATTACATGCACCTCCTCTTTGTTCATCCGGAATATTTTATGCGGCATTTGCAGGTGGGTGTGGACACCCGTGGATACATTCAAAATTTTAGGCGGATCACGTATGTACAGCAAAACAGGCAATATCAAAAAGACTAGACAAAATCATTCCATCTAGTCTCTATGATCATCGTTAATGTTCTAGCTCTGTGCTTTATTCACACTTCTTTAAGTACTGTGGCGGTACAAAGTCGGCAAGCCAAACACCATGGTTGGCTTTATAAAACTTCACTTGATTAGCTAATGCCTTTGCTGTGTCGACTTCGAGGATCACTAGTTCTCCACGTCTTTTGCCTGCTAAAATTGCAAACTCAAGCGATTCAGACAGATGTACATACTTTCTCCCCATCGGCTTAATTCCTTCGGTGAAAATGTTATGGATTACCTTTGTGTTTGTACCGTGATAGAGAATCGTTGGTGGAGTAGCTTCCTCATAATTTAATCTGCCTGCACTGTGCCCATAATTAGCTCTTATGTACCCATTAACCATTTCATATCTTTGTTTTGGACAATGGCTTACTACTTGCTTGATATCCGACTCACTGACCTCAGACCATCTATTCTCTGATCTTATTCCTTGAATCAGGTCTTGAACGTCACAATAACCCTCATGGTCCAGCTCAAGACCAAACTGTTCTGGTGTATGCCTAAGAATCTTACTCATAAATTTACTGAGGCTCTCTTCTTGTTTTGGTGTTAACATGATGTACTCCTTCTAATAAAATATTTGTAACCGAAGGGAAAATATCGCATAAATATAAAAAAAGGTGTAGTCATTAAGCTGACTACACCTAATTAAATATCATTTATCATTGTAAGTTAGAGAAATATGAAAATAACCATCTCTTATACCAGGTAAACCATCCGTTTCTTTTATATCTAGAAAATTAAGTTTTTCTTCCCAAGCTTCTCTTTCTTTATCATTATAACTATCACCGTATCTATCAAAAACATAAGCGATAACTGATGCTTTTACTTCAACATTCCCCTTTGAAATACGTGTCCATTCTGTTGGTGCAACTATCTGGTTGCTTAAAGGTATTATTTCTTTCCCCGAGACATTCAAAACAAATACTTTGCCTTGATTTTCTACAAGCGCTACCTTCTTCTTAGCATCCCATGAAACTGAATCTACATAACCACTAAACAAATCTTTTAGGGGTATATATTGGGATTTATAATCAAATTGTTCCCCTTCTTGCTTATACGAGATTGTTAAAGCAGTGTTTTTAAGGTTTGAGTTATAAGCATGATCTGCTTTTTTGGCTATTGAATCACTAACACCTGCTGCTTGTATGCTTGCTCCAAAAACAAAAAACAAAGAAAAAGACAATAAAAATACAACTGTTTTTCTCATACTTTTCCTCCTAATCCTTCTTTGATATAAATACTGACCAAAAAATTGATATTGGAGCATGGTGAGTTAATTTTGACGCGCCTTCGTTTGAAGCAAGGTGTACAACTTTAGAGTACATGTTACACTTTTAATTAATTATATATTTTGAATATCGGAATTCATCTACCATATTTTTTAATTACGCTTTCTTTTAGCCGCCCTCTTTCGCCTATTTCATGATATGTAAGAATGCTAGGGTACTTCGTAATCGAATTAATTTTTTGTATATCCATGTTTGTCTCCTTTTATCCAACTAAAAAATTTTTGTTATATGTGCGGTTAGTTAAAGCTTCAATTGGTCAAATATCTTAACAAAAATCCTTGAGATATTCTTTGCATCATCAATTCCTCTATGATGAGTACCCTCCAATTGCAGATTAAGCATCTTTAAAGCTCTCTCCATACCAACTCCACGATCATTTCCAATCAGTTTTCCATGCTGATGTTTAATACTTATATGATTTCTAATCCATTCAGTTCTGATTTTATGTAACTCACAGTCCTTCTTCAGTTGACTCTTATCATAAAATCCCCAAGAACAAAGATAATAGGGTTCTTTACCAATCCATTCTTGAAACTTATAGATAGCTTGTGGAAAATATGTTGCCATATCAATATCTTGCTGCGAAATTGAAGTTAGACTCTTACAGAAGTCAGATAATTGTGAGTTCAATTTAGGTTTAATAAAAGTTTGAAATTCGCCTATGATCTCTAAATTTACATTTACTTTAACAGCACCAATTTCAATAATTTCATTCTGCCTTGTTCGATCATTCTCCCAGCAGGTAGCTTCTAAATCAAAGATTATGTAGTTCATTATTTATCCCTTCTCATGTCAAATCTTGTTTTACTCTCACCATATATAGCTAGGTTAACCATCTTTCAAGCCAATGAGCCATTTGCAAGTATTTTATGCAAGACTTGATAAGCTCTGATTGTTATATTTACTTCGTCAGCGATAATGATGATGGAATCATAGAAATAAGAAGCGATAATTCGAATGGTAAATTCTATGTCGTTTTCATATAGGTATACCTGGTAAATCACTTTTTCTTTACTGTTGTGCTCATTAATCACTTGCGCATCCTTGAATTCCTCGCGAATAATATCAGGTATCAGAGTGACAGCCTTTTTCTTGAATTCAAAAAAAATTAATTTGTTCTTATGAAATTCTAGTGTCAACCCTTCTTTCATTACAATCGCCCTCCTCATGGACAGAAAAATTCATTTTGATTCTTCCCAAGCTTTTATATATTTGCAAGATAATTATTAAATACTAATCCCAACGATCAATCTTGATGAGTCGTGCGGAGTTGCCTGATGTTACTTTCACAATCAAATTCCACTCACTATCCTTAGAGTAACCCACACCACTAGCTGACGCTGCTTCAATTCCTTCGATTGGAGTGTTAGCGGTGTACGCTTCAAGCGTCTTTCTGATTTCACGAAGTTCTGGTTTCAGTGTTTCAACGAAGAATCCTCTGCCTTTACCCTCCGACAAATCTTTGCATCCATCCAACAAGAAGAAAATATGATAGCCTGTATGAGTAACTTTCTCTTCGCCCCACAAATTTGGAGAAATCGTAATTCCGTTTACCTTGACGAAACTATTAACTGAAACATTCCATGCATCATCAGAAGAATATGAATTTGAGTTAACGATTTCCGGATGCTGGCCCTTAATATATTTAAATATAAATACGTCTTGTTGATAGCCATCATCGCCAGCAACACCATGATAGGAATATATTCTTCCATTGACTTCAAGCTCTACCTTGAATGGTGTGCTTCCTTTTCCTCGTTCACAGTAATTATGAACATAGAATCTATATGTTCCATTTCTAGCTTCTCCTTCGCTCCATCTGATATTTTCTACTGGCGAGTAATCTCTATGACCTCCACCATTCATATCAATGTCTAGCCAACCATTACACCCGCTTAGCTTGTCTCCGTAGTAAATATGTTCACCGTTAGGGGTCACGCAATGCAAATCAAGATCCGTATATCCTTCCCAAATGAGTGAGCATCGGATTTCATTGTTCTTATATTGACCACCTGCACTCTCAACCCTACGTTTGATCTCTCCATCAATGCCTCCATGATAATACCAACTAAATGCGTTATCCCATTGCAGAATGTTAGGTGCTGTACCATCAGAAGCCGTAACCAATGCCATAAATCTATTTGGATTATCGATTTTCGCTTCAATGCTTTCTGCTGATGGCATTACCGTTCTTCGGAATTTATCCCATGTCATAACCGCGCTTGGAAGGTCAACTCTGTTTGAAACAGTATTAGTTTTCTCTTTCGGCGTAATATTACCGAATATACCTCCAGCTTTAACAACACCCTTATTCACAAAAGAACCCTTACTCTTCCAAATGGTCTCAGAGACTTCTTCAATCGTTGCGTATCTTCGTTGTAGCGAATTAGCAATGCCAAACTTCTGAACAATCTTCTCAGCTTGCTCAATGTTCCCTTGAGATGGAGCAACTTGCGCTCTCATATAATTGGAAGGACTCATTTTTTCAGCAAATCTACGACTTATAGAGTCAAATGAAAGTCCATTAACAATATCGTCAAGCAAAGTTCCGATCATGCTGCTCTTCACATGGCAGAATCCAGATGGAGCAGTTGCAACAGCCATCCAAGTAATGTTGTCACGAATTTGACTGTTCCGAATGTTTTGATGTTTTGCGTGAAGAACTTGAAGAAATTTAGCTACACCAAGAATTTTGTCAGACCGATACAAAGATTCTGATTCCAAGAGAGTCACAGCTTGTTCTACAGCCTCCGGCGGATATTCCGTAAGTCCAGCAGTCAAAATTCTGAAATCTTCTTTTTTCTCTGCCAGTTCCTGTCCAGCAGTTTTCAGTCTAGATTGATAAACTTTTTCTGCTGGAAGCGTAACTGACATATGATCCCTTCCATTAGAGTGTGATTGACCAAGATTTCTTTCGCTAGAAACAAACACCCCTGTAACTCTTGATTTAAGAACAATTTGCTTCATTGCATTGACAGAATTAATGAAAAATTCAGGAGTGTTGCTTTCATCCCACAAAGCAGAATAGATTTCGCCATCTTCAGAAATAGAAACAAGCCCTCCAAAACGATTCACGAAATTTCTACAACTTTTACAAGTATAATGTTGTCTTGCTTCATGTGGTAAACCCTCAAGAAATGCGTCAAATACTCCATTCGAATCAGTTATGAAAAGCGGCTTGCTACTAAAGGTTGCAAATCTTTCTTTGATTACCTCACTGAAATGTGGGTATTGATCATTACTGTTGTCGTATTTGTCTTTGATAGAATTGATATTGTTGTTCACTTTTAAACCTTCTCCTAATTCTACTATTATTTTTTATGTAACATGATTGTAAAATCATCATTCCATTTCAAAAGTCTTCAGTATTTAGTTACCTGAAGCGATGCGTTTTTCAGCCTTACGATCTTTTTTAATCACTTACATTATTCCTATAATCGTCCATGAATCTAGACTCAAATAAGGCTCCCCCTCAATGATATCTTTTACCTTACTATGCTGCTGTGACTTGAAAAGCTCAATCATTTCAATTAAATCAATGCGATCCAACAAACTTCACTCCATTGAAACTGGACTAACAGTTCACACAAGTATCCGTAAATACCAAATCTGCTCCAAAATCTCTACTGTCTTGTATCTTATACGCATCACTATAGCCCAAGCAAATTGAACAGCTTCCGCAAATAAAATTCGAAATCCTTGCCATCTTCCATATGCTCTATTTCGTTAATACCGATTTTGTAAGGATCAATATCCTGCGTTACTTTATATCACTCTTGAATTTTAGGCTTTTTAAGAAAATCTAACGGAGTCAAAGCAAGTAATGACACCAATAATCACAAATATAGATAACCTCTGCTCCTCCTTGGCTATTCCAACTCTTTTCCACACTTGCTTATAATACAACACTCAGGGACAATTTCCCAATTATTTTTTTGGATAACTATAGTAAATTGAGAATAAATAACCCCTATTTTGTTAGATGCTTAGTTACATACCAAAGGGGTAAAATCAACCCTTCCTGATTCCTATATACACAGTCCTTCTAATTTCGCCTGCCTTTTTACAATATTTGCCTCAGATAGATATGGCGAAGAGCCTAAATCAATTTATTAGGCTGATTTGTTGTACATTTTACTGAACGTCATTCTATGTTTAGTGAATCACGAAGAAAAAGAATAAAATTCCTAATTATACGAAGTTTCTTTTCCTAATACTTTTGACAAACTGTCATAAGCCTTGATGTGACGGAATTTCACGTATTGTTAATGTTAGATGCTGTGTACATTTTTAGCGTGACTTAGAGTTTCAAAGATTTTATCCATAGTCCTTTTTATTGATTTAAAACGAGATAATTGACATAATATCAATAACATCCTTTTCAAAGATTTTTAAGATCGCTATATTTATAGACTTTTCCTACATTACTTTGAATGGCTTCATAGTACAAGAATTCTACTTTTCCAAAATCATTATTGGAGGCTAACAAATGAGTAAATTTGAAAAAAATTTAATTAAGTATTTGTCTTACGGTTTTTTTGTAGGAATATACTATTCCTTTATTAAAGGGCCAACAACAACGAGTACTCCGATCAACGGTACGTTTGAATTTTATACGGTACCCACTTCTACTTTTATTTTCGGAACATTATCAACCTCGTTTCTACTAAGCCTCTTTGCTGGAGTGGTGTATACAATTACTTTTCTATGTATAAGAGGAAGTAAGTAGATTCTTTGAATAACTCCAAAGCAAAAGAAGCTGTCCAAATCGCAACGGCTCCTTTTCTTAAGTGACGTTTCGAAGCAAATATTACGTCATTGGTAGCGCCACTTTAGCTTGCTCCAACAAAGGGGATAGTTATCGGAAAATAAATACGGAATATCAATCTTTACGGTAATGATATTTGCAAGCGCTTAGATGCTTAGTAGTTATACTAAAAATCATACTCAAAACGATAGGTAAAGCTCCCTTAGTTAGTACACAAGTTATTTTTAAGGACGAAACCAAGGCAAGGTATTTTTAAAGAGCAAGATAAAATTATTCAGTATAGCCACGCCCCCATTAAAGGAGTAGATGATGGGGCGTATAATTATTCTTCGAAGGATTATAATGGAAATGCGTGGATACATTCAAAATATTAAAAAGCTTATTTATGTACAGCAAAACAGGCGAAATCAAAAAGACTAGACGAATCAATCCATCTAGTCTCTTGATCATAAGTTAATGTTCTAGGTCTACGCTTTATTCAAACTTTTTTAAGTACTGTGGCGGCACAAGGTCGGCAAGCCAAACACTGTGGTTGGCTTTATAAAACTTCACTTGATTAGCTAATGCCTTTTCTGTGTCTACTTCCAGGATCGCCAGTTCCCCACGTCTTTTGCCTGCTAAAATTGCAAACTCAAGAGATTCAGACAAATGCACATACTTTCTGCCCATTGGCTTAATTCCTTCAGTAAAAATGTTATGGATTACCTTTGTGTTTGTACCGTGATAGAGAATCGTTGGTGGAGTAGCCTCCTCATAATTTAATCTGCCTGCACTGTGTCCATAATTAGCTCTTATGTACCCATTAACCATCTCATATCTTTGTTTTGGACAATGGCTTACTACTTGCTTGATATCCGACTCACTGACATCAGACCATCTATCCTCTGATCTTATTCCTCGAAGCAGGTCTTGAATGTCACAATAACCCTCATGGTCTAGCTCAAGACCAAACTGTTCTGGTGTATGCCTAAGAATCTTACTCATAAATTTACTAAGGTTCTCTTCTTGTTTTGGTGTTAAAATCATATACTCCTTCTAATTAAAATAATTGTCTATTTATATTGAGTTGGAATTTTAGATATAGCTTCTCATTTTTCGAACAATCTGCCATGATTGAAAGTATTGAGCATTTCACCGAATGAGGAATCATGCGTTAAAAGTTATTGCGTTTAAATAACCGTGTAATTGAAGGTTCTCCTATTTAAACATCGTCTCTTAATTCTAGGGTGGGTGGAAATTCCCCTCTTTATCAGATAGATTACTGTAAAAAAACTTACTCTCATTTTATTATCAAAAGAGCAAGCTCGGTTCGTATTCCTGAAGCTACTTTATGATTCAAATGTCATCTTGTTGGGAAATATGCCATCTTCTTTAACGAAGCAACGTGCCATCCGCTGTGCAGCCCTATCAAAATAAAATTTATTTGAATGACTCGGATCTGATAAAGGTTCAATTTCAGAGAACAACTTAGTCTCCTTGTTCAATTGAATTTTCCCCATAATGTGTTCATTTGGGCCATATCTATAAATAACTACTGTCTCATCTTCATGTTCTTTAAAAAGTAAAACAAATACCCCCATTATAAAATCTCCTCTAGCTTGTTTTAAATATACTCTCAAATCGGGATTCAAACAATTCATGGTTAAGCAAATCCATAACTTTTTGTGTTTGTGATCCTTTTTGTAATCTATCCCATGCTTGAGCTATTTCGTAATCAGAATGAAATCTGCCATAATCGCTTGACTTCATGTGTTCGTTTATGAAAACGTGTTTTTTTGATTCTTTGAACTCTATCATCCCAGAATTTTCAGCTATTGCTCTTACATCATTATCAGAAGCTCTGATTGGGTCATATTAGAAACAAAAATGAGTCTAAATAAAAAGGCAACAGGTAATACCTGCTACCTCACTTCCTATTATTCAGCTTCCCTTAATGTTTTTAAAGCTCCAGTAAATGAATTGTCGATCGACATAATATATCCATTAACTTGCTTGCTAAATTCAGACTCCGTAAGTTTATCTTTTCCTGCCGTGTGATTCTTAATGAATTTTATAAGGACTGCTTTTTGTTTTGCAATATCCTTTAAAACTTGGTCACTTTCTCGCTTGTAATTTTTAATACTTTTACTTAGTTCCACCTTTGCCACGCTGAGCTGCTTCTTTAATTTATCGCAATCAGCCTTGGCTTGAGCTATTACCACTTTACTAGACTTATTTTTCACTTCGTTTTTATATCGCGCAGTTGCTTGGTTTAATCTCTGAGTTAACTCACGAACTTCTGCCCCCAGGACAGCATTTAGCTTTTTTTGTGCAACTTTAATTTCTTTTACACGATCTTTGTAATTCTCAAAATATATTCTTTCGATTTCACTTGTTGACATAGCTTTTGTAGATGTTGCCGCCAATACTTGTGATGGAATTAAAACAACAAACATTAATAATAATAGAATAGCTTTTTTCATATGTATCCCCTTGTCAGGTAATAGTACAATTATCATAAGGGGAATTCAGGGAATAGGCAATAGGTCTTGTTTTAGTATCATGATATTTCTAAGGAAGCTTATCCGTTAGAATGATCATAGTAGAAACTCTTTTAATCTAAAAAAGGAGATAGTTATGAAGAAACATGGAATAGCAATCTTTATAGTAATTCTATTTGCAAGCATTTGGATACTTAGTAGTTACACTAAAAGTCATACGCAAAGCGAAGTTTTCAACTATCTTGTAAAAATTCAAGGATACAAACCCTCTGAAATCTATTCAGTTGAAACTAAAATAGCTAAAGCTCCCTTAATTAGTACACAGGTTATATTCAAGGACGAAACCAATACAAGGTATTTTTATAAAAAAGAGCATGGTAAAATTATTCAATATAACAAAGCCCCCGTTAAAGGAGTAGATGATGGTACTTATAATTATAAACATCATGAAAACAAATAAAAACGAAAGGATCATCCTCAATTCAATGAAAAATACTCAATTTAGGATGGTCTAGGCTATTCATTTTTCCAGATAATAGACCCATCTGAAGATGTAATCATGCTAGGGGGGGCGTCATGGAGAGAAATTTCAATAAAGGTGCTTTTTCCTTTTTGCAACCATTTATAGATACTTTCTTCCTCTTTAATCGGCTTAGATACTATTTTTTTGACTTCAATAACCGCAGCATCATATTCAAGGAACCCATGATCATCTTCATCTAAACCATTGTTTGTTTCATAGATGGTGTCCCTAGTACCAACAATCTTTAATCTATTTCCCCAATGAAAAGTTAATTCTTCTTTTGGCACTGAAATAATTGCTTTAATTAAAGAATCATATCCCATATACTCCTCCTTGGTTTAAGGCTCTTCTCGTCTTTGAATTCAATAGTAACGCTAGTGTTTCACTATAAATTAACCATTATCCCAATTCCTTATTTCCCTATCCAGGCACAACCATCTTATCATGGATGATATTGTTGTTTGCTGTATTCAAAAACTCGTGTCCTTTATTTGATTGACCAATTATTCAAAAAAGCCTACTTTATTTTATTGTTAAAGGAGCAGGCTCATAAATAAATTATTTTGTAACATTAATTATTTTTTCAGCGATTAACCGACATTCTCCAATACTTTTATCGAATTCCTTTTTAAAAGATTGAGCGAATACCGAATGAATCTGCTTTGCTAATTCTTCAACAGAGCTTGTTTCCTTACTTCTTTCATGAATTCTACGTATTTCTGAATAATATTCATCTTCTAATAGAGGATATATTTCGACTGGGTTCCATTCATTAATCATTTGTACAAAATCATCGTTCATTTCTATACACTCCTACTCTCCAAATAACGATTTAGATAGTGCTTTATATTCATCATCAAACTTACTCTTAGGAATAACTGTAACAAGTGCCCCATCGTTAGCAACTACAGCAGAACCTTCCTTTGAAATCAAATGGTTACGCTGAAAGTATATTTAATCAATTAAATGAGGAAAGACTACCTTATATAAGAAAAGTTAATTAGAAGTTGTAATGTTCACAATTAATGTTTCACCTATTTTTTGGGTATCCACTTTAGCTCCCAACACTTCAGAAACAATTCTTAAAGGAACTTGAACACGAGTTGTAGGAATCTGCGGTGCCGACAGCATCATTTTCTCTTCATCGTTGACATATGCAATCTTACTACCGATCGCCAATTTAATTACAGTTCCATTCTTTGATTCGATTGTGACTTGTTGTAAAGCTTTATCCCATCCTCTCACTTTACCTCCTAAATTTTCAGAAACGAAGCGAAGAGGAACAAAAGCTGTATTTGTAGCATTTTCAATATATGGAGGTGAATCTGAATTAGTTCCAAAATGAATAGGAACACCGTTTACCTGTACATTAATTGTGTAATTATAAGGATGTTTTGCACTTGCTTGTATGCTTAATACAAGTGAAAAAATAAGAAATACGGAAACCGTTAAAGATCTTTTCATCATGCATTCATCTCTCCCTTTGTTAAAATCAACAATTTACTAAAAATATATCTTTCTGACCTCCAAGATGTACTTTTCATGTGAATCATACATCGTTGCCTAAGAATGAAGCAAGGAAGTTTTTTATTCCAAACTTTGCTATTGTTATAGAGTTTGATTATACTTTAGCCACTATTAGAATTGCGTGTTTCTACCGAGGAGGGATCAAATTCCAATGAATTTAGCCGTCAAGTTGATGCAAAAATTCAAAGACCGCGATACTCAGAATAAGCTGAAAGGCTATCGGGACAAAACGGAGCTCATCAGGAAACGGAATTTGGAAGCATGGGACGATCAGCGGCTGAAAGCGGAATCTCTCCGGCTAAAAAAGGAAGCAAAATTGGGTGCGCCTTTGGATGAACTGCTTGTCGATGCCTATGCGCTAGTCTGCGAGGCAGCGAAGCGAAAGCTCGGATTACAGCCTTACGATGTCCAGATTATGGCTGCCATCGCTCTGCACGAGAGATTTGTGATTCAGCAACATACCGGCGAAGGAAAAACGCTCTCTGCTGTTATGCCTGCTTATCTAAATGCGCTGACCGGCGAAGGCGTGCATGTGCTCACTTTTAACGATTATTTGGCAAATCGGGATGCGGAGTGGATGGGTCCGATCTATCGTTTCCTCGGGTTAACGGTAAACTCGGTTCAAGCGGGCATGAGCTTGTCCGAGAAACGAAAAGCGTACGCCGCAGATATAACCTATGTTACGGCCAAAGAAGCGGGATTCGATTATTTGCGCGACACGATCACACTAAGCGAAGCCGATACCGTGCATCGTCCTTTCCACTACGTCATCGTTGACGAAGCGGATTCACTGCTTCTCGACGAAGCTCGGGTGCCGCTAGTCATCGCTGGCGAGCCGGATTCTTCCGGCAACGACGTAATTCGTTTCGCAGATGTGACTAAGCAGCTTGAGCAAGATAAGTATTACGACTTCGACGAGTTCAAGCGGAACGTTTATTTGAATGAGGTGGGCGCTGCGAAAGCGGAGTCGTTGCTGGGATGCGGCAATTTGTATGAAAGCCATAATAGTCATTTGTTGTCGTCGTTAAATTGCGCGTTGTATGCGGAAACGTTATTGAAAAAAGACGTCGATTACATCGTCCGGGACGGTAAAATCGAGCTGATCGACGAATATACCGGCCGCGTGGCGGAGAACAGGCATTTGCCAGAAGGACTGCAAGCCGCGCTTGCAGCCAAAGAAGGGCTGCACTCGAAAGTCGGCGGAAAAATTCTCGGAACGATCACCCTTCAACACTTCATTAGTCTGTATCCAAAAATTTGCGGAATGACGGCTACCGCGCACGCTTCCGCAATGGAATTCAAAGAGATTTATGCACTGCAGGTCGTGCAAATTCCACCGAATCGGCCAAACATACGAATCGACCAACCGCATCGGATTTTTACCCATAAGGAAGCCAAGCTTAAGGCGCTTGTCCAAGAAATCTTGTCCGTCCATGCGATGGGACGGCCGATTCTCATTGGTACGTCAAGCGTAGAGGAGTCTGACATGCTGGCAGAGGCGCTAGCAGTTGACGGCGTACCCTGCCATGTTCTGAATGCGAAAAACGATGCAGAAGAAGCCGAGGTCATTGCAAGAGCGGGAGAAATCGGTGCCGTGACGGTGTCTACGAATATGGCGGGACGCGGCGTCGACATTCGGCTCGGCGGTGGCAACCCTATGCAAGCAGAAGTTGTCGCCAAGCTAGGAGGGTTATACGTGATTGGTACGCATGTAAACGAAAGCGTGCGGATCGACGACCAATTGCGCGGGCGTTCTGGGCGCCAAGGCGACCCTGGAGCTTCCGTATTTTTCGTAAGCTTGGAGGACGAGTTGTTACTTCGGTTCGGCATCCATAAAGCGATTCGCGCCCCCAGGCAGGATGAGGCTCTCGAAGACCCAGCGCTACGCAGCAAAATCGCGCATATTCAACGTGTTATTATGGGCCAGAACTTCGATATCCACCAGGAACTAAACCGTTATTCGGATATGGTGGAGGAACAGCGACGTATTCTATACGAGGAGCGGCTCGCAATTTTGAAAGGAGAGACGCCGATGAGCCCTTCGGAGCAGCGGGTACGGCTTTATTATATTGACAAGTTCTGGGCCGACCATCTGGCATACATTTCTTACCTTCGGGAAGGCATCCACTTGGAGAGCCTTGCTAGCCGCAATCCGATCGACGAATTTCATGAGCAAATCATCCAAGCATACGAGCAAATTCCAGATAAAATAAATAGCGAGTCAGCGAATATGCTTGTAAGGCTCGGAGGTTCGACTGATCCGGCGAAGTGGGAAGAGTTCGGTCTGAAGAGCCCTACTTCCACTCGGACTTATATAATCAACGATCAATATATCCAGAATATGCGCAGCTCATGGACCACAATGACTGTATTTGCTTTTGGGATTCGCAAGATTTTGAGGCCGATATTCAAACTGTCAAAATTTTGATGCTGCGTAGCTTTTTCGAGGATGATCGGGACGAATATGAGCGACGCTCGATTCATCCTGCGCTGAAAAGGTTGAAGCGAAGCATTGACTCCGTGTTGAATTTGGACGTCCGCTTGGATTTCTCAATTTTATAATCAGTAAAAATATACTAACTACTGCCGCCAAAGCTATGTCGGCTTTCTTGCACTCATTTTGAGGAGGAATTTATATGCCGATGGCCACAAGCGTAGCCGCTATAAAGTAAGCATTCTCATTGAATGTAACCGCCATCGGATGTTGGGCTAATAGTCAAACCTGATTTTGAGATTGATCCGATATTCTTCTCTTTTTCTCAGCAATAAGCAAACCTAGCAGTATATATCCTCTGTACACTAATCCAATTAAAAGCACTCCGCCAGCAATAGAAAGGAGGATAACTAAAATGTTAAGTAAAAATAGAAACAACTCCAATAAGACACCTCCAAAGTAAATTAGTCTTATTTGTATTTTATAGTAAAAGTCATGTCGAAGTATCATAAAGCTTGTCATAAAACAAAATAAGAAAGCAGGTGAATGAAAGAACTAAGTTATTCAAAAAGGCTAATAGTCAGAATAAAAGACTTATATCTGTTCAACTTTTTTTCGTTTTTCTGGTATATATGATAAAAAAATGAAATCAGGTGTTATTCAATGAGACGAATTGTTGTTTCTCTACTTGTATCTTCCTGCCTTCTGATTTCTGGCCTGCTTCCAACGGCTCTGAGTTATGCGGAGAATTCAAATTCCAATCTTCCCGTTGTAGTAGAGGATGCGGCTGTGTTCTATCTGGTTCCGCACCAACTGACTGCCGAATTAAACAAATCTTCTTTATCGCTGGATTCCGTCTCCATAAAGACCGCTCCCCTGCTGAAAAGAAATAATCACTTGTATTTCCCGTTCAAATGGCTGGAGACAGCTCATCTGGCAACCATCAAGTGGGATGCAAAGACAGGCAGCAGGTGGGCAGAGTTTGATACTGAGAACTCGGCACCTTTTTCCTCATTTCGGTTGATGCCTAACCAATCAAAGATTTTCAGGTACTCAGACGGAACCATGACAGCGCTAGATGAGCCAATCCCTAAAACGTTTATGAAAAATGATCAATTGTATATTCCTGCGTCACTTCTGCCTAAGATGGGAATAAATTATACATGGAGTAATGGAGTCATGCACTGGGTCTGGAACGATAAAGTCGTCAAAGCGCTTCACCCAACGTATACAACGGACAAGGAAAACATCACTTTTAGCGCATTAGTACAAAAAGAGTTCGGGCATGCTTATGTTTTGGTGAATACAGGACACGGTGGTATGACAAGCTCCATTGGAGGTGGCATAAGCACGTTTAAGGGAACAGAAAAAACAACTGAAAAGTCAATTATAGTGAATGGAAGAACATTTCAGCGGATTGAATATTCAGTAGGCCTTCGCCCTGGTCCAAATCCACTGGAAATTACGACAAATGATAAAGGGTCTGCTAAGATTATGGTGCATCGCAAAGTATTAAACCCGTCCTCCGTTCCTATTAGATACAACCATGCCGAGAACGCGCAAGACATCCGCTTTACCAAGCCAACACAAGGGTACCTCCGTGTACAGGCTGGAGATCCAATAGCAATTGCTGGAGTCGTGACTACTACGGATCTGGAAAGCAATGAAGTTTCTTTTGGAGTGGCAGCATTTCAGAACGGTGATTTTGTTGAAGTTGAAAAAAAGACCGTTATCCCCCTCAAACAGGATAAATCCTTTAGCGGTTCTGTCGTTATTCAAAAACCTGGTACTTATTTGGTCAATATTCTAAGTCCAGATGTATTCGTGGGAGGTAGTTCACCGTACGGCTCTGTCAAATGGGCTGAGATAGCAGTCGAAGTATTGCCTAAAACCAAGAAAAAACCATAATTCTTCTCTTCCAGATCTAACACCAGCTAAATATGGACCAGTCTATTAAAAGGAACAGCGGCGGACACAACACTTGATAAATAAAGTCTTGTGTTCGCCGCTGTTGTCATTGAACTAATGTTTCCCGTTAGCGTAATGAGACTGTCACCTTTTCAAAAGTGGTTTCCAATTCTCATTGCGCTCATCGTTAATCTTTGGCTTAAGATTAACACGTCCTTGTAAATAAGCTTCTTGATATTGCCTTAGCGATTCAATATTTGCTCCCCCTTCATAATCGGGATCGTGATATTGAACAACATCATCCTCCCAAAAACAAATATCGCAAATGTCATAGGTACCGGGTGGTTCATAATCCAGTGTCTTATAACCACAGCATGGACATGCATATTTCATATATAGTGACCTCCACATAAACAGTCAGCACTTTGATGTGTTCGCTATATGCTTAACCTAGCCTGCCCATTCGTATTATGAGATCAACCAGTTCTTTCTGGTTGATCCTTTTTTCATTTGCATAGAGGATTAAGGTAGCCTGGTCG